>JAZGFK010000140.1:0-66929 GCA_036479375.1 Pontiella sp. | reverse complement strand
CGCGACGTCGTATAAAATCATACGACCGCTACGGGAACACTTTACGATCAGAGCGTGGAAATCCGACCCGATTTATACAGTCAAAGCGTGGAAACGCTCTACGGCATGAACGTGGTCGGCAACACTTACAGTTGGCATCGAAACTCCCGGCAAACCCCCAGCAACATATCCAAGCCCACCCCATGCCAATCCAAGGGCGGTGTTGGGTGCAGTCCAAACACGGGGAGCCGTCCATGCAATTCCGTCCCATGCAGCGCTCCCGATAAAACTTGTCCCTGACCAGATTGCGTTTCCGACGCTGGCTAATGCGTTCTGAACATACCCAATGCCCCGGCTGATTACACCTCCACCTGTCTCCGGGTCTCCCGGACTACACCACAGGGATCTGTACCTCCTCCAAACCAATCGCCCCCGCCAAACCAAGGTTCCAGTCCGTATGAATCAATAAATGCAAGTGGATTCATGTTCGCCATGGCATATACATTAGCACCACCGTCAATGCCCAGTGGATCAGGATGGATGAATCGTTTAAGCTTACTCGAATAGGCTATTCATCAAGAAATATCGGCTTCCCATCTTTTAAAATCATTGGGTTTGTGGGATCGCCATATCTTCTGTAGCTAACGGCATAAGACCAATTGCCTATCAACTTTCTCGGTTTAGTCCATTTGCGAAGAGGGTACTTTTCAGAGGGATTGTAGTTCAAACGCTTAGCCGATCTAGGAGTTAAAAGCATGCGCCAATTATCCGCAAAGACGGAAAGCAAAAAACCATAGTAATACTCGTCTTTTTTGGGGTCATCTTCTGGAATTTTGTAATAGATGAATGATTCTCCATCCCCTTCTTTCGAAAGAGGAATTTCCTTTAAATACTCAGGCACCAACTCTTCCAGTTTTTCAGGATAGTGCTTTTCTTTTTTGTGGTATCCCTTAAGTGCTTGGACAATTTTGTTTCCGTTTTCTGCATACTCGGCCAGTTCTTTTTCTGAAAAGTAGAGCCAGCCTCCTTTTGACACTGAAACTAAAAACAAGACGCAAAAAACAGCAATATATAACTTCTTCATATGACACCTCCATTTAATAGGGGTTCGTAGCTCCAGGGCCTGCACTGGCACCATCTCCTGTTATTCCAATATCATGGAAAGAGTCCAATATCCCTCCATTTTCCGTACTCCACATATAGGGCTGATATGGCCCTGCTCCCCCTAAAAATGCTCGGGAGAATAGATCCTGCGTGGTATATACCGGAAACTGGAATACAAATTCACTTACCGTTCTAACGGTTTGAGCCACCGCCTTGTTATTAACATACTGTCCATATCCAAATGCGGAATGCTCATGAGCTGTTGGACTTCCAGTATCTTCTCTATCAGAAGCATTCTGGGCAAATCTATATATAGCTACCGGGTTTACCGATCTTCCAATGCTCCGTCCAACATCAACAATATAACTACCCCCAGCCCACACCGCACCGCCAACAAATGTAGTGGCATCCCAAGCAGCTCCACCAACAAAACTTGCTCCCGACCAAATCGCACTTCCAACGCTTGCCAGTGCATTTTGCACATACGAAATGCCCCGGCTGATTACACCTCCACCCGTCTCCGGGCCTCCCGGACCACCTACGCCGCCGGGATCAGTTCCCCCTCCAAAATCGCCACCACCAAACCAAGGTTCCAATCCGTAGGGATCAACAAATGCGAGTGGATTCATGTTGGCCATGGCATAAACATTAACACCACCGTCAATGCCGAGCGGATCGGGATGAATGAAGCGTTTGAGTTTACTCGAATAAGCCCGGTGCAGGGTTAGGTGCAGATCGGAAACCGAGTCGTAGTAAACCCCATATCCGCCAAGCCATTGGAAGGGTGTATCGACGCTTCCTGCATGTGCCGTGTGTGTTGCATAGCCATAGGGCATGTAGGCAAACTCATCCGTAACGGAACCTGTGTCATCTGTGAGGGCGAGTGTGGAGCCCAGTTCATCCGAATGATAGTAGAGTACATCGCCATTGGACTCGATGTGGCATAACAACCGCATACCCGACCAGACATAGTAGCGGGTAAGATTCCCCGATGCATCCATTTCGGCCAATGGACGTTTAAGTCCATCGGTATAATCAATCACGAAATAGTTGGTGGTTGTTCCACTGATTCGGCCTACACGTGCTCCGGAAGCATCATAAATATACTCAACTCCTGTAGCTGATGTTATGCGATTGTCATAATCGTATTCGTAGCCTAGTGATTGCACGGATGACACTGACGAAGTCATACAGCCATTGGCATCGTAACCATATGAAACGGTATAGCTGTTGGTTCCCTCCGTAACGATCTCAGCAGTTAGCTGATCGGCATCGTTGTGGGTTTTGATGCTTCGATAGGTAGATGGAGCGAGAGGTTTCAGTCCGGCATCAATGGTTTCGGTATGCTTGAATCCGAGTGCATTACGATGGATCTCCTTGTCAACGAAGTCGCCATGCTTAATGGAGGTGACCTGTCCATTGTCATCATACCCAAACGCCGAGTTAACACTATTTGGGTAGACAATGTTGGTTAGGCGGTTGGCACCGTCATAGTCGAAAGTAATTGCCGTAGCGACTCCGAATGCCGAAAGGTCTACGGAGTCTAGTCGGTTATCATCTCCGTAGTCATACATGGCGTTTGTGTTGCCGGGATAGGTGACATGCGTGCGGTTGCCATTGAGGTCATACTGATAGCCCACGATGGAAGTCGCAGTATCGACGGTTTGGGTCGAGGCCGTCAGCCGGTTCATGGAATCATAACCAAGTGTGATCGTTGTATTGTCATTCTCTAGGCTCATAACGTTACCATTATCATCATGATCGAATGCGGCAACCTCTACACTTTCGTTGGTGATCGCAGTCAACCGATTCAATGAATCATAACCATAGTCTGTTACCTTTAGATCGGCGGCGGTTCGTCGGGACAGGTTGCCTGAAAGATTATAGTCAAAACTTGTGGCATTGTTGATGGCGTTGGTGATGTTCGTTACCCGACCTTGTCCGTCCATCCCAAAGTACATGGGTTTGAATTCGGCATTCCAGAAGTGCGTACGACTACCTAGATCATCATACCCGTACTCTTCGTAGTTGCCTGAGGGCCGGAAGTTTTTCTTCATTCGACCGAGTTCGTCATATTCGGTTTTCCAATTCTTGGAAGCGGCGTCCACTCTATTCGTAGTGCGACCGAGCGCATCAATTTCATATTCTTCATGGCCAATCGGTCTGTAGTTGTGCGTTATACGATTGAGAGCGTCGTATGTGAACCGGCTTTGCAGGGCTAAACCGGAAGGATCAACGACAGAGTTGGTAGGATTTCCCACTACATCGTATTGAGCTAATGCGGTCGTAGTTTCCCCAACAATGTTGGTCACACGTCCGAGGCTATCCAGCTGGAGTATTGTTTCGTTCAACTCCGCATCAACTGTACGAACCAACCTGCTCGCATCATCGTAGATATTGGTTGTACTTGATGTATCGGGATAAACAACCCCGGCCTGCTTGTATGCATCGGTGTAGTAATAGCTCGTCGTTTCTCCTTTGGCATCGGTCGTTGTTTTTAATAGATCGTTGTCCCGGAAGGTTCGGGATGTAGATACTTCATCTGCCGACCCTTTCCCGTATGTGGTCTTTTTCACCCGCCTGCGCTCATCGTATTCATATTCCGTTGTCTTGCCGTTAAGCGTTGCTGTTTTCAGATTTCCAAGCGAATCGTAATCATAGGTCATGTTTCCCATACCGGAAGAAGCAACCAACTCGGCATTGCCATAAGCATCATACTGGCTGTAGGTCGTGATCCGCTTTCCGTTTCCTTCGCTTCTTTGCTCCAAACGGCCTTTCTTGAGCGCATCGGTATAATAATCAATGTCTGTGACGGTTTCGGATGAAGTCCCTTTGGCGAGCGTGACCGTGTTGATTTTATGTTCGCTGGTATAGGTAAGCTCGCTAACCGTTTGTTCGACGGTTCCAACGGCATTGGTTACAAACCTTAAATGGTGTTCGGCATCATATCCATACCCGTTCACAACCTGTTCGGAAGTCCCCAAGGCGTTAGTCTGGATGAGTAGATTATGATTAGCATCGTATACGGCAATATTCGTAACGCCCGCTTCATTCACCGTTGTGGTTAAATGGCCCTGCGCATCGAAACCCCGGTATGTCCGGTTGCTCTGGGTATTGAGCATTCCCAGACCTCGGCCTTGGCCGTCAAAGTAATAGGTTGTCCTGTTGCCGTACGGATCTTCCTCCGTTGCACCGAAGCCACTGGCATAGTAGTTCCACGGCGTGGAGATAGATGATATCTGGTTGGTTACCTGCCCAAGGCTGTTGTAGTTATTTTGAACCGTAACAATGCCTTCAGGATCAATGAGGTTTTTAATCTGACTCTCGCCATCGTATCCAATGCCCCAGTCAAAGCCGGTTACATCATTCACATTGGTAAGATTGCCCGATGTATCATGTTGATAGGAAACAGTCCGTCCGCCATCTGTGACCGAAGTCAGCTGATCCCCTGCATACCCGAATGTCAACGTGCGGTTATAGGCATCCTTGACCTCCGATAGCTTGTCGTCAGCATAGGTAAATATCATGGTTTTATCGTCAGTATTGGTAATGGTGGCTACGGCGTTGCTGACATTGAACGCATAGGTGAGACCATGCCGTTCCTCTAAAACAAAGAGTCCGTTGGTCTTGATCAGGGAATGCGTGATACCGGGAGGAGGAGTGTAGGAGCCATCGGGCTGGCGAATAAACTCCATCGAGGATTTACCCAGCTGGACAACTGCCGCATTAAGAGTCGCCTGCTTCATGGCCCAGTCACTGGCATAGATCCCAATGGACCAATCCAATACGTCGGGTGTTCCGTCCATTAATTCGGATGCCACCATGGAGTAAACCATTACTGCGGCGGCATCTTCCGGCGTTCTCTGTCCCTGTGCAGGCTCGGATCGGGTTTGTTCGATAATATCCATATCCAGACTATGCGTCCATCCATAGCCCAGCGCATGGTCATTGCGTTTTTGCCCACTGCTATACGAACGGGTGAAATCCATTCCAAGCGGGGTCGGTTCATTCCCAACGACCAAATCCGTTGTTTCCGATACAAAATAACCCGTATGCAGCTCAACCGGATCAAAGCTAAAGAAGAAGTCGATACCGGCGGAAAAGAAGCCAAAGATGCCTGAAAACAGTGACCCTATCCAAGACGAGGTCTTTGTTCCCGTGTAGGAACCAGTGCCTCCGTTATAGCCGCCTTCGATGGCCATGAGCATGCTTTGACCATTCGTTTGACGGTTTAGGGAGATGTAGCCGATGCCTTCCCAGTCGTTGTATTGAACATCGGGATTTTCCGGAAGAATGAAAACCGTTCCGTTTGCAACAGCAGTTCCTATTTGTGTTTTAAATGTTGAGTCGTATAAGGGCAGGAGACTACTTACTGTACTCCACGTGTTGGAGTCTGCCAGGAAGGTCTTTTTCCCATCCGCATCGTTTAGGTTCAGCACCCGAATGGTAGATACACTTTCTATATCCTGATTCTGTTCGAAAATTCCGTGTTCCAGAGCACTGCCCATAAGGTTCCGAATAGTGAAGTACTTATTTCTTTTATCCACATCCGGTGAATGTGAAGCACCGAATCCAACGGGCATATCAATGTAAACGCCATCATTTTGACCACACACCCCCATGAGGTACATCGTGTAGCCAGCGACTCCGCATTGCCGGGAGATAATTTCTGTAAGGGCGGAATCCTGCATCCGGTACATCCATGCAGCCAGTTCCAAGGCTCCGCCAACAATCGCTTCGCTATCATTGAGCAGTCCGGCGTTCATGGATTCGCTCAGTTCATTATTGGCATCCTGCAACACTTTGGGAGAAGAGGTGTTGGCATCCTGCACAATCACGAACTCGCCACCACTCTTAAGCGACTGGGTTGCTGAATCATCATAGGCACCCGGCGCGTGGTATGGACTCGTCGGTACATCCACACTAACGGTCAAATCGTATTCCTGCCCGATGGTGGTGGGATTTCCGGACGCATGGGAAGTTCCATCCAAATAGAGAATGGGGCGATTCCCGTTCGAGGTATCATACATGATCGATAATCGTTTTCCGGCCAACTCATGCCCGGAAAACGACTCGTCAATACCTTGGTGCTGTACCCTGAAACTTGAAATATCATTAGTGGGTATATGCGTCCAGTTGGTAACCGTTGAAGAATATATGTAGGCATTGAAAGGTAAGGCCGTAGGATATGAATCTATGTTTTCCGGTATGATCTTTCTGAGTCCATATACCTCATCGACACCTCTACCTGAATAGTTGTTCTTAATGTAGGCGATCAAATTGGTCGTGTATTCGGTTAAGATCGCATCCAGTGCCGTCTGATTCATATCCTCGACACTGTATCCCGTGACCGTTGCGTTCGATGATGCTGCCGAACGGAGCGAGGATAGGCTGTAACCCGTCGCTGTTGCCAAATCAATGGCATTGTTTGTGGTGTAGTTTTTAATGGCCGGGTCAAAGACGACCTCGCTTCCATCAATCTCGGCGATTACCCATGTTCGGTTGACAAACATTTCATTCGGATACCCGGATACCGCCCCGGAGTCTCCCCCGCAATTGAAATGAATGCCATCCAGCTCGCCGGCAGGCAGAGGCAACCAGTTTGCGACATCCGAACGGTAATAGTTTACGTCGGCATTTCGATAGTAACATTCATACCCGGAAACCCGGAATAGTGAAGCCAGCAAGGCACACTGATCAAAATCATTTCCTTTCATTGCTTTCAAGCAGCCCGTTGCCCCCACATACACGCCATAGGTTGGAATATACTCTATGTGATTTTTAACATAGGCATACATTTGAAGGGGATCATGATCCAACGCTCTTGCAAGCGCCCTGATTTCATCCGTTACTTCTGTTTCATTGGTGGTAACCGTTGTCCCGTACGTGGAAGCCTCCATCGACTGCAAGGTGAGTGGTGCTGAACCCGAGCCACGTCCTTGAGCGTATTCATGCGTAGGCAACGGTGCGGACAACTTCCATTCACCCATAGATGCCTGAGCAATCATCATTGCTGTTAGTCCGGTAGCATAACGCGATATTGACTGTTTAAAATTCATCTATCGTTCCCCTGATTAAACTATTTGGCCGAAACTTCTTCTGAAATATTGTGTGAGGCAGTGAGGATGGTTTTCTGAGCCGTTTCAGAGCCGACAAAGAAATCGGTTAGACGGTCGTCCTCATCGTAGTAGTAACGGATGGTAGCTACCGTTCCCGTGGTGGAATTACTATCGGGACTCTTAGGATTCGTATCCTTGAGCTGTTCTTCCAAATTGCTGTAGCCATCATTATCGACATCGCCAAGGGCCCCATTGGTTCCAACGGTTGAAAGAGGAAGGAATCCATAGCCCATTTCCCATCCGCCTCCGAGGCCGTCACCGTCCGTATCAAATAAATCCTCGCGGGTCAGAAAAAGGTAGCGTTCCCGTGCCGAGCTAATGAGGTCGTTATCTTCGTCATAATCCGTTCCTGTCACATAGAACTGCTCGGTCTGATTGGTATCGGTGTCAACCCATGTATAATTCGTGGAACCCGATGTCGAAATATTGGTAATCGCAAACTGCCAGTCCCATGCAATCAGGTCAGAAGCTCTGAAAATTTCCAGCGTACCACTGTCGATAGTGCTTTCCCATTCGACCCGTACTTCAACTGTCCCGTTGCTCAAGCTATCAATGCCCATTTGCAGTTCGGGGCCAGTTGACATGGAAGCCATCATCATGGACATCGGGGCTACCGACATGGATTGCATTAACTGCTCTTGCGATTCCTGATAGGCCAGTTCTTCCATAAATGCGGTATGCAGGGAAACTGGAACCATCTGGATTGAAACACCCGTATGGGCATAATCAAAAACCCACAGATTCCATTCATCGATCTCCGAATACGAGAACCCGTCAATCTTGTTCTTCCACCATGCATAAGGGTCATAACTATCAGCGGATTGAGAAATTCGGTACACTTCTATATTTCGTGAATTGTGGAAAATAGTATCCCGTGAGATCGGATCGGTAATGAGGCGCAACTCGTAAATCGGGAAACCATAAACCATCGTTGCATGCATTCTCCTCTTTAGCTTTTCAGGCATGCCCAACCATTCCACGGCATAGACAGTTTTATCATCATGAGAATAGATTTGGTCAGAAGGAAGGAGGCCAACGAACTGCTTCTGAACTCTAAAGAGCACATCCTGAACGGAATAAACATCATCCAGAACCGCGGCCTCTATATCATTCGTTTGGGCGACCAAAGAAGCGGTGCCTAACAAGAGGAAAAGCAGAATAGAACCAACAATCTTACAGTGATACATACATCCCCCAACTGTTTGGACTACCTGAATAGCAATCCGTTATACAGGTTGAAGGATAGTCATCGACTTTCGATGACATCAATTCAAATCATATGAAAGTTTTTGTGTGGTGATAATCACCACAAAAGAATAGTAATATGTACTAGTAATTATGTTTGCTAAGGATAGAGTCGAAGATAATTATCGTGACTATCAAGGATAGCTCGTCATGGATGATAGCTTTGACCTGATTCCATAAATTTGGACGGTTTTAATTGATATTATTTCTTCGGTTTTCAGAGGACAGAAAAGGGTCAAAAAGGTGGTATTTCAGGCCATTTATCGGCATTTTACGTCTTCTGCACCAAATCCAATAAAATTCGTATCTAGCCATACATAAGGTAGTTACAAATTAACATGCGATTTTGTTTGTGTGATATGATTTCATAGCTCAGACAAAGTACCCGACCAATTCCGAAAACGAAGCAAAATATGCATCAGGTTTATACCCCCGCTCCTCTCCGAAACCATACCGCACAAAAGCACTCTTGATGCCCCCGTTTACTGCTACCGCCAAATCCGTATAGTGGTCGCCTACCATCCAGGCATTGGCCGCATTTACGCCGGAAAGCTCCAAACATTTTAAAATCCCATCCGGCTCCGGCTTAAGGTGTTCAATATCACCTCCGCCGATGATGGCGAAAAAATGCTCCGTCAAACCAAAGTGCTGAAGAATATCCCGGCTGGGATCGCCCGGTTTATTGGTTAGCAGAGCCAGTTTATGGCCCGCTTTGGCCAAGGCAGGAATCCCCTGCTCTACCCCCTCGTAAACACGTGTATGAACCGTGGCATGTGAAAAATAGTACTTCTTGTTTATCTGGAGCGCCTCGTCTACATCCACCTCCGCTCCCTGCAGCGATCGTTCAACCAGCAGACGCACCCCATTTCCAATATAGCCGCTCACGGTTTCTATGGACAGCGGGTCGAGTCCATAATGCAGTCGCATGTGGTTGATGCCCGCGGTGAGATCCGCGCGCGAATCAATCAGGGTTCCATCAAGATCAAAAACAATCAATTGGGGGTTCACTATTCAATCTCCGAAAATTTCATAAGGTCGCCCCACGTACGAACGGCGATATCGACCGGATAATTTACCGGTTGGTTGTTGTCCACCGCCACCACATGGGCACCCGCGGACTGAGCGGCTTTGATGCCAACCAGTTGATCCTCAAAAACCAGCGTCTTCGCCGGGTTCACGTTCAGCTGTTCAGCCGTAATGAGAATAATCTCCGGGTGCGGTTTTTTATTTTCTACATCGTCTGAAGTGGTGATGCATTCAAAATAATCCCAAAGCCGCGATTCGCGCAATGCCGGCTCCACAAAACTGAGCGGAGAATTGGAGGCGAGCGCCATAGGCATTTTTCCTTTCCACTTCGCCAGAAATTCCCGGGCACCGGAAAACGGTTCTGCCACAAATATTTCATGAACACGATTACGCTTGTAGGCAAGTACCTGTTCCGGATCCAACGAAAGGTCGTAGCGGTCATTCAAAATTCCAGTGAACCAGGTGCTGTGCTTGCCAAAAAATTCAAGATGCTCATCCGGCTTAAGCCGATATCCGCTGAGTGCGAGCACCGCATCCGAAAAAGCACGGGAATGGTATTTTCCTGAATCAATCAGGGTTCCATCCAGATCAAGAATAAAGGCGTCATAATCCCAAAGTTTCATAACCCAGCATGTCCTTTGCAGCGTTAACCACATCAATCACTTCTACTTTGCAAATACTTTCCAAATCCTCTTTGGAATAGTTCCTGACATCTGAATTCCGCAATACGCGGTGTTGTTCTCCATAGGGACCCACCCGGAGCGGATTAGTCGGCCCAAAAATTGCCAGACACGGTGTTCCCGTGGCCGAAGCCATATGCATCGGCCCCGAATCGACGGTCACCACCAGATCGGCCCGTTGTAAAACGCCGCCCAATTCCAGTAATGTTGTTTTACCGCAAAGGTTGGTCGCCGCACCTTCCGGCAAAGCATTTTCAATATAGGTACACATCTCAAGATCATCCGGTGCACCGACGAGTATGATTTGTGCACTCAACTGTTCGCCCAATTCAACAAACCGTTTGGCCGGCCAGTTTTTAGCAGCATGGCGGGAGCACGGGGCAAAAACCACCACAGGATGTTGTTTCAGACACGGAAAATCCACGGCGGGAAATTCAACAGGAAAGTCGATTGGATTGGTCGATTTCTTCAACCACTGGAGAACATCCATATTTTCTTCAACCGCATGACGGTTCTTGTCTTTTCGTCCAACCACAGCTGAATAGAGAAAACGCGCGCCTTCCCGCTGGAATGACGGACCCAGAATTTTCGCGCCTTTTGACCGTTTGGCCATTCGGCAAATCATGGCGCTTTTCATCAAGCCTTGCAGGTCTACGATCAAGTCGTAGGTTTCTTCACGCAATGCCGCCCGAAACTGGCCAAGGTTTGAAAATAACCCTTTTCGAGGAAAGGGAATAATCTTCCGAACATCGGAAAAACATTCAACGAGTCCGGCATACTCCGTATTGACCACCCAATCGATCTCCGCGTCATACGCCTGCTTCAGCAGGCGCACCGCCGGTAGCGCATGGAACAAGTCCCCTAGCGAACTGGTTTTAACGATCAGGATGCGCATTTGTTCACCAGAGAAGTTTCAACCCGCAGGAATTGGTAAGAAGGAAACTGCTTATTCGCTGAAACCATGACGAATTCATTTCGAATAGCTTGATGAATCAACATACAATCAAAAGGATCGTTATGAATCTTGGGAAGATCTCCAATCGTTGCAGCGGTTTCCGAATCTAAATCCACAAGGTGAAATCCCATCTTCCTCGATGCAATTTCTGGAAGTTCCGAAGGTGTTATTCCGTTAAGTTCCAGTTTTCCCAGTCCGTGCTTCAGCCCGATTTCTAAAAGCGTGATTGAACTGATAAACACCTCATTATCTGAATCCATTATTGCATGAACCACATCACGGTTAATTTTCTCAGTCTCCATCAGCGCCCATAAGAACGCATGGGTATCTAGCAGAAGTTTCATGAACCGAGAAACTCCTCGTCGGTCATCTCAAAATCATCCTTGATTCGATACGTTGCCTTCCCTTCCACTACACCAAGAACAACAGGTTGCCGAATATATTTCTCGTAAGGAATCAACACGGCAACTTTTTTCTTCTTGCGCCCGTAGAAAACCACAAATTCCTCGCCGTGTTTGACCTCTTCCAGCACTTCGGGAAAATGGCGTTTAAAATCTCCAACAGCTAAAGCTTTCATGTGAACCTCCACCGACAAGTTAGCCACCGCAAAGCGTCAGAATAACAGCCTTTTGGGCATGAAGACGATTTTCGGCTTCGTCGAATACGATCGACTGCGGGCCATCGATAACCTCTGCCGTTTGTTCGCAACCCCGATTTGCGGGAAGACAGTTCATGAAAATTGCAGCCGGCTTTGCGTGTTCCATCAACTCGCTATTAACCTGATACGGCATGAACTTCGCAATTCTGGCCTCTTCCTGATCTTTCGGAATATGGTAGCTCATCCACGAGTCGGTATAGACCACATCGGCATCCTTGATGGCTTCCACCGGATCGGCCGTCACAAAAACAGAACCGCCCGATTCAGCCGCATAGGTTTCGCAATCGGCCACGACATCGGCCCGCGGAGAAAATTCTTTGCCAGCAGGAGAACCAACACGTACATGCATACCCATTTTTGTTCCGCCGAACATCAGCGAATGAGTCACGTTGTTAAAGCCATCACCCAAATAAGCCAGTTTCAATCCGGCCAATGAACCTTTCTTTTCTTCTATGGCCTGCAGATCCGCAAGAATTTGACATGGATGGCTGTCATCCGTCAGCGCATTGATTACAGGCACAGTTGCATATTCTGCCATTTCCAGCAGATCGTCGTGCTTGAAGAGCCTCGCCATAATAATATCAACAAACCGAGACGCTGTTTTAATGGAATCGCTGATGCTTTCCTTTCCGCTACCCATCGGCGAGTTTCCCGTATGGTAATAGATTGCGTGGCCGCCCATCTGCGTCATACCGGCTTCGAAAGACAAACGGGTCCGCAGACTGGGTTTTTCAAAAATCATCAGCAAGGTTTTGCGCGCCATGGCATCCCGATAGGTATCCGGGTTGTTCTTAACGTCTTTTGCTAAATCTAGTACAGCCCGTATTTTTTCAGGGCTCCATTCCTTCAACGAAATTAAATGTTCCATGTTGTTACCTCGTGAGACGTGAATCGGGATACGTGATGCGTGAGTCGTGAAGAAATCACGCCTCAATCGTCATGTATTACGTTCCGGGTTTGTAGTTGTCGTAATATTGGTTTACTTCATCCTGCCGACCGAATGTCGTCAGAATCAGCGCAGCACGAATCCACATTCCATTGCGCATCTGGCGCCAGTAGACAGCACGCGGATCGTTATCTATTTCGGTGCTGATCTCTTTGCGGCGGGGCAGTGGATGAAGAATTACCGCCGTATCTTTAATAATATCCATGTGCGCTGCACCAATACTGAAATCGGTTGTATCGATCGTACTGCTCTCTCCTTCGGCGTCCCACTCATCCTGTATGCGCGTCATATAAATGGCATCAGCATTCGGCATCACAGATGCAAAGTCCTGCGTGATGACATATTTGGTTCCGGCTGAATCCAGCAAATCAAGTATGTCTTGCCCAATCTGTAACGGTTCAGGTGCAACAAAGTAAAGTGTCATGTCTTCATAGAGCGTTAGTAGCCAAGCTAACGATCGCACAGTGCGTCCTCGCAGCAAGTCGCCGACAAAGGCAACATGTTTACCGTCAATTCCGCCAATGTCTTCAAAGCTGCGTTCCAAGGTATAAATATCCAGCAACGCCTGCGTGGGATGTTGATCCGCACCGGATCCGGCATTCAACACGGGGATTTCCCGATTCGTATGTGAAAGCATCCAGGCAACGCGCTCGGCAAAACCGCCGACGGGGTGGCGCATAATGATCATATCTACGTAGGAGCTGAACGTACGAATGGTATCTTCCGGCGTTTCGCCTTTCACCTCACTCGACGTTTTACTATCGCGTACATCCATCGTATCCAGCCCAAGAATCTGGCACGCCGCATTGTGCGAAAGGTAGGTTCGGGAAGAAGGTTGCGCAAAATAGAGCATGGCTCGTTTATCGGAGAGCAGGCCTTTTAGAAAATTAGCACCTTCCCGCCGTTTATTAATGCGCTTGATCCTCGTTGCCAACGTACACAGTTCCCCAAGCTTCTCCCTCGAAAATTGCTGAGCGATAAGCGTATGCGGCGGTGTACCTTGAAAATAGTCGCCCTTTTCGGTCAATGGAAGTTCGTTGAACTGCTTCCACGTTATTTCACTTAGTTTTTTTTCATTAGCCATAACAGCCCTTCCCCGTTTCATAGAGCAGGCAATAATAGCGAAAGGCCATATAAAGTCCATCCTTCCAATGTCTGATTTGTTTCCCTAGATTCGCGGGATGGAAAACAGAGAACATGACAGCACCCCCCGGGTTAACGGGGCGGTGCTTATAGGCGTTACCGGAAAAACTGCGAGGATGGCCGATACCCCGATCAGTGCACAGGCGCTGTTATCCCGGGAAATTTTTCACATTCTGCAACGCTCCATTCTATGGATTGCGGCTGATGTCCGCGAAATGGAGCGACTCTACGAATCAATCCAAACGCTTGCTTCGAAGGATTGGAAGTCAGCTATACAGCTATTTCAGCCGATGGAAAAAGATCCGGCGGTATTTGGCGAGCACCTGCGAATCGTCAAACAACTCGCCGAAGACAAGTCCTTCGTTATTATCACCTGCCCTCAGGCACTTGAAACGGAAGTCCCCAAAGCAGCTCATTCAGAGCAGGCCGTTCGGACCCTGCGATTGGCCGAAGACCACAAACTTGAAGAATTGACCGGTTGGATGGCTGACGCCGGCTACGAATTTGGAGTTGAAGTTTACTCGCAGGGCGAGGCCGCACTGCGCGGCGGCATTCTCGACTGCTGGCCCCCCGGCTCCCCTCGCCCGGTCCGCATTGAATTCTTTGGCAATGAAATCGATTCCATCCGCTACTTCGATGATCAGTCCCAATGTTCGATCGAAAAGATTGACACCATTCAACTTCCGCAGCTCGACTTCGGATTTGCCGGCGACGAAACGTGCAGTCTACTGGAGTTGCTTCCCCAAAACACGCTCGTTGTAAATCCCGTTGATTCAATCAACAATCAACAATCGGCAATCGGCAATGCAGAAACTGGATTCAGTTTCTATGACACCGGTCTATTCGCCGTTTCGTACGACACGCATCCGAAAGACGCCGAAGTGGCACGTCGACGATTTGTTGATCAACGCTGCGCTGAAGCGGCCAATGATTGGACGGTTCACTTTTATTTCGAGACTCAGGGAACCCTCAACCGATTCCACGAGCTCTACGATGAGCTCGAAAGCTTCCAATCATTGGATCTGCACCACGGCGTTCTGCACGAAAGCGCGATCGACCACATCCGTAAAATCCTGATCGTAACCGAAAGCGATTTCTACGCCTACCACACCAACCGCAGCGCTCATGCCCGTCACGCTAAGCGATTCCATAAACAGCAGGATCGCGTCTCCGAAGCAGCCGATATCCAGCCCGGCGATTTTGTCGTACACGTTGAACACGGCGTCGGAAAATATCTGGGCATTGTCGAAACCACATTCAGCGGAAAAAGCATGGAGGTGCTTTCCGTCGAATATGCCAAAGGCGAAAAGGTATACCTGCCGGTCACACAGGCGCATCTACTAACCCGCTATAAAGGCATGGGAAAACAAACGCCCAAGCCGCACTCCCTAAGCGGTAGAAAATGGCGAAAAGACAAAGAAACTGCGATGGAAGCCGTACAGGACCTGGCCGCCACGTTGCTACAGACCCAGGCCGAACGACAAGCCAAACGCGGTTTCCGTTTTTCCAAAGATACGGCCATGCAGGCCGAATTCGAAGCCGCCTTCCCCTATACCGAAACGCCCGACCAACTTACCTCCGCCGAGGAGCTTAAACGCGACATGGAAAAACTACGCCCGATGGATCGGCTCCTTTGTGGCGATGTCGGATTCGGCAAAACTGAAGTCGCGATGCGCGCCGCGTTCAAAGCGGTAATGGACGGCATGCAGGTGGCCGTACTGGTGCCAACCACCATTCTTGCCCAGCAGCATTACGACACCTTTGCCGAACGCATGGCCGCCTTTCCGATCAGGATCGATATGGTCAGCCGATTCCGAACCCGAGGACAGCAGAATCAAACCCTTTTTCATACCTTGGAAGGTGATGTCGATATCCTGATAGGAACGCACCGGATTTTGTCGAAAGATGTTAACTTCAAGAATCTCGGCCTCGTGATCATCGATGAGGAACAGCGTTTCGGCGTAACCGCCAAAGAACATTTGAAGGAACTTCGCAAGCAGGTCGATGTCATCACGATGACCGCCACTCCGATTCCCCGCACGCTTTATATGAGCATGACCGGCGTGCGCGACTTGAGCACCATTAAAACTGCGCCACAGGAACGGCAACCCGTCGACACCAATGTGATTCCCTATGACGAAGAAATAATTTCCGAAGCCATACGAATAGAATTGCACCGAGAGGGTCAGGTCTTCTATCTGCACAACCGTGTCAAAACGATCCATCTCGTCGAAACAAAACTGCGCGCTATGGTTCCTGAAGCGCGAATTGCCGTTGCGCACGGACAAATGGCCGAGGGTGAACTTTCCAAAATCATGCATGCGTTCGTGCAAGGCCGTTTCGACGTCCTACTCTGCACTACGATTATTGAAAGCGGAGTCGATATTCCTAACTGTAATACCCTGTTTGTCGAAAATGCCGAACGGTTCGGTCTGTCGGATCTTTATCAGTTGCGCGGTCGCGTTGGCCGTTCCAACCATAAAGCCTTTGCCTATATGATGCTGACTCCCGGCGGCGAAGTCATTGATGCCGCGCGCGATCGCATGAATGCCATCAAACGCTATACCGGCCTTGGCTCCGGGTTTCGTCTCGCCCTGCGCGACCTCGAATTGCGCGGAGCAGGCAATATGCTCGGCTCAAAACAAAGCGGCCATATTTCAGCGGTTGGCTTTGATCTTTACTGTCAGCTGCTAAAACGAACGATCGCCATCCTGCAGGGCAAGAAACCACCGCCGCTCATGGATGTGGTCGTAAAACTTGATTTCCTGAATCTCTCCCCAAAATCGGGCGACCGGAAAAACGGAGCCTTTATTCCCTACGAATATATTGAAGATGAAAACCTGAGACTCAGGCTTTATCAGCGCATGTCGGCACTAGCGACTAAGCAGGAAATAAATCTGATTAAACGCGAAATTAAAGACCGATTTGGAAAATTGCCAAAGGAGGTTCAGCGGTTGCTCTTGATTGCCGAACTCCGCATTGTAGCCGCCGACAAAGGAATTAAATCTGTTATCGTACGAAACCGGAAAGTTATGCTCTCAACAGGAAAGGATTATCTGACATACCGAGGGCAGCATCCCCTGCTCGATGAAGAAAAAACCACCCCTATGCTGAAAGAGCTGATTGCTCTCATTTTGGAGCCATAATCTGTAGGACATAATTCTGGAGTGCAATAATCTGGAGTGCGGTGGGAAGCGCAGCGCCACACCGCACTCCAAGCTTTTCACTCCAAACCTTTTACTCCAAATTTTCATGAACCCACATTTAAATCAAACTTTGTTATTCTTTTTTCTCTGCTGTGCAGTAATCTTCCGAAATGAATGACAGCGCATCTTATTGGCCGCATGCTCCCATGCATCGTTTTGGTGAAAAGGGCGTTTATATGGTTACGGGGGGATTTACCAAAAGCAGTTTCTTTTGGATTCCCCGGATAAACTAACCCTCGTTCAGGATATGTTATTTAAGTATGCCCTTCAGTTTGGCTGGCAGCTGCAGGCTTGGGCTATAATGGGAAATCACTATCACTTTATTGCTGTGTCACCGGATAATCCGTCCACACTGGCGGATGTTATTTCCCGTCTTCATGAATATAGTTCCAAAAAGCTGAATCGTCTGGATGAAATACCGGGGCGGAAGGTATGGCATAATTTCTGGGATTCCCACATTACGCATCAGACGTCGTATTTAGCCCGCCTTCGTTATGTGCATCTAAATCCAGTGCATCATGGTGTAATTGACAATGCATCGAATTATAAGTGGTGTTCGTAGGTCTGGTTTGAGCGAAATGCAGAGCGATTTTTCATTAACACGCTGGCCCGTTTCAAGACGGATCGTATCAGCGTGCGGGATGATTTTTGCGCGGTAACATTTTGGAGTTAAAATTTGGAGTGCGATGGCAACTGAAAGGCGACAGCGGTGCGGGTTGAAAGCGGTGTGGCGCTGCGCTTCCCACCGCACTCCAGATTTATGCACTCCAAACTTTTCGCTACAACTCCAGCATTTCCTGCGCGTGCTGAAGGGTGACATTGGTACTGTTTTTTCCGCCGAGCATCCGTGCAATTTCATCGGGACGGGATTCCGCATCCAATAACTGCACTTCGGTATAGGTTCGACCGTCTTCGACCTTTTTGGAGACGGCGAGGTGTGTGGTTCCACAGGCGGCAACCTGTGGCAAATGGGTGATGCAGATGAGCTGATGGTGTTTAGCCACCTGCGCCAGTTTACGGCCTACCGCCCCACCGATTTCGCCGCCAATGTTGGCGTCGATTTCATCGAATACCAGTACTGGAATCTGATCCTGTTTTGCTAGAACGGCTTTCGTTGCCAGCATTACACGGGAAATTTCGCCACTGGAAGCAATCATGCGAAGCGGACGCATGTCTTCGCCGGTATTCGGAGCAAAACCAAAGTCGATTTCATCCATACCTGACGGCCCCGGATCGCATGGATTAATCTGCACATCAAAGAATCCGTGTTCAAATCCTATATCGACCAATTCCCTGGTAATGGATTCAGATAACAGATCCGCCACGTTTTCGCGTTCCTGGCGCAGCTTCAGCCCGGCCTTTTCTACTGATTGGAAAATTGCAGCTTTTTCACTTTCAAACGCGGCCCGTTTTTTGTCGCGTCCTCGTAATTCGGAAAGTTGTTGTTTCCATATTTCCCCATTTTTCAGCACCTCTTCGACGGTAGATCCATATTTTCGTTTTAGGGTCTGGTATGTGGTTAACCGGTCATCCAGCCATTGCATCCGTTCCGCACTGGAATCAATTCCGGTAGCGGAGTTTTCTATTGAACGGACCACTTCCTGAACGGATGTAACAGCGCTTTCAATTTCATCGTGCCATTCCTGTGCTTCAGGCATCAGCTTGATCAATTGATTTAGTGCCCGTTGTGCTGAAACCAGCCCGTCGAACGCGCACCCTTCTCCTTCGGTTAGTGCAGTGGCGGCACCATTGGCAAGTTCGATTACCTGCTGGGAGTTTGCAATAACGCTATGCTCTTCCTCCACTTCGGTTTCTTCGTCTACGGTAAGTTTTGCGGTTTCGATTTCGTTGACGCGGTAGTCGAGAAATTCAATCTGACGCTCGAGGTCTTCCTCGTTATCGGAGTTAAGTGCATCAATCTGCTTCTGGATATCCCGATATTTCGAATATTCGTCTCTATACGCAACTTTGGTTTTATTCAATTGACCGAACGCATCCAGAATTTCGAGTTGCACCGATTGGTCGAGCAAGGATTGGTGATCGTAGGGACCATGCATATCGACCAGCACAGCACCTAATCGTTTTAGAACCTGCAGGGTGACCGGCTCGTCGTTCACCATCGTTTTGTTTGACGATTCAGTGATTATTCTTCGGATGATCAGTAGTCCGCCATCGCAGGTTTCCATTCCAATGTCCGCCAGGATGGCATCCACCTGTACTGAATTTGAGAGACCGAATTCGGCATGCACGGAACAAGATGTTTCGCCGGTACGAATCATCGACTTATCCGCACGTTCGCCAAGAAGCAATCGCAATGCACCAACCATCAGCGACTTGCCTGCGCCGGTTTCGCCGGTAATTACATTAAGGCCTTCGTTAAATCCAACCTGAACATCATCGACCAGTGCAAGATTCTTAATTTTGAGCGTTCTGAGCATGTTGCGGGGAAGTATTCAATGAAGGCGCGGTTTCAGCACGTCGGATTATTTGGGATTGGGGCTTTGGCTTGCTTCCGCGCGGAGCTCTTCTTTCCGTTTTTCTTCGAACCCGTTCAGAAATATCACCAACACGCGGAGCAATATAATTAGAAAAATAGGGCCGCCAATGTAGTAAAAAGCGTCCGGGAGGTCAAAACTCGGATGGGATGCGGCTCTTCGAACGTTGGGTCGAAGGTGCTGACGGACTGAGTCGGTAGAAGGCAGATAATCATCCGCAGTAACGCCATATACAGCAGTAACCTTGGCCCTTGGAGCTTCTTTTATCGGTTCAGTAGAGAGCATAGGCGCAATCCCGGCGTCTTCTTGCTGAGCAAAACCAGTTAATGGCATGCATAACAACGCCATCATTAAAATTAATGGATTAAATTTCCTCATATCTCCCAATCCTCAAACACTTCCTTCGATCAAAGTAACAAAATAAGCTAAGAATAGAACCGTTAAGTTCTGATTTGTATCCGGCATGACTTCCTTACCTATAACAGAGGTGTGTTGAGTGAGTTATACGAGGCATGACTTCAATTTTGGACATATAGCGGCAAAAATGCGGTGTATCTGAATTTGATCAATAGGAATAAAAACCGCTTAAAAAAAATCTGATTGAAAAAGATTGAAACGCCAAAACAACTGCCTTCAGCCATCTGTAAACGTATTATTATTGCACCGGAAAAGGCTATTCGGCATAAATGGGCAACTTGTACCAAACGAAGGTTAATCTACTATGGCAAAACCCATTTATGCAGGCTCCTATAACAACCGGGGAAACGGTCGCTGGAAAACCGTTTTCATCGTAATCATTCTAATCCAAGTCGTTCTCGTTGCCGCTTACCTTTTTTACTCCAAGGGCAAGAAAACTGAAAATAAGGTTCCTGAAATGCCAGCGCCTGCAGCCCCCGCTTCTGCGGCGAGCGTATCCGCTCCATTGGCACCGCTGAACCTTGCTCCTTCCGCACCTGCAACCGTTGCGTCTACTCCTGAATCCAGAGCGCAACGGTCAGATGCCCAGTCTGCAATCGATGGCGGCCAACTAACCAACGCTAAAATCATTCTTGATAAACTAGTGGCCATCTCCCCAGACGCAGAAGCCCTAAAAATGCTGGGCGAAGTGAATATGCAATTGTTGAAGTCCCCTCTCATGATGCCCGGTAAAGAGTATTATGTGATCCAATCCGGCGATTATCTGCAAAAGATTGCCAAGAACCACAACACCACGGTCGCGCTCATTAAGGCCATGAATGGTCTGGAAACCGATACCATTCGAGCGGGAGCCCGCCTGCTCGTATTCAACAGCGACTTCACCATCCGTGTTTCCAAAACCCGGAATGAGCTTGATCTGATGATGGGCAACCAGGTCTTCAAGCGCTATTCTGTCGGAACCGGAAAATTTGGAAAAACTCCGGCGGTACAATTTACCATTATCGACAAAATCGTTGAGCCCCCATGGACGCGCCCTGCCGACAATAAGCAGATTGAATACGGTGATCCGGAAAATGTGCTGGGAACACGCTGGATGGCCATTAAATCTGCTGATCATCCCGAGCTTACGGGATTCGGCATCCACGGAACCTGGGAGCGCGACAGTGTTGGTCAGCAATCCAGTGCCGGCTGCATCCGCATGCTAAACGAGGATGTCGAGGAACTGTTTGATCTGGTTCCCCGAAAATCTATCGTTATAATCGCAAACTAATTTTACGAAACGAGGAACACTTCATGAGTGCACAATTCAGCCTACCTTTCGAAGCCCCAATCGCGGAACTGGAAACCAAACTTCAGGAGTTGGAAGCCTTCAGCCAGGAACAGGACATCGATGTTTCCCATGAAATCAATAACATGAAGAGGAAAATCGACGAGACCCGCATCGAAATATACGCCAACCTTACAGCCTGGCAAAAAGTACAGGTTGCCCGCCATCCTGACCGTCCCTATACCATGGATTACATCAATACCATGACAACCGACTTTATTGAAATTCATGGTGACCGAATTCATCGCGACGACCGCGCTATCGTGGGAGGCTTCGCTAAGATCGACGGGAAAAAGATAATGATTATCGGCTCTCAGAAAGGCCGCGACACCAAGTCTAACGTCGAATGCAACTTTGGTTGCGCGCACCCCGAAGGCTATCGCAAAGCACTGCGCCTGATGAAACTCGCCGACAAGTTCGGCGTTCCTATCATCTCGCTAATCGACACCAAAGGAGCATACGCCGGTCTTGAATCAGAAGAACGCCATATCGCAGAGGCCATTGCGGTTAATCTACGGGAATGCTTCAACATCAAGGTACCGATTATCTGTGTAGTAATCGGAGAAGGGGGCAGCGGAGGCGCACTGGGTATCGGGATCGGTAACCGAATTCTAATTCTTGAACATGCGTACTATTCGGTAATTTCACCGGAAGGCTGTGCCGCCATTCTATGGAAAGACCGCTCCTTTTCCGACAAAGCGGCGGAAGCCCTTAAAATTACGGGACCCGATCTTATTAAGCTAAAACTTGCCGACGAAGTCATACCGGAACCCAAGGGCGGCGCACATGCTGATCTTCCGGCGGCGGCAGCGAATCTTAAAGCTGCAATCCTTAGCCAGCTTGAAACCTTGAGCTCGATGTCTGCAGAAGAAATTCTGCAGGATCGGTATGACAAGTTTCGCGCAATGGGTGTATTTGAAGGATCCGTCGAATAGGCTGCGGTTCCGGTTCAGCCTGCCCTTTTTTATACGGTTGTTGTTTGGAGCGCGAAAGCTTGATTGCGCGTTAAAACACCCCCGCAAAATAGTTTAAAGCGGCGCCCTAGCCCCCTGCGCACTCCACAGCTCACTGGTCCGCCGACACAGGGCGCATAAAGCCCCCTAGCACTGCCGCGTAATCTCAACCGCCGATGCTTTGGCAAACCTTAAGGCGCCGGGCTTGTCGATGGTCACAACCACCTGCTGCACTTTATGGTCGGCCAACGCAATATCGGCCATGCGCTCTGCCAGCGATTCGATTAATTCAAAACTGCTGCCGTCGACCAGTTTTAAAATGGCTTTCTTGATGGTCTTGTAATCCACCGTATCTTCCAGCTTGTCCGAACGCCCCGCCTTGCGCAGGTCGGCATGCATCTCAATATTGATGACTATATCCTGTTTTTCCCGCCGTTCTTCCGGAAAAATTCCGATAATACAACGCAGCGCCAGATCCCGTATAAATATTTTATCCATAGTCTTCTCCATATCGTCGTAGACGCGACGCCCTCGTCGCGTTCCCGGCAGACGAGAAAGCGACGGGAACGTCGCTTCTACACTCCATTTCCTAAAAGGTGTTGTCCGCCATCCACATAAATAACCTGCCCGGTGCAATAATCCGCCTGCAGGAGAAACAACGTAGTTTCAGCAATATTTTCAGGTGTTGGCAAAAGGTCGAGCGGGATATTTCCCGCCAGTTCCCGGGCACTTTCAGCTGAACTGCCCGGTGGAGGAAGAATCGGACCGGGCGCAACCGCATTGACACGGATACGGGGTGCCAATTCCAGCGCACTCAATTTGGTCAATTCCTCCAATCCCCTTTTCGTAATGGAATAAGGAAGGCAGGTCGTGTCGTTGGCGCGAATACGACGATCCAACAGATTGATTATAGCCCCCTCATTCGCCTGCGCAGCAAAGTGCCGTGTTAGCTCAAGCGGAGCCAGCAGATTGATGTTAAACTCATTTTGAACCCGCTCAGGAGTCGATTCCGCGAGCGAATCCTTGGTAAAGATCGATGCATTATTGATTAGGATATCCAACGGTCCCGCCTGTTCAATTAACCGGGCGCATTCCTCTACCAAATACAGATCAGCCTGAACAGTCAACGGAGAAAGTTCATCGGCTTCCCTGGCTGAATTACGGTAATGAACAACCACTTCAGCACCCGCAGCCTGGAGCGCTTTTGTAATAGCTTTGCCGATTCGGACAGCTCCACCAGTAACCAGCGCTCGTTTTCCCTTAAGAATCATCATCCATGTAATACGCATATTTTAGAGACATTGGAAGTTTAGCCTTTCCTTTTTCCATCCGGTGGAAAAAAATGCTCCTGCATTAACAGGAGTAACTTTCATGCTAAGGAAAACCCTATTCACCCTGATCGCAACCCTGATGATTTCAAACGGTCACGCACAGACCACCAACGATACGCCGCTGGTTTATATTATCCCGATCAAAAAAATGATCGAACCCGCCCTGCTCTATGTCGTTAGACGCGGTGTTGATGAAGCTACCCGCAAAAAAGCAGACGCCATCATCTTACATATGGACACGACCGGCGGGCGGGTCGATTCTGCAGTAGCCATTATTGGAGCCATCGGACATTCCACCATTCCGGTGTATACCTTTGTTGAAAAGGAAGCAATTTCAGCCGGGGCCATGATTGCCCTGTCAACGCCATCGATTTATATGAAACAGGGATCGGTGATCGGCGACATTACCCCCATCTCAATGGGACTGACCGGAGGCATTCAGGATATGCCCGAAGCCGAGAAAGAAAAAATGACCTCCTACGTGGCCGCCCACGTCCGCTCCGCTGCGGAACAGGGAGGACACGATGTTGAATTAGCCGAAGCGATGGTTCGCAGAGACCTTGAATACAAGGTTGGAGATGTTCTCATCAGCAAAATCGGAAATGTACTCACCTTGACCAATACCGAAGCCGAACAACTCGTCGGCGAAGATCAACACCCCCTGCTCTCAAATGGTACCGTGCAAAACATCGACGAAATGCTCGAAAATATCGGACTTAAAAATGCTGAAACTAAAACGCTTGAAGTTACGGCTGCGGAACGTTTGGCACGCTTAATTGCAGGCATTGCGCCCATCCTGATGATGATTGGAATGGGCGGCCTCTGGCTGGAATTTAAAACGCCGGGCTTCGGAATTTTTGGAATTGCGGGCATTTCCTGCCTGCTTCTTTTTTTCTTCGGACATCATATTGCCGGGCTGGCAGGCATGGAAGATCTGCTGATTTTTGCACTCGGGGTAACGTTATTGGCCATCGAGATCTTTATTACGCCCGGATTTGGCATTATGGGATTCAGCGGGCTACTGCTTATCTTCGTTTCATTCATCAGTGCCATGAGTGAACATTTACCCGGCTCATGGAGACCCATTTCGTTTGAGATAGAAACTTTTTCCATTCCATTGCTGAAAGTCATGTTCTCTTTTGTGGGCTCAATCATCATGGTGGTAGTTGCAGGAAAGTTTCTTCCGAAAACCCGTGTATTCAAAAGCCTGATACTCGATACCGTTGCCGCTACTACAGACGAAAATGCAAACCTGCTAGGACTCGAAGGTATTACGCACTCCGACCTCAGACCTAGCGGAACCGCTTATTTTGGTGATCGCAAAATCGATGTGGTAACACGTGGTGATTATATTCCGCATCAATCCCCGGTTCGGATTATGGAAGTGCACGGGAATCGGATTGTGGTTGAGGATCTCTCGAATAGCTAAACGCGCAAATTACGCTGCAGTGCCATCCACTCATCATAGCGTTCTTCAATAACAGCCAGATCCTTTTCATTATCGGCATCGAGAGCGGCCCCACCAAAATGCGTATAAACAATCTGTACGCGTGCTCCCAGCGCATTGCCAATTCCCTCAGCCAACCAATTGAACCCGACCAGATACCGGAGTCGATCAGAAAACTTTGGGTGTCCATGGCGATCATAGTAGAGCGAAAGCTGCATCAGAATGAAAATTCGAAGACTCTTCATCAGTCGCCAGCCATTGCACATTAATGAAAATAGCATGCGCAGAATATTGGCCAAACGGGTCTGATATCGCCACTCATACATTTTTTCGATGTAGTCCAGATGATCAAATTTCAGCGGCTTGCCGATATGAAGATTATTGTGCCGCATCAGATCTTCCTTAACATGAATGTAGATCATTTGAATCCCGGGTTTCTCCTTCTGAGGGTGAAAATTAGAAAGCACCTCCTTTGACGTAATTCCGATGGAATAGTCGTAATCATGCATACTGCTTCGCATCAGAAACTCATCGACCTCTTCCGGGAGCAGCATGGGAATATCACAGGGAGCAACCAGAACGGGTGTTTGTTCATGCTCCGACCCTTTCAAACTCCAGAAATCAACATCATCTCCAAAACCAAGCGAGGCAACATATCCTGCCTTGAAGTTTTCAACCATATTATCGCGCTGCTCTATAACCACGACATCCGACTCGATTCCATGTTCCTCCAGCGCTGCCCGGATACGGACGGAGGGACCCACAATCACAACTAGGCCAACGTGGTCGGCCATCCGCAAGGCCTTCAACACATGAATGAAAAGCGGAACTCCTTTGAGTTCCAGGAATGCTTTATTATCGCTCCTCAACTGAATGCTGGCTCGGCGATCGCCAGCGAGTAGAATGGCATTCATTTTTTTGGTGGTTTGCATAGCGCCCCTTTCTTCTGGGCAACATGCTACAAAACAAATGAAGAGCTGTCAAAACGGCAAAAAAAAACGACCAGCATGGTCGCTCTTTCCAAACTACAAGAAATCCGTCTATTTATTACCCTGCAGCGTCATTAGAAATTCCAGGTTATTGTTGGTTTTCTTAAGGCGGTTGATCAACAGTTCCATCGCCTCAACCTGCGGCACATCCTTAAGCGCTTTACGAAGCGTCCAGATGCGCTGTAGTTCGTCAGGATGCAATAGAAGTTCTTCCTTACGGGTGCCGGATCGTTCGATATTGATCGCCGGATATATGCGTTTGTTCACCAATTCACGATCCAGACCCAGCTCCATGTTGCCGGTTCCTTTAAATTCTTCAAAGATCACCTCATCCATACGGCTCCCCGTATCGACCAGAGCCGTAGCAATAATGCTCAAACTGCCGCCGTCCTCAATATTACGCGCTGCGCCGAAAAAGCGTTTTGGTTTATGCAGTGCGTTGGAATCGACACCACCGGAAAGAATTTTACCACTGTGCGGCGAAGTCGTATTATAGGCACGTGCCAAACGAGTGATGGAGTCTAGTAGAATAATAACATCCTGCCCCTGTTCCACTAAACGCTTCGACATTTCGATCACAATTTCAGCAACCTGTGTGTGACGCTCCGGCGGCTCATCAAAGGTAGACGCCAGCACTTCCGCCTGGGTGTTGCGGCGCATGTCGGTTACTTCTTCGGGACGCTCATCAATCAACAGAACGATCAGCTTTGCTTCCGGGTTATTCTTGGAAATGCTGTTCGCCATTTTTTGCATTAAAACTGTTTTACCCGTACGTGGCGGCGCAACAATCAATCCACGCTGTCCCTTTCCGATCGGCGTAACAATATCCATGACCCGCATGGAAATTTCCTTTGAATCCGTTTCCATCACCAGACGTTCGTCCGGGAACAGCGGTGTCAGGTTTTCAAACGGAACACGTTTACGCGCCATTTCCGGATCTTCTTTATTAATCTGGTCAACACGAAGCAACGCAAAGAAACGTTCCTTTTCTTTCGGGGAGCGAATCGAGCCGGTAACGTAGTCCCCGGTGCGGATACCAAAGCGGCGTATCTGAGAAGGCGAAACATAGATATCATCCGGTGCAGGCTGATAGCTATTCAGCGGCGAACGAAGGAAACCGAATCCATCGGGTAGAATTTCAAGTACACCCACGCCAAGCAAAGGTCCTCCGCGGCGGCCATGTAACTTAAGTAACTCAAAAATAAGTTGATGTTTTCCCAGTCCATCGTATTCCTGCAGGCCGTATTGTTCAGCGAGAGTTTTAATATCGTTGATTGGCGTAACCTGCATTTCATGCAGCGAAAGCGCCGGCAGGTTATCTACATTCTGAGGGGGTTGATCGCGTTCCCGTCGATTATTGTTCTTTCCGCCACGATTCTTTTTTCCGTGTTTCCCTTGATTACGGTCATGCTGTTTCCGCTCTTGAGGAGGCCTTTTATCTTGTTTGGCTGTTTTTTCATTCGCGGTATCCGAATTACTTTCAGGAGGCTTTTCAGCAGTTTGTTCGCTGGGGATATCGGTGGAAACTTTAACCGTTTCTTCGCCTTCTTTTTTTACTGCCGTCTTTTTTGTGGCCTTTTTCTTGGCCGTCTTTTTTGCAGGGGCTTTAGCCTTTACAATTTCTTCAACAACTTCGTTTTCGTCGCTCATAGTTACCTTTTTCAACCCACTATAGCCTGCACGATTTTTCGTGTGGCCAACTCCAGCTCTCCTAATGTTCCACTATTAGGAACAACATAATCTGCCAGCTTTTCTTTTTCAGTTACTTCCATTTGGGAATAAATCCGAGATTCCGCTTCTTCGTTACTTAAGCCTCGTTTTTCCAACCGTTGGAATACATCGCCTTCGGAGCTGGAAACACAAATTACTGAATTCCAGTCCAGATTCTGCATTCCGCTTTCATAGAGCAACGGAATTAAAACTGCGGCATTTTGTCCCAAGGATCGCTTTTCTTTTATCCATTCGATTAAGGCTTCCCTAACAGCCGGGTGAACCAACTTATTCAGGATTTCCCGCTGATCAGGATTATAAAATATTATTTTTCCAAGGATTGGACGGGATATTTCACCCTCATCCGAAAGGATATCTTTACCAAAATGACTTACAATCTGATCAAAAACTGAAGTTCCCTTTCTCATCAGATCGTGTGCAAGGCTATCCGCATCACATACTGTATATTCCATCTCCCGCAGAATCCGGCCAACCTCTGATTTTCCGCAAGCAATCCCCCCGGTTATACCGATCACAATTGCGTTACGTTTAATGTCCGACATGAAAAGACTAAAATGGAGTATGTTGGTTCGGAACCCTAGGAAACATAAAGGCAGTTTCGCCCTGAAACTGTTACCTTTGTAGGAGTATTTTATTTGAATGTCAACATCTGTCCGGTGCATAAAAAATACGATCTTACGACATTGCTCATCTGACCCCTCAGCACTCAGTAAACTCGCACGCCAACAACCTTTTTATTTTGCTTTTTGAGTGGGCTAACCATAGCTTGCACTAACTACAAAATTGCACAGGAGTTTACCTTGGCGTCAGAAGATCAATACAAGACCAGAGCAACACTGATCCAGCGTGTTCAGAACCAGCAGGACGAACAATCCTGGGAAGAATTTGTGCACGTGTATCGCCGTTATATCTACGCCATCATCCGCAGTATGAACATTTCGGAACATGACACCGAAGATATTCAGCAACAGGTGCTGATCAACTTGTGGAACAGCTTACCGAAAATGGATTATGACAAGATAAACCGGTTTCGCAGCTGGTTGAGTACGGTAACTAAAAATTGCGTGACCGACTTTATTCGCAAACGAATTCGGGAGGCGAATCGTTTGGAAAAGGCTAGCAAAGATGACACCCTTACCTATCTCAAGGCCATCCGACTTCCCGAGATCGACACCATTGCCGAGCGCGAATGGGAAATCCATCTCACCAATCTTGCCTTGGAAAATATCGCGCCGCTTTTCTCAGGAAAAGCCGTTGACGCTTTTCGTCTTACGCTTGCAGGAAAAAGTGTTGAAGAAATCGCAACAGAACTCGATTTAAAGGAAAATTCTGTCTACCGCCTGAAAAATCGTGTTAAGGAGCGGCTGATTCAGGAGATCCGGCATCTGCGGGACGAGCTGGAGTAGCCAGCTTCGTCGATTTTGCATCAATAACTTTCATGGTTTTTCGGAGTTCAGCAATCGTTTTCTCGGGATAATCACTAATAGTTAAAATAACCCGTTCCAACTTAAAAGACTCCAATTGACGTGGGAGCAGGTGCGGGCTTTCTATTTTAACATCCTCCATCCGGAGCTCTTTCAGTTTGATCCCTTTCAATTCAGTCAGCCTATCCAATTTGATATGACTGATATCGAGCGATGTCAGTTTGAATGGAGAGAGCACATTCCTGCGGTAGACCCCGATAATATTCATTGAAAAAACCGAATAACCGGAATGAGACAACTTCAGATGATAGCCCTCTTTTGTTTTGGTGATAGCAAGTGGTTGTTTTTTCGAGCGTCGGGTGTAGTTCAATTTATCCAATACTGCTCCTGCCAATGGAATATACTCCTCCGGCGAGGCCGAGGCAGGCCTTCGACGTAAATGATGGTAGTATAAATAAAAGAGAGTCATCTGATTCGCGGTTTTGGATTCGTTGAATAAGTCAGCCAGTTGTTGGTCATTCAATCTCATCTTATCGACCGGTTTAATCTTTGCATAATTCAGACTTAAAGACCGCAGTTGTCCGATTCGTCTAGTCTTCCCGGCGGCATCAAAACTTTCATTGGCTGCACTAAACTCCTGGAGTACAAAATGAAGAATTCCTTTTTGCTCATAAAGGTTTTGTCGCTTAACCGTATCTATATTTTCACTGAGTCCGGTTTCCAACAGGTTGATCATGGAAGCTGCATTCACGAAGTCTCGACTACGAACGGTGTATGATACGGCTTCGCCAAGTCCTTCTTCGAGCGACTGGGCAAGCTGCTGCTCATTCAGATACAGCTGAAAGTTGTCTTCTGCTTTTTTTCGTGCAGCGATTGCATCGGCCTTTTCCTTACTGATCGTCAGCAGATTTCCACTTACAACAAAGGCGAGCACGAGGAGAAAGAAGATGAGTAAAAAGGCAACCCGGTTATGGCGTTGAAGAAGCAAAGAGGTTTTTGTAATCCATCCGGCACGTTCAGCCAGCGTTGGATGACCAGACAGAAATCGTGCAATTTCCTGTCGGATATAGAGCGCACTGTCATAACGATTTTCCGGCATCAGCGAAAGCGCCTTCATGGAAACCGCCGCCAGACTTTTCGGAATATGGTGATCCGTCTTGCGGCGCTGAATTGGAATCACATTTCCTTCTCGGGTATTTCTAATCACTTCATTAGCCGACTCCCCAACCACGGGAAGTTTATGAGTCAACATCATATAAAGAAGCGCGCCCAGTGCATAAACATCGGTTTCTACCGTTTTATTACCATAAGCCAACGTTTGTTCCGGCGCCATAAAGCCCGGCGTTCCCTTCATGGTTCCAGACAGGGTCATATCATTTAACACATCCCCGTCCAGCTCGGTTGTATCGTTTTCAGCCGGGTCCTCGGGTGCGTTAATTACGCGGGCAAGACCCCAGTCGCATACCAGCACTTCACCAAATTTTCCTACACGGATATTATCCGGCTTAATGTCGAGATGAAGAACCCCTCGTGAATGAGCGTAAGCAATGGCATCGCAGACCTTGATGTAAATATTCAGCAAGATATTGATCGAATATTCCCGACGAAAATCGGCATCGTCCTCTTGCAGTTTCTTGATGATCGTCTTAAGGCTGTCACCCGGAATAAGCTCCATCGAAAAGAACGGCTCCCCGTCTCTATCCAGACCCATATTGTAGACTGGCATGATGTTTGGATGGGCAAGATTAGCCGTTAGCCGGGCTTCACGTAAAAACTGTTCCAGATCCTGAGGATTTTTACTGTGCACGGACCGGGCCATTGCAACGCGCCGATCCAAACGGTGATCATGCGCCAGCGTAATTTTTTTTTCTCCGCCTTCGGCAATCTTTTCAATCTCACGATATCGGTCAACATCGTCCTTTAATGAATTAAGAATCGGAGTAAGCGATGCCAGTTCGTCGACTGACAGTTCTAACGCATTGGAATTGTAGAAGCTTCGCAACGTTTCGTTACGATCGCTAAATGTTTGCTCGAGATCTTTATTATCCCCATCTGCCATGCCATACCATCCAAAGATTGGAAACCGCTAAACTGCTGGAAAAACATCGAGTAACTGGAGAGGATCATCCACTAGGTAGTCTGGTTTTGCCCGCGCCAGCGTTTCGTGGGTATTAAGCCCCCAACTTACCGCAACGGTTTTGGCGCCGGCGTGATGGGCGCTCTCTACATCCACCGTTGTATCACCAACATAATATAACGTGGATGGATCGAGCCCCTTCTGACGGATATATTTTTCAACCCGTCCCCTTTTACTGAGAATTGCATGTGTTGATTCCACCTCGTCGAACCAGTTTATATGATGCTGGGAAAGAAACTTCAGCACGTTTTTCCGGCGGTTGGATGTGAGAATATCCATAAAATAGTTCCCACTGTCATGAATCTGGGTTAACACGTCCACCAACCCTTTCGGAGGGTGAACCTGATCCATATCCCGATGCATCAATCTCCGTGCATGGATGGCAATAAGTGGCACTTTCCACAGCGGAATTTCGAAATGATCTATAAATTCCTGAACGCTCAAGTGCCGGCATTCTTCGATGTCCTCTACCGGGAAATGGCGATAGCCATAAACTCCAGAAAGGCGATTGAACACGTCATGAATGAGCATCATAGTTTCAGCCAAGGTGCCATCGAAGTCGAATAGGATAGTGGTTTTTTTCTCAGTCATTGAGCCCCTCAACATAGTGTGTATTGACGATCAAAACCAGTAGAAAGCGATTGCCTTATTGTCAATTCAACCCATTGAAAGGGCTGTACATCCAGTCTGCCAAGTCGTTAAATAAATCTTATGAATGCAAATCTATTTAAACTGCTACTCACATGCACCATTCTTTTTTCTGGACAACAAACCCGCGCCATCGATTTTACCGACCAAGGCGAATATGTGGGTTCATCCGACTGCATGGCCTGTCACGAACGCTTCTATGAGCTTTGGAGCACATCCCACCACGGCAAAGCCATGCAGGCCTTCAGCGGAGCATTTGCCCGAACGTTGGTTCCTATGGAACAGAAAATGGACGTTAGAGGCAGCAAATTCATCATTGAACTGAATGGCAGCGGCGGTGTCATGATAAAAACCGATCCAAAAGGGACTGAAACTACCTATCCTGTACTCCACGCCCTCGGCGGAAAGAATGTTTTCTTTTTCCTCGTACCACTCGAGCAGGGAAAGCTACAGGTCGCCCCGCTGGCCTACAACGTACACACGAAAGTATGGTACGACTCTACTGCAAGCATGGTGCGACATTTTAATAATGGGTTAACGGATGAGGCCCTTGACTGGACGGATCGACAACTCACCTTCAATACGGCCTGTCACGACTGCCATATCAGCCAGATGCGAAAAAACTACGACCCCGAAACCGACAGTTACAGCACTACGTGGTCTGAATCGGGAATTAATTGCGAAGTGTGTCATGGCCCGGCAGAAGCGCATATCAAAGCGGCTGAAGAGGCGGCAGCTAACGGCGAAATACTGACCGACCTCAAACTGCTAACATTCCATGGCGACCTGAATGCCGAGCAGCGCGATGCAACCTGCGCCCCCTGCCATGCCAAAATGACGCCGCTGACCCGCGACTTTACCCCAGGCGAATTGTTGTTCAATCACTACGACGTGATCTCCTATGAGGATCCAGATTTCTTTGCCGACGGACGTGATCTCGGTGAAAATTACACACAGACCGGATGGGAAGCCAATGCCTGTGCAATTTCCGGTCAGCTGGAGTGCATCCATTGCCATACGTCCAGTGGCCGGTTCCGGTTCAAAGACGAGCCAAATAAATCCTGCCTGCCGTGCCATGACAAACGGGTGGAAAATATTCTAGCCCATTCGCATCATCCGGCCGAAGCCAAGATCAGCTGTGTCGACTGCCATATGCCGATGACCGCTCAGGCGCATATGCACCGATCCGATCATACGTTTCGCCCCCCATCTCCTGCTGCCACGCTCGAATTCGGCTCGCCCAATGCCTGCAACCTCTGCCACCATAATCCTGAAGCCATTAAAGGCGATTTCAACGGGCATAAACAAGAGGATGTAGAATGGGCCGATAAACATGTGAAGGAGTGGCATGGTGAAAACACCGGTTCCGATGTGCTTGAACTCGGTCGCCTCATCACGGCCTGCCGATCGGGAGACTGGTCAAAACTTTCCGAAATCCTCGTATATCTGGACACTCCGAAGTGCGATCCAGCAGCTGGAGTTGCAATCCTTCGTCTGCTGAATAACTGCCCCCATCCTGAAAAATGGTCCCCCATCCGCAAGCAACTCGGCTCGCAGAATGAATGGGTTCGCTCAGCTGCCGCGGCTTCGCTTCAGTATGACAGTTCGTACGAAAGCACTGTTGCCCTGCTTAAAGCAACCAAGGATGAATTCCGCACCGTACGTATTCGCGCTGCAGCCTCATTAATTGACCGCAATTTGGTGGGCTATTCCAACGAGGAACAAAAAGGCTTTGAGGCGGCCCATGCTGAATACTGGAACTCTCTGATCATTTGGCCTGACCGTTGGTCAACCCACTATAATCAGGGAATATATTTCGATCGAAAAGGCGATCCCGAAAGCGCACTCGCGGCATACGACAAATCCTTGGAACTTCGCAATGATGTTATCCAACCCCTTATCAATGCATCCATGGTTCATGCCCGTGCAGGAAACAGTACCAACTCATATGAACTACTTAAAAAGGCTCTGAAGATAGAACCGAAGAATGCCATGGTTAATTTCAACATTGCGCTGCTCGATGCTGAATTAGGACATCTTGAACAAACAGAAAAACATCTTCGAACAGCGCTGGAATCCGATCCGCAAATGGCTCAGGCCGCTTACAACCTGGGGGTACTGCTTGCCCAAAAGAAAAGTAAAGAAGGGTTCCAATGGCTAAAAACGGCTGCTGAACTGGTTCCAGAAAACTGGAGCTATACATCATCCTACCTTTTTTTCCTGAACGAAGCGGATCGTAGTTCGGAAACTGAACAGGTTCTTCAAGCGATTATTGCAACGGGGGGGGCATCCGCCGAAGCATATTTCACGTTAGCCGGAAACTACCAGCGGGAAGGCCGAACCGCGCAAGCCATCGAAATCTATAAAAAAGCCAAACTGGATGCACGCTTACCCATGAATGCAAAACGACACGCCTCCCAGATGGAACAGCAATTACGAAACTGAACAACGAGAACTTTAGCCTGATATGTGGAAGTTTTTAAAAATGATCATTGGCATTGGTATGCTCCCGCTTTGCTGGGGAATTTCAATTGCGATTTACAAACTCTATCAAACCTCGGTGGAGTCGGCAGTTTCCAGTGGTTCTGAAGCGTGGTCATTGCCGATCGGCTTCCTACTTTGGGTGTTGATCTATTTTATACTCCCCCGACCCATGCGTACCTACGTACTTGGCCACGAGCTTACCCATGCCCTTTGGGCACTTATGATGGGCGGGCGAATCGGGAAAATTCGCGTCGGAAAAACAGGTGGACACGTTGAACTCTCGAAGACTAATTTTGCCATCACACTTGCCCCGTACTTTTTCCCTTTTTACACTTTTTTAGTCATTGCGATCTACTATCTGACAAGTTTTACGTTCGATGTTGAGCCCTATCGAATCTGGTGGTTGGGTGCCATTGGTTTTACCTGGTCATTTCATATTACGTTCACCATCCACATGCTGTCGGAACATCAACCCGATATTCACGAACACGGGCGAATATTTTCATATGCGGTGATCTACATCATGAACCTGCTGGGGATTGGCATCTGGATGGTCATAGTCGGATCGCCGGAATGGACGAGTTTGAGAGACCTGCTCCGACTGGAAGTTACCATCGCTTATAATATTGCCTATCAATATCTAGCGTTGGGTTGGATCGCTATGACCACGCTTTTAACAACATGGTTTACATCCAAATAATTGACAGCCAGCCGATCAGCTCTATTCAGATAACTCAAGTACTTCAGGAGCAATCTCTTTGATCATGTCATGGCAAAGTTGTTCTATATGCTCTGCCGATGATGAAACTAACGCCTTCTGTGCCAATTCGATCGCACCGGAATAATAGAGTTTGCGAATTACATCTTTAATCATGGGTGCCTGCGACGGGCTAACACTCAACTCATCAACACCTAAGCCGATGAGCAATGGAACCAGCTGCGGATTAGCCGCCATCTGACCGCACACACAGGTCCACAGACCATGTTTATGGCTAACCTTAATAACGTGATCAATTAATCGGATGATGGCCATATGCGTTGGCTTATAAAGATGAGCCACATTTTCATTTCCCCGCTCAACCGCCATCGTGTACTGAATCAAATCATTGGTTCCCAGGCTGAAGAAACTTACGTGCGGTGCGATGACGTCTGCTATCAGGGCGGCTGATGGCACTTCAATCATCGTTCCAATATGAATTTGTTTATTATATGCGACGCCCTCTCCATCCAATTCTTCCATGCAAGCGTGGAGCATAGCGTTGGCATCGATTATCTCTTGTACACATGAAACCATGGGATACATGATGCGAATATTGTCATACGTACTTGCTCTAAGGATCGCACGCAACTGCGGTTTAAACAGTTCCGGATGCGAAAGACAAAGACGGATCGCGCGATCGCCCAAAAACGGATTTAACTCATTAGAATTCTTAAATCCAGTGGGCAATTTATCGGCGCCCAGATCCGATGTCCGGATCACTACAGATGAGGGGTACTGACTTTTAGCTGCTTTTACATAGACCTCGTACTGCGCTTCTTCATCCGGAAGGGTTTCAGCTCCAAGAAAAAGAAATTCGGTTCGAAATAAACCAATCCCTTTAGCTCCCCGGGCTCCAACCGTTTCCAACTCCTCAATAAGCTCAATATTGGCCGTGATGGGAACCAGATAGCCGTCTTTCGTTTCCGGTGATTTATCCCGCAGGGTATCAAGTTCCAGCAAGATAAGCTCTTGATCCTCGACACGTTTCCGGTATTCCTCAAGTCGATCGTTCGTTGGATTGATAAACACCAATCCTTTTGCACCATCAATTAAAAGCAAGTCCCCAGTAGCTACAACGGCTGTAATATTATGTAATCCGACAACCGCAGGAACCTCGAGTGCTTTGGCCATAATAGCGGTATGCGAAGTCGAGCTGCCAAGATCAGTTACAAAGGCTTTCACCTTGGATCGATCAATGCTGGCCGTATCGGATGGGGATAGATCATGAGAAACAACAATACATTCCTCTTTAATCTGTTCCATTTGATCGAGCGTTTCACCCGCAAGATTAGCCATGATCCGTTTAGTAACATCACGGATATCAGCGGCACGTTCTGAAAGATAAGAATCCTCTACCTTTGACAGCATATCCGCATATCGATTTGCTACCCGATGTAGAATGGGTTCCACATTGATTAAATCTTTTTTGATCGCACGAATAACGTCTTCAATAAAGGTACGATCATCAACAACCAAAAGATGAGCGTCAAAAATACTGGCATGCTCGTCGCCGAGAACTACAGCAACTTGCTTTTGGATATGTTTTATCTGCTCATGTGTTGCAATCAATGCTTCTTCGAAGCGTATAATCTCAACGGGAATTTCTTCCGGAGTGATCGATCGTTCAACCGCGGTATCGGTATGGGGGGAAAGTAGCTGAGATTTAAATACAGCAATGCCCGGGGATACACCAATTCCCTTAAGCGTGATTTCTCTTTTTTCGTGCGCTTCAGCCACAGGAACTAATCCTCGTAGAACTTGTTAACGAACAATTCCTCGATCTCATTCATCGCTGCCTCAGCATCATCACCTGAAGTCGTTACCTTCATTGTACTGCCTGGGTAACCCTCAATTGTCATCAAGCCCATGATGCTCTTGCAGGACACTTTGTTGCCGTCCTTTTCAACAAAAATATCGCACTCATACTTCCCCGCAGCTTTCACAAGCAATGCAGCAGGACGAGCATGAATTCCATATTCATTCGTGACTTTGAATTTCTTTTCGATCAGATCCTCAGCCATTGCGAATTCGCCTTTTTGTTAGCCGCGTTATGATTTTATCGTCCAGTTCCTTGGCCGCGTCATGCCCCAGCTCCTTCAGCTTCTGATTCAGGGCCGCCACTTCTACAATATTCGCCATGTCCCTACCGGAACGAACCGGAAGGGTTATGCATGGAACTTCAACATCCAGAATCGCGACCGTTTCAGGATGAATACCGGTTCGATCTTCGTTTCCAGACGGCGCTTTCAAATCAATAACTAAATCTAACTCGGTTTGCCGGCGGATCGCGGCCACTCCGAAAAGACTGGGCACATGGATAATTCCAAGCCCGCGAATCTCCATATGATAGCGAGTAACTTCGTTTGCCCAGCAGACCAGCTGACCGCGCGTTGTACGCCGCACTTCGGTGACATCGTCTGAGACCAAACTGTATCCCCGTTCAATGAGCGAAAGCGCAGTTTCACTTTTTCCTATACCCGGATCACCCCGCAGCAAAACGCCTATTCCCATCAATTCCATGCACGTTCCCTGAACACGCTCCTGTGGCGCGGTGAGCGTTTCAAGAATCACCGTACACTCGTTAACAAAGTTCATGGTTACCATTGGTGTACGAAATACGGGGACCTTGTACCGTTCTGCCAGATCAAGGATTTCCTTTGGCGCCTTGCGGTTTCGGGTAATGACAACTCCCGGTATTTGCTGCTCAAACAACTCTTCCAATCGTTTTACTTTTTCAGCCTGTTTAAGGCTTTTTAGATAGGTGAATTCAGCAAGACCAAAAATCTGCAGGCGCTGATTCGCAAAGTATTGAAAGAATCCCGTTAATGCCAGTCCCGGGCGATTCATCGCGGTTTCGGGAAGCTTACGATCCAGATACTGTTTTCCTGCAATAACGCTGAGCTGTAATTTTTCAGCCCCATCGTCCCATAAGGTTTTAACGGTAATAGCCACAATTTATCTCCTGAAGTACTGGTCTAATTTCTATCTGTGGTGATCCTGAATCTTGTCGCGTTGCTTGCGCATCTGACGTTCTGCATGTTCGATTGATCGGTCTATGGCATCAAACAGGTTTTCCGATCTTTCTGTTGATGTAACTCGGATATGATTCGATGCCTGAATGACAATTTCAGAAACCTGATCGCGTTTTTCTATATCAAGTATTACGTGAACACTTTCAATTCGGGGAAAGATGCCCAGGCATCGCTCAAGTTTGTCCTCAACATGTGCTTTGACGTTATCGGTTACCGTGACATGCCGTCCTGTAATACTCACTTTCATGGCTTGCTCCTTTCAGTTGTGTTACATACTGAATCGTGGACCCAGATAGAGTTCACGGCTCACTTCGTCATTGACTAAGAATTCACTATTTCCTTCGCTGAGCACCTGCCCTTCGCAGAGCAAATAAGCTCTGTCAACCACGGCAAGTGTTTCTCGCACGTTATGATCGGTAATCAGCACACCTAAACCTTTATCACGCAAATCACAAACAATATCCTGAACATCATTTACCGCCAGCGGATCCACCCCACTGAACGGTTCGTCGAGCAGGATAATCGAAGGATTAGTTACCAAAGCACGGGTAATTTCAAGACGGCGGCGTTCGCCACCACTAAGCGTGTACGCTTTTTGCTTTGCCAGGTGGCTGATCTTCAAATCCTCAAGAAGACTCTCCAGACGTTGCATGCGTTCCTTTCCTGAGATGGGAAGTGTTTCGAGGATCGAGAGTACATTTTCCCGCACGGTCAATTTACGGAATATGGAAGGCTCCTGTGAGAGATAGCCCATACCCATTCGCGCCCTCTTATACATCGGCGTATTCGTTACGTTTTTGCCATTAAAGAATACTTTGCCGCTCGTGGGTCGTACCAGACCAACAATCATGTAGAAACTGGTGGTCTTACCCGCGCCGTTTGGGCCGAGTAGGCCGACAATTTCGCCAGCCTTTACATTGATCTCAACTTCACGCACGACCTTGCGGCCTTTGTATGCCTTCACCAACTTTTCAGTTCGAATCAGATAGGTTTCTTCAGTTGCCATTTAATCGTTCAAATCTTTCAGGAATTTCGCTTTGGTTACTTCGTCCAGATACAGCAGAATATGGGCATTCGGTTCACAAACCATTCGCCGCGTTTCATGCCAGAATATAATCCGATCGCCCGTCATAATATGTTGTCCCTGCTTAACCTTCGGGTCACCTTCCAAGGTGAATTTACCCTCATCCACATGATAGGTTGCCCGGTCGGCTAATGCCTTCCTCTCGTCAGATTGTATTATTACCTCGGACTCTGCCTCGATCCAATCTATTTCGTTATCCTCTTTTAGGTATATTCGCACGATTTCACAGTTTATTGCAGCATGCGGATCGCGCACTCGAACATTCCCTAGCAACTCTGCCATGCCTCTGGATTCATCATAAATAATGCTGTCAGCACGAACCTCAGTATCCTCGCCTGTACTTTTCTCAATCCCATCAAGCATAAGGTCGGAAACTCCAGTAATCTCCAGTAATGCGTTGGGTTTGCAAACCATTTTTCGATCGCCCTTAATCCATAGTTCAATCCGTTCGCCCGAAAGCCGCGTTCCGCCATCTGAAACAACGGCCATTCCTTCCAATTGAACAAATCCGGTCTGATAATTATAGACTGCCTGGTCTCCTCTGGCTTCCCGACCTTCACTTCGGATCACCACGCCATCCATCGCCTCGATATACTCCACTTCGTTGGAAACTGAAAACCGGCCGACAAGACCTTCCGTTTCAAGTGTGCCTTGGTCATCTGTAACCACCACATCATGATCCATACGCACATACCGCCGGTCATGATCAAAGACGAGACGTTCCCCCGTCAGGAGCGTTTGCCCGCTCTTTCGTTCGATTGTTTTCATCTGTTCCAGGCGCCGGATAAATGCACCAAATTCGCCAGGCGGAGCGGTCGTCATTGCTTCCGCTTTAGTACTCTGATTCGACTCCACACTTTCAACCAGCGGAACCGTATCCGCATCATCAGCCATCGCCTGAATAGTTGCCCACTCTTCCGCATCCGGATCCGAGCGTTCCCGCTTGGAACATGCACTCAATAGGCAAAGGCAACCACAGAGTGTTATTTTTAAAAAGAGACGGATCACAACTCCACCCCCTTCATATCGCGCGCGGCCTTTTTCACAAGCACTTTGGATTCATGTTGGATTTCAAACTGGTTCTTTTCCGATGTAAAACGGAAACCCCGACCGGAAATGGTCATTTGCTCCATATCAATCAGCACATCCCCATCTGAATAAACGGTTAGAATTTTTCGTCCATCCGCTTCTTCGATTTTGGTAAAGCACTGAGGAGCAAATACAGTCATGATGACTTCTTTATCCTGAAAAACATCGATTCGCAGGTTGCTCACATCCGCAATTCCACCTTCGAGCACCTTGGCATATCCCCCATAGAGCTGGGCTTTCAGGTTACCTTCTTCATCATAATATGGAGCCCGGACTCCGGCCACCTCCATACCCGTTTCCATATACGTATCGAGCTTGGATGGCGAAAGAACGTCAGCGTCCTGAGCAACCGCAGTTGCACTCAAAAATAGGACCGCGATAAGTTGGGAAAGTGGATATTTCATAAAGCTCAATTTGCGTTTAAGAAAAGACCGTAAAGAAGAAATTTAAATCTGCTTTTGCATCTATACGGTCTTCAAACTTTTTTCCTGCTAGCCCACGTCAACAATACTGGCGGTGTAATCTGCCGGCGGCACATAGCCCAGCAAGGTAATGCACGTTGCAGCAAGATTGGCAATGCCGGCATCCGGAACATCAGCCTTCCGTACGTTGGATGCGCCGGCCGCATCGTAGACATAGGCTGGAACCGGGTTGAGTGAGTGCGAGGTTTTCGGGAGCGTTTTCCCGTTTTCATCGTGCTTCACTTCGCCTGTTTTTTTATCGAGCTCGCACATATCGTCGGAGTTACCATGATCAGCTGAGCAAACCAGAATGCCGTTGGTCTTCTTAAGGGCTTCGATAATGCGCTCTAATCCTTCGTCAACGGCTTTAAGTGAAACCTTCACCGCTTCAAAATCACCGGTGTGGCCAACCATATCGCCATTCGGGTAGTTCAATCGGATAAACTGGTAGTCCCCGCTTTCGATGGCCTTCACGACTTCGTCGGTAACTTCATCGGCTTTCATGCGCGGCGCATCTTCAAACGGGCAATTGTCGGACGGAATTTCCATCCAGGTTTCCGAGGAAAACTTGCCGGAGTTGTTTCCATTAAAGAAGTAGGTCACATGGCCGAATTTCTGTGTTTCCGAAATGGCAAACTGATTCACACCCGCATTCGAAAGATACTCACTCATGGTGCAATCAATCGCTGGAGGAGTTACCAGATATTTCTTAGGAATCCCCATGTCGCCATCATATTGCATCATGCCGGCATAAAGCACATCCGGTTTAGGACCACGTTCGAATTCGGTGATTTCATCCGCTTCAAATGCCTTCGTGATTTCCAAGGCACGGTCTCCGCGGAAGTTAAACAGAATTACGCTATCCGAATCTTTAATTGGGCCCACAGCAACGCCATCGCGCCCAACAACAAATGGAGGAAGGTCCTGATCGTTGATGCCCGGCTTTTCTGAACGGAACGTTTCAATTGCTTCGCGCATACTGGAAAAAGTGCGGCCTTCCGCTTTCACATGTGCCGTCCAGCCCCGATCAATCATGCTCCAATCGGCATCATATCGATCCATGGTAATGTTTTGACGCCCACCACCGGATGCAACGCAATAGTCAACAGATCCATCCGCATTCAGCCCATCCAAAAAACTTTCGAAACGGTCCACAAATTCAAATGCGGAAGTTGGGGGCACATCACGTCCATCGATCAGCGCATGAATACGAATCTTCTTAACGCCATCCGCTTTGGCACGGGTTAGCATCGTTTCAAGGTGGTTAATATTTGAATGCACGTTTCCATCGGAAAGCAGCCCAATGAAATGTAATTCAGAATCATGCTTCGCAACATTCGCGGTCAACTCCTTCCAGACCGCCCCTTCAAACATGGAGCCGGATCCAAGTGCCTTACCAATAAGTGCCGCCCCTTGCTCAAAAACACGCCCGCAGCCGATTGCATTATGGCCGACTTCCGAGTTCCCCATATCGCCATCATCCGGCAAGCCCACCGCAACACCATGCGCTCTTAATTCTGTGTAGACCGCATTATCGCGCAACCAGTCCAGTGTTGGTGTATCTGCCAGCTGAACGCAATCGCTTTCCGGGTTCTTACCAATGCCGACGCCATCCATAATTACCAGCACGACCGGCCCCTCAGGACCGCCAAAAGTTTCATTTTTCTTCAATTGTTCCATGATATGATCTCCTGAGAGTTTTTTGTTCGTTGAAATTGACTGCAAATATGCCCTGAGAGTGATTTCCGGGCAATGAAATAAGCATTTTGAAAGGTGGCTTGTATTTTCATATTAATGGAACCACTATCCCCGTCCTTCCAACCAATAAGGAACCTTTCAATGAATCCGTGGGTATTACTCGATGAAGTTGAAGTCCCCGGTGATGGCGGAGCGATGAAACTCTACCAACGCGCTTTCGAATTTTCGATTTCCGTCCAGAACGACGAGCTGATGAACAGCCGAATGCATGGATCGGAAGATGCTCTTGCCGAACTGTGCTGCAAGCAGGTAGCCGACCGAGAAAATCCGCGCGTACTTATCGGCGGCCTCGGAATGGGATTCACTCTGCGTACGGCGCTCGACCAGCTCGGAAAAACGGCCGAAGTGGTCGTAGCCGAACTGGTACCCGCCGTCGTGAAATGGAACCGGACGCATTTGGCCGAGCTAGCCGATAAGCCACTCAACGATCCGCGTACCATTGTCCTTGAATCCGATGTTGGTTTGGTTATTAAGCAAAAAGGCGAAACATATGATGCCATCATGCTGGACGTCGACAACGGCCCGGACGCCCTCACCCATAAAGGTAATGACCGGCTTTATACACGCGGTGGCATTAATGCGGCAAAGAACGCCCTGAAACCCGGCGGCATTCTCGGCGTATGGTCCGCTGAACCGGATGCATCCTTTACCAAACGTCTTCGTGGCACCGGATTTAAAGTAGAAGAAGTCACCGTCCGCGCCCGCGGAACCAAAGGCCGAAGACATACCATTTGGCTCGCCGAAAAACCGCGCTAATCCCGCTCCTTCATCCGACCGCGCCGCGTCGGACCAAAGTAGGACAGCGCTTCCAGCCTGTCTCTCCAAGTTTCCGCGCCTCCCCGATCCGTTCCATCAGATCTACGACCCGCTCCGTCAGCACATACGAAGGTTTGTAATCGCTATCGCTCATTTTTTCACAATGAATTTTGATTCCGAGTCATACTTACAAATCACGATCTCACCGGAAATGATGAGGGCAATGGCCTGTTCGATGACTTCCAACGGAGCGATAAACCATTCACGAGGTGTATAGCGTTTCGGACGGAGGGCAACGCAGTCTTCGTTCCTCAGGTCAGCGTTCTCTACACGTTCGGTCTGTCCCGCGTGAAGGACGGAAATATCACCACCGATCTTCCGAATTATTAGAGGAAACATTTTTTACCCTTCATTTTTCTGCCATAAAACCGCCCGCTGCGGCATGGGTTGCTCAATAGGCGGGGTTGATCTGGAGATCAACTCTCCCAGGTTGTTTCTCTCCCAGGCTGTTTCTCTCCTGCGCCTTTCCGCCGTTTTCCCTCTCGACGGGGCTTGTTATTTCGCCGCAGTCGAAACATGATGCGCCGCTAAATCAGGAACCCCTATGAAAACACAAAACTTTACCGTTAAATATAAAGACGAAGGCAAGCGGCTCTTCGTAGTCATCGCGGAAGTGCTTAATATCTCAAAAAAGCAGGCGCAAGCGGCAATCGATAATAAGCTGGTACTCGTGAACGGAAAGCGCATTTGGATCCGCAAGCATGAGATGAAAGAGAACGATGTCGTTGAAATCCTGATTGACGACCACAAAAAGCCCGAAGCCAAGCACATCGGGATACTCTGGCAGGATAAAGATTATATGATCGTCAATAAACCTGCATTCTTTGTGACCAATGCGTCCGACGATAGCATTGAATCCAAACTCCAAAAGCAGGAAAAGAACATGGCAATCTGTGCCGTTCACCGTTTGGATAAAGAAACGTCCGGCTGCGTGATCTTTGCCAAAAGCGAAGAAGCCAAAGAGACGGCCATCCCGATGTTCCGAGGACGCGACATCATGAAGATCTACCGCGCCATCACCATCGGAAAATTCCCATCCACATGGAAAGAAATCCGAACCGATATCAAGGGCTACCAATCGACGACCCTGGTTAAGACGCTCGACTCAAACAAGAGTGCCAGCTATCTGGAGTTGCGTATTGAAACCGGACGGACCCACCAGATCCGCCTGCATCTTGCCAATAAGCGCCATCCCGTTCTGGGCGATAAAAAATATGCAGGGACCGGTCAGGAACTTTCCTTGGAACAACCACGCCAGATGCTTCACGCCTACCGCATTATTTTTCCTCATCCCAAAACTAAAGAAGCCATCCGCGCAACAGCTCCTCTGCCTGGTGATTTTAAGAAATGTTTGGCGCAGTTAAAGTTGCGTTAGCGATTTTGCTGCCGGGGACGGGTTCCAAATACTACTACACATTCACCGCATGATGATTGATCAGCTTGATGAGTTTTTCTCGGTTGATCGGTTTTGAAATGTAATCGTTCATTCCGCCATCAATACATTTTTTATGATCGTCCTTCATGGCATTTGCCGTAAGAGCAATTATCGGGATCCGGCATAATGGTTCGCGCATCGAACGTATTTTTTTAGTGGTTTCAAAGCCATCCATCACCGGCATCTCACAATCCATCAACACGACATCGTACTCTTTCTTTCGGATTTGCAGAACGGCATCCCTTCCATTGCCCACCGCATCCACAAGACAACCGGCTTTTACCAGTAGAGCAGATGCTACTGTTTGATTCACCGGATTATCTTCGGCGAGCAACACACGGATACCCTTTCGGAGAACTACGATTTCCTGAGCGTTGTCTGACAACGGCTTTTCGGCCTGCGGTAGGGAGAGATTAAAGTAAAATGTGGATCCCTCACCTTCCGAGCTGCTCAGGCCCATAAGTCCTCCCATAAGTTCTACCTGGCGTTTGCAGATCGCCAGACCAAGTCCAGCCTCGCTGTAGCGATACTTTGCGGAATCCTCAGTCTGGATAAACGTAGTGAATATGGTGGCCTGTTTTTCATCGGAAACTCCTATGCCTGTATCGATCACCTGAAAATAGATGCCTGCTCCGGATGCGCTTTTCGACAAACACTCGACGTTAAGGGTAACGGTTCCAAACGGGGTAAACTTCAATGCATTGGTAAGCAGCACCACGAGTACCTGTTCAATCAGCCCCTCGTCACCAACAAGGTATGGCGGCACACCATCCAGACACTGACACGATAAATTTATGCCCGAACAATCGGCCTGTTGCTGAAAGCGTTGTTGAAGCGATTCGCACAACTTCCGTATATCGAAACTTTCAGGATGAATATTCATCTGTCCTGATTCAATTTTGGCGATATCGAGAACGTTGTTAATTATTTTAAGCAGACTGACTGAAGATTGCTGAATGATGTTAATGCAATGGCCCTGTTCGCTCTTCGATTGGCTGTCGCTTAAGAGTTGGCCCATACCGATAATATCATTCAGCGGCATTCGCAAATCCCGACTCATGCCGGCCAGAAATTCACTTTTTGACTGACTGGAGCGCATCGCCAGTTTTAGCGCCTGATTAGCCATCTGCGATGACTCTTCGGCCATCTGGCGTGCGGCATGTATTTTGTCTTCTGCCTTTTTACGCAACGAAATATCGCGGACGTGTAATTGAAGGATCTTCCGTTGATCAACCTCCTGAACACGACCTAGCATTTCAACTGGAATAACCGTGTGGTTCAGATCCATCAATGCACTTTCGCATTGCACCATTTCGCCGGAAAATAATTGTTTCAGATTCGAATCTACTTCGCTGTTTATGGCTTTAGGTGAAATATCGCCAATTGATTTCGTCAGCAGCTCGTTCTTGCTCAACTTAACGGTATTGCAGGCACACGTATTAGCTTCAACAATTTTCCCATTTTCCTCGACGATAAAAATCGCATCAGGCGAGTTCTCAAATATTTGAAGAATGCGTTTTTTGCTACCGGCATACAACCGCGACTGTTGCCCTGCTTTTAAACGTAACTTGCGATTCCAGTATAGTACAGGAACGAGCACAGCCAAAATACTAGCCAATGCGATGGAGGCATATATGTACATATCGATAACTCTGTTCGTCCTTAACTTATGCCAAATACCGTCGATGTTGCAGTTAGGCCTCTATCTAAAGCACCATTCGTACCAATCTTTATAATGTCTTGGGATTTCCGTATTGTGTGATAGTAAGTAATACACACGTATGAAAAAGCTTGTCCCAGTTATCATCCTGCTCTTCGTTGCCAGTATAATCACGCTGGTATACGTAGCCATAAAAAAGTCAGCTCCCCCTGCTGTCTCCAATACACCACCCGTTCCTGAAGCACCTGTTCCGCAAGAAACCTCTGCCCCACCGGTTAAAGTTGATCAGCCCATGATCCCTAAATCTATAAAAGCAAAGGATCCAGAAACCATCGTCGAAAAAACGTTGTATGATGAATACCTGAAAGCACAGGAAAATGGCGAACGCGCGAAGCTGCCGGACTACAGCCATGCCGGGTACCATCGCTGTGAAAAGCCGGTTCCTGAAATCAACGAGAATACCCACCGGTTTTTTAACGTCATCAGATTCGGGGCGACTCCAAACGATGAAAAATCCGACCGCGATGCCGTACTGGACACACTGACCGCAGCGCATAATCATAACGGGGCGGCCGTCGTTTATTTCCCGAAAGGGAACTTTCGATTGTTTGAAAAAGATGACTTCGGCAAACCACCCATCGAAATCAAGCGTAGCAATATAGTCATCAAAGGCAGCGGAGTTGGAACCACACAGCTCGAATTCAGCGAATCTCCAATGCTTGGAATGCCGCTTATTCAAATTCGCTCATCCAGCGGAAAAGAAGACTACTGGCGCGGCGACCAAAAGCTTAAAGGCACCGTCGTCAGGCCGATTGATCTGTTCTCTGTCGAAGTCAGCACCACTGAAGGAATGGCGACCGGAACACGCATTAATCTAAATCCGCAGATGAATACAGACGCCGCCTCCACCGCTGAATTTTATAAACCGCACGACGTGCCTAAAGGGATTCTTGAGCGAGCAAAAAATAAGGATGGAAAACTGACCGACATTTTCGAACTGCACGAAATAAAATCCATTGAAGGTAATATAGTTACATTCGGCGAACCTATTCAATTAGAGCTGTCCTACTACGAAAACATTGCCATCTACCGAATTGATAATACGGTTGATGAATGCGGCATCGAGGATCTGTCGATTCGAGGCGGATACAGGCATCAGTTTAAACATCATAACGGAACGCGCTTTGGCGAAGATTATCGCATGATCGAACTCGACCGGACCTTCAACAGCTGGGTTCGCCGCATTCGTATCGTCGATTTCAGCCAGGCGATTCAAACATGGCTCTGCGGGTTCAACACCTTTTCCGACATCCTCCTGGAGGGAAATGTAGGACACACCTCCATCACATGCAAATGTTCCTATGGAAACCTCTTTGCCTATATCCGGGAATTCTGCGACACCCACCACGGGCTCGGCGTTTCACGTTCCGCCGCGAATACCGTTTTCCTCCGTTGCGTGCAGTACGACAGCATGGAAGCCCATTGCGGGGCTCCACGAGCCACTTTATACGATCTAAATGAGGGAGGATTCCGCCCACGTGGCGGCGGAGCAACGTTCTTCCCCATGCACGACAAAGGACTTACGTTCTGGAATTGGAACGTTACCCGGCCCGGCCGTTTCGACTTCTGGCCGGAGGGCGAAAAGTATGGCTATTTTCTCAACCCGGTTATTGCAGGGCTCCATGGCGAACCCTTCGAGATTCCCGACATTGGAACCGACCTGCTGGCCTACGAATCTCCCGGAATACCCGTTCAACCTGAATCCATTTTCGAGGCACAGCTTGCTCATCGTCTTGGAACCACCCCTCCATGGCTAACTGAATCCAGCAAAGCTTTCGAAACGATCAGCCGAAATTCCGGCATACGGATTTCCAGCCCGGCTAACCACAGTACGCATAACGAACTGAAATCCATTTCTATCCGAATGGAACTTCGCCCGGGCATGAATCGGGATAAGATTGAGCACATTAATTTCTATGCTTCCAACACCAGCCTCTGGGAAGGTTTTCATTCACTTGGAAAGGTCGATAGTGATACACTTACAACCAATTTCAGACCTAGCAATCAGGGTGTTTGGATTATCAAGGCTAAGCTCACGAATGTACGCGGAGAAATTAGCTTCAGCGATCCCCTCACCCTTTTGATCGGCGATCCAAATAAACTCAGACAATCAAAAATTGCTAAATCCACGATGATTGGCGGAAAAGCAAAAGTCGGTCTATACCGCGACTTTGTAAAACAAGGGGGTGGTGAGTCGCCCAACCTTTGGAAAAGTAAGGTACTCGAAGCGCGTGAGGAAAACGAACCCCTCTGGAAAATTGAAAAAGACTATTACACCGAACTGCAGGAATTTTATCAGCACTACGGAAAGAATGAGATGAAAGATGCCGTGGACAACCGCGAAAACAGTCTAGCATCCAGAGCGTTTTTCGACGACGACCTGACAACATACTGCAACGATCTTTACAGCTCTCAGGACACCCTCGTGCAGGCACAGTTTTCTTCAAAACGTCGAATCAACCGCCTCGATATCCACTGGCAATACGACGCACCAAAAAAACCAGTCCGGCTGGAGATCCAGACCTCGGAAAATCCCAACGCATGGTACAGCGTTGTAAATGACGAACCTCTCTGGGAATTTTCTACTGGAAGAGTTGGCGGAACGCTGGAAGCTGAAATATTGCCCGGTAGCAAGGTCTCAACAATCTATTTTCCAGAGCGCAGCACAAAAATGGTTCGCCTGCTTTTTACCGCATTTCCATCGGAGGTTACCGAGCTCAAATTCTACGGTCCTTAGGAAGTATATTTTAGATTGCCGATTGCTGTTTTCCGATTTATAGAACTCAAGCGGCGTTGGCCTTAATTCACAAAAATCGTCGCAGACCCATAAATCAAAATTCGTCATTCGGAAACAAAACCCAGCGCCGAACGAAAACGCGCGAAACTAGTAGGCGCGGGCGTCGCTCTTTTCCATGAAATTGATGAACGAGCGGTTGGCAACGCGGTGGCCACCGGGGGTGGGATAGTTTCCAGTAAAATACCAGTCGCCTTTATGACCCGGGCAGGCTTCATGCAAACCGCTGATGTTCTGGTAGATGATTTCCACCTCGGCTTTCATACCCTTTGGCGTCAGGATTTCGGCAATTTTCACTGAAATCTGTTGGGCCGTAAATGGTTCGAAAAGCCGAGTAACCTGATTCTTTGCTTCCGCACGCGGAACGTTTTCATTTTCTTTACAGGCTTCGTAGATTTCCTGCAGCAAATTTTCCCGACCGGTATCATGAACCAATGCCACGGCGGCTTCGAAGGCAATAAAGTCCTTCATCTTCGACATGTCGATGCCGTAGCAGTCCGGGAAACGAATTTGAGGAGCGGAGGAAACCACGACGATTTTCTTCATCCCTAAACGGTCGAGGATGCGCAAAATGCTCGTACGCAAGGTCGTCCCACGGACAATTGAATCATCCATCACAACCAGTGTGTCGGTCGGCTTTATAATGCCATATGTCGTATCATACACCTGAGCCACTAGATCTTCGCGATCTGCATCGGCTGTGATGAAGGTGCGCAGTTTGGCATCTTTGGTCATCAGCTTTTCAACACGTGGCTGGAACGAAAGCAGTTCATCTATTCGCTCTGGGGTAAGCCGTTGTTCTTTGAGCAAGTGAAACTTCATTCGTTCACCGACGACATCCTTCACACCCTCTACCAAACCAAAGAAAGCGGTTTCGGCCGTATTGGGAATGAAAGAGAACACCGTGTTCTCCAAATCATAGTCAACCCGATCAAGAACCCGACGAACCAGTGAACGACCCAGGTTTTTTCGCTCCTGATAAATGTCTTTGTCCGTACCTCGGGAAAAATAGATGCGTTCGAACGAGCATTGCTGCGGCTCGCCCGGCTCATTAATCTTTTCCATCGTTACTGCGCCGGTACGTTTCACCATCAAGGCATGGCCCGGCTCGATTTCCTTGACCGACCCAATCGGCACATCGAGAGCCGTCTGGATTTGAGGGCGTTCCGATGCGATCGCAATAAGCTCTTCATCCTGATAGTAAAATGCCGGACGGATACCATTGGGGTCGCGCAACACAAACAGGTCGCCATGACCGATCATTCCGGCCATTACATAGCCCCCATCAAACGCACGCGTAGCTTTTTTAAGTACACGGTTAATATCCAGTTCCTGGATTATCTTCGCTGTAATCTCCAGGCGGTTAAGCCCTTCCTTGCGGTATTTTCGGAAGAGAAAATCGTTCGCTTCGTCGAGAAAATGACCGATTTTTTCCAGCACCATGACGGTATCGGTCTTGTTACGCGGATGCTGCCCCAGTTCAACCAGCATATCGAACAGCTCATTGTTGTTCGTGAGGTTAAAATTACCTGCCAGCACAAGGTTTCGGGTCATCCAATTATTCTGACGTAGAAAGGGATGACAGAAGGACTCGCCCGCGGCACCGTGAGTGCCGTAGCGTAAATGACCGAGCAGAAGTTCACCCGCAAAGAGGACGTTGTTTTTTACCCATTCGCCATCCTGATAACCCGCTGGATTTTTTTCGCGGGCATCGGCGAACGATTTTACCATGCGGTTACGCACTTGCATGATCGGATTTTTATCGGCGGATCGGGTTCGGGCAATGTAGGGAACGCCCGCAGGCATATCGAGTTTGATCGTCGCAGCACCGGCGCCATCCTGGCCGCGGTTATGCTGCTTTTCCATCAGCAGGGAGAGTTTATTAACGGCATACATCGGAGTGCCATATTTCTCGATGTAAAAATCCAGCGGCTTAAGAAGCCGAATCGCAGCAATACCGCACTCGTGGCCGATCCAATCGCTCATAACATACCTTCCTCGGGTTATGTTTGGGTTCTGTTAGAAAGGGCGCACCGTGCCCTAGAAAATGCGCACGGTCAAGTCATCCAATAGTATTTTCTGCTAAACGTGAAACGAAGAGATCCAAATGCTTAAAAACAGTTAACCGCCGGACTTTTTGACCGTATATCCAAGTGCCTGAAGCTCAGTAACAAGGAAATCGCGGTGGTCGCCCTGGATCTCAATGGTCTGCCCTTTGAGGGTTCCGCCAGTGCCGCATTTCTGCTTCAGCTTTTTGGCGAGACCCTTCAATCCTTCGGGATGCAGCGGCACGCCGGTGATTATCGTCATCCCCGCGCCTCTACGCCCTTTGGTTTCCCGACCCACCCGAACAATGCCATCACCCTTCGGCGCGGAGGCTTTCTTCTTCTCAGGCTTTATACGTCCCTTGTCCGATGAAAAAACAATATCCAGATCGTCAAACCCATTCATGAGCTTCTCCCTAATACGTAATGCGTAATTGGAAATTTTCTGCCTATTTCCCTAGCAACCGGGTTCCGCTCTTTTCAATCGTGATCATCCGTTGTTTATAGAGTGCGCCGATCGCCTTTTTATAGGTCTTCTTGCTGACGCTGAATAACCCGTAGATTTCTTCCGGCGGATTCTTGTCGGTAATGGGCATAAAACCGCCCTGCTCTTTAATGTAGTTTAAAATCTTGTCGGTAAGTAGCGTCACCTTTTCATAGCCCGGCTTGTGAAGGCACAGATCAATTTTACCATCGGGACGCATCGTTTTGATATAGCCCTTCATTGTTTTTCCACGCTGCATCGCCTGAAAAACCTCGTTATGAAAAACCATACCCCAGCGCTCATTGTTGATAATGGCCTTATAACCCAGATCCGTTTTTTGCCAAATCATCAACTCAACTTCATCGCCGTCTTTATAATACCGTATTGACGATTCCAGATATTTATCCAGCTTGGATGATGCTGCAATACGACCACTTGCCCGATCCAAATAGATGTGAACAATGTATGACTCGCCTTCACGCATATTCATCCGCTGTTCGCGAAATGGCACAAACAAATCCTTGGGCATCCCCCAATCGAGGAATGCGCCGATGGCCGTCAGTTCTTTCACACGCAGGAGAGCAAACTCTCCAACCATCGCTTTAGGCCTGTCCGTTGTGGCCGTCAGACGGTCTTCAGAATCGAGATAGACAAATACTTCTATCTTATCGCCCGTCTTCCATTCCTTGGAAACATAGCGTTTCGGCATCAGGATTTCGCCCAGTTCGCCGCCTTCCAGTAATAAACCGAAATCAGAATTGCGGGACACCTCCAGCGTGTTGACTCTCCCTACTTCAACCATAGCTCTTTCTCCTGGAATTCGAAGAACGCCGGCTCTGGACTTTACCGGGGCGTTTATTACTGCCCACTTGCTTTGCGCGTCCGTTTGCACCAACTGTTATCTTGCCATGGTTCTGACGAACCTTGGGTCCCGGTTTAGCATCGGCCCCCGTGGCGTTCATCGACTTTTCGCAATGCAATGAATGCTTGAGATCAACAGGAATTTGAATACGGATCAGTTTTTCGATGGCCCGCAAATAGTCGCGTTCCTGGGCACTGCAAATCGAAATAGCGTCGCCATCGGCACCGGCACGTGCGGTACGCCCAATGCGATGAACATACGTTTCCGGTTCAACCGGAATGTCGTAATTAATGACATGCGAAATGCCGTCAACATCAATACCGCGCGCGGCGATATCGGTCGCAACGAGCGCGCGTAGTTTGCCGGATTTAAAATCGGCCAACGCCTGAGTTCGGGCGCCCTGACTCTTATTTCCATGAATGGCCGCAGTCGAGATCCCGATCCCTTCTAGCTTACGGGTAACCTTGTTGGCCACGTGCTTCATCTGCACAAAGATAATCACGCGATCAAGCTTCTTACTGGCCATCAGCGCCATGATGGCTTCGTCTTTATTCTTTTTATCGACAAACATCATTTTCTGAATGATGCGATCCACCGCAGGTTTATCCGGCTCAATCGATACCTGGGCAGGGTTGTTCACTAACGATTCCGCAAGCTGTTTTACTTTCGGTTCCATCGTTGCAGAGAAAAAGAGTGACTGACGTTTTTTCGGCAGTTTGGCGATCACCTTCTTGATATCGTGGATAAAGCCCATATCCAGCATGCGGTCGGCTTCGTCGAGTACAAAGATTTCAACCCCCCCCAGATCAATGCAGTTTTGACTTACCAAATCCATCAACCGGCCCGGTGTCGCAACCAGAATATTCACCCCACGGCGAATCGCCTTCACTTGTGGATTCTGTCCCACGCCGCCAAAAATGACGGTCTGTGAGATTTTGGTGTGCTTGCCATACTTCGCAACGCTGTCGCCAATTTGGGCCGCCAACTCACGGGTTGGTGCAAGAATCAGAACTTCCGGTCTTTTCGAGACCGGCTTCTTATTTTTGATGGTTAGATACTGGAGAATAGGCAATGTGAACGCCGCAGTTTTTCCGGTACCGGTCTGGGCACAGCCAATCATGTCGCGTCCTTCCAGCAACGGCCGTATTGCCTGTTCCTGAATCGGTGATGGTGTGTGATATCCTGCTTCGGATATCGCTTGGCCGATTTCCGGCAATAGCGATCCGAAGACCCCGTTGAGGTCGTTTTCTTTCTTCATATGTTTTTCCTATCCGGCGAATAAATATTTTTCTACTCGCCACCGGTGGAGTGAAGAAAAAGAGGACGTGGCCGAAATGGCCGTCCACGAATCAGGCGGCGGTTGTATAGATAAGACTCCACCGTGTCAAGCGGCTTCAGCCCAACGATTAAGGAAGGGCGAATTAGATTTAACATCAAAATAATTCAGATGATCGTATATCCAGGACTTGTAGTTGCAGACTTGTATTTCCGTTCCAATAGTTCTCTTTAAGGGTAAAGGCAATATCCAGCGCTCCCTCGGGAAGCTTACTGATAGGATAGCCAAAGGCGATGGCCTCAAATGATTGGCCATTGCAAGCTAATGATAGCTTCAGGTGCTTTTCTCCTACCACACGTGGCGAGCCAGAAACATGGACCTGCTGCATTGCCCAGACCGGTTCGGGGTTGGACTCTCCGAATGGGCGGAGGCGTTTCAAGTGCTCCAGAAAGTCCCCGTTTATTTCATCGGCTTCAACCAGGGAATCAATATACTGGACGGGTGACAAATCAACACCCGACAACGTGGTGGTGACCGCTTTATTAAAATCCATTTTAAAGGCGTCAAGTGCATCGGGTTTAACTTCGAGTCCTGCGGCCATCATATGCCCGCCAAACTTGCTAAGGTGTCGTTCGCAAACCTCCAGTCCATCGAGCATATTGTATTCTTCAATACTGCGGCAGGAGCCGCGAGCCGATCCATCATCCTGAATGCCCATCACGATTGCAGGACGGTTATAGTGCCGCGAAACGCGGGATGCAACAATACCCACCACGCCCGGATGCCATCCCTCGCGTGCAACGACTAAGCCGAAATGAATTGCAGGATCAAAATAAACATCGATTTCCGCAAAGGCCTCATCGGACATTTCACGCTCAATCCCCTGCCGCTCCCGGTTATTCTGGTTGAGCAGCTGGGCGATATTTCCAGCTTCGGAATTGTCATTGGTTACGAGTAGTTGCAGTGCTTTCATCGGCTGGCCAATACGTCCGGCCGCATTGATCCGCGGGCCCAACTGGAACCCGAGGTGATAGGTGTCGAGCTCGCCTTTTACACCGGCGACTTTTTTCAGCGCCTCCATGCCCACCCATTTCGAACGTCCAAGTTGCGCAAGTCCGTGGCGGACAATGATTCGATTTTCTTCTATCAAAGGAACGATATCGGCGACCGTACCGAGCGCGGCGATATCAAGGTAGTCGCGGAGTTTGACTAAAGACGCTGCAGGTTTATTTTGCGTACGGCCGGTTTTAATCAATGCATGCGCCAGTTTAAAGGAAACCCCTACCCCGGAGAGGTTTTCATGCATTTTAACCGTTCCCAGTTTCGGGTTGATGAGGGCAAAGGCAGGCGCAGTTTCTGCATCCGGTTCGTGATGATCCGTAACAATAACGTCCACATTCTTCTCATTCGCCCAGGCAATGGTTTCCACCGAATTGGTTCCGCAATCAACGGTGACGACTACGGTAGAACCGTGCTCGGAAAGGCAGCGTTCCATGGCATCTTGTGAAAGGCCATACCCTTCGTCGAGCCGATCGGGAATAAAGGGTTTTATACTGGCGCCCAACACAGAAAGAATACGGGTCATTAGTGCGGCCGATGTTATGCCGTCGACATCGTAGTCGCCAAATACGGTAATTGATTCGCCTTCATCAATCGCTTTCCAAAGGCGAACAGAGGCCTTTTCCATATCGGGCAATTGGAAGGGATCGGACAAGTTCGCAAGCCGCGGATTGAGGTAGTTTTCGATTTCTTCCAATGCCTGGAAACCACGCAACGCCAGTATCCGCGCAATCGGTAACGGCAGCTTGGTTTGAGTAGCGATCGATGCAACATTTTCATCATTGGTTGAGCGGATTTTCCAGAATTTGGAAGTCATATTTTCCCCAGTCAGTGGAAGCTTATTGGCGGCCTGCGCCAAGGAATCGGGTTACGAGGGATTTGATGAGAATTTTTATATCTTCATAAAACGAACGAATGTGAGCATACCAAAGTGCATCCGTCAGCCGGTCCGAATCTTTGTTGTAGTCCTGATAACAAAAAACCCCGGGATAATAATGCGCCAATTGTTTGATGATTTCGTCATCCTCCGGATGCTGCATAGGCGACTGACCGCAGAGAAACAGCTTGCCGCAAAGCGCACGGAGCATCCAGGGAAAGCGATCGAGCGAGAGCGCCCGGAAAACACGGTAGACGACCGATTTTCGGTTCTGAAGTTTTCTAAAAACAGGAAGCGCAATGTAGCCTGTGCGCGGATCATGAAACTGTTCATTGGTATACCCGGCAATCCGGGTGATCCGCAACAACGGATAGAGGAGGCAGAACGGAACTAATTGAATGAGTGCCATAGTCAGCGTTACGCCCCAAAGAATAATATAGCGCACCACGTCTTCCGTTCGCATGTCAGGGCGGTTCTGCGCAACCAGCCATGAATCGTCAATCTGAATAACCGTACCATCCATGGGATCTATCACCCGATTTCCAGCAACGATTTTTTTGCGAATTTCAAGATTACGACCGATGTAGGTATCATCGAGAATGAGGCAATCAACAAGCTCCGTATAAGCGTCGACAATCACGTGATTAGCTACAATGGCATTGGGGCCAATCGTCGTCATGGCACCAAACCGGCAATCATCACCAATCATGATGGGAGCACGCAGATGACTGGATGGAGGCGTGCGTACGTTGTATCCAATGGAGCTGCCATCGCCCCCTGAAAAGCCTGCGGTTACATAACGAGAAAATTCTCCTGCAACCATATACATATTGAGATCGAAGTAGGCCTTAATGCTCTCCAGTGGGTAGGGGTTGATGTGAATCTGTTCCAAACCACGCGAAGAACCAGAAACGCCATTAAGCAGCTCTTCAACCTCATCAGCCGTCTTCCCGTAAAGCACTAACATTTCATTATCATAATCATGTCGGCAAGCTTCCAGCCGCTGGAATCCCTCCGAACGGTAGCCCTGGCGACGACGCATAAAAAAAGGCCCATCCAGATAAAAAAGGCCATTTTTCCACTGACTGGAAATTGATTTTAAATAATCCAGCGGTTCTTCGCCGGATCGTGCGAAGGTATATTCCACATCGACATTCCATCGCTTGCCGTCTCCAATAAAATCCTCGATCAGCTTGGCATCTTCGCCCAGCACAATATGGACTGATTGAATTTGCTGTTCAGTACAAGCTTCGAGCCAGTAGTCGAGCAAGGGGCGATTGGAAACGGGAAGCAGCGGCCAGGGAGTATCACTTAGGTTCTTTGCCCAGCTGCAGGCATTTGCTGTATTGAATACGGCGATCATTGGTTTATGTCTGTTCGATCATCCAAATCCCTTGAGGGCGTCTTCTACGGTCTCGTAGATTTCGAATACTTTATAGGCACGGGTTATTTCGAATACCATTCGGGGTTTTTTCTGAAGGTTGGCAATTTTCATGTCGCCATCGCGCTCGGTTATGCGTTTTAAAACAGCGATAAGCGTTCCGAGTCCAGCAGAATCCATGAAATCAACCTTCTCCAGATCAATAACATAATTGGTTACATCGCGTTCAGCTTCCTGCCAGCTGGAAAGCTGATCGCGGAAAGAATCTACGGTGGCGGCCGTAAGCGCTTTGCTTACCTGCACTACGCCAATGCCATTTATCCTTGAACAGTTCACTACCATTTTCAATGCTCCCTAATAGGCTCCGCGGCCAAACAATACCGCCGGAATTGTTTTCAACACGATAACCAAGTCCTTAAAAATACTTTGGCTCTGAATATACTGCATGTCGAGACCGACCTGCTGATCAAACGGTATATCAGATCGGCCGCGAATTTGCCACAGGCAGGTCAGCCCCGGTTTTACGTGCAGGCGTTTCCGGTCGGAAAGCGAATAGGATTTTACTTCTTCTGACAACGGAGGCCGTGGCCCGACGACAGACAAGTCGCCAATAAGTACATTAAAGAACTGCGGGATTTCATCGATGCTGGAACGTCGCAGAAAGCGCCCAATGCGCAACACGCGCGGGTCCTCTCTCATTTTAAAGGTCACGCCGTCTCCCGACTCGTTATGATCCAGTAAATCGAGCTTCAGTTTATCGGCTCCCTTGACCATGGAGCGGAACTTATAGAATCGGAATTCTCGTCCATTGAGCCCTACACGTTTTTGCATGTAGATAACCGGAAATCCATCTTCGATAATGATGCAAACCGCGACCACGATAAGGATGGGTAACAAGAGAACCAACGCAAAGGAGCTGAGCAGAATATCCAGTAGTCGCTTAAAAACGAGTAGGCTACGCAACATGCCTTCCCAGACTACCAAACGGCTTCGCTGCTTCCACTTCAGGATCTGGATATCCGCCTTGGTGACCGGGATATCCATACGCTCGAACAGTTCGCGCCTTGCCCTGTAGACCGGCCGTTCCATCTATTTTTCCTCCCCATCAATAAGGGTACAATAGGTCAGGTTCTGATTCTGAACCCTGTAGCGCTCAATGCGATCGGTGATCGAGTTCGTGATGGCAAGTCCCCGTCCCCGTTCCCCCATATAGGCCGGATCCAGTTCACGATTAAGCGCTTCTTCTAAATCCCACTCGGTTCCTTCATCGCTCAAAATAACCTGAACTACATTTTCATCCACACGGATTTGCATCCAGAATGAATCCTCTTCGTCCAGGCCTCCATGATCCACCAGATTTGCACCCAGCTCCATTACCAGCAACCTCAGCAAGCCAGCCGTATCGGGAGAAATTCCTTGAGATAAAACAGCGATTTCGGCCTGCTTCGCGGTGTCCGAGACCAAATAAATATTTCTGGCCACGGTTCTCTCCAGCACGATCTTTACGGGATCAAGCATGTGAATTGAGATCGCGGTGCAATCATCTGCCGATAAGTTAAAATGCTCGGACACCAGCATATCGAGCAGATCAACCGCTTTATTGGGTCTGGAAGGATCTTTCACCACCTGTTCGTACGCCGCCGGCATCCGTATTCCGCATTCTTCATCCGTTGCCGTATGGCGTGCTTCCATCAGTCCATCGGTATAGAGCAAGAGATAAGAATTTCCCTCATCTTTGAATACAACTTCATCCATAACAGAATAGGGTCGTTCGGAGCCGAACGGGAATCCAATTGGAGCTCCTCCCCTTTTACTAAATGCCGACGAATCGGTAAGGGAACCATTGCGAATGATTACGGGATTTGGATGGCCGCAGTTCATACACCGCCATTCCAGAGTCTGCGGATCATGTACCGCCATAAACATCGTTGCGAAGTAGGACGGATTGTCGATTCTCCGGCGAAAAATCATATTGATTGCATTACAAATCGCGGCCGGGCCCTGATCCACATACCGATGAATCATCTCGCTTGCCGTGGCTTTCAGCAGCGCAGAAATCATAGCCGGAGCCACACCATGACCAGAAACATCTGCCACGTAGATACAATACTTTCCATCGGGTAAAGCAACAATATCGAAGGCATCGCCGCCTACGTCCATGCAGGTTCTATAGGCAATCCGAACTTCGAAGCGGCGTGTAAAATGAGGAATGTCTGAAAACAGCGACCGCTGGATTGTACCGGCAAGTTCGAGGTCCCGCGATACACGGTTATTCCATATCGTGAGCTCGTCATTACTCTTTTTGAGGGCGAGGGCATTTCCGACACGCAAGACGAGTTCGCGAGGATTGAACGGTTTACGAATATAATCCATTGCTCCCAGTTCAAAGCCGGTTTCAATATCTTCAATTTTCGATTTGGCAGTTACCATAATAACCGGAACTGAAGAGGTTCGGGGTTCGTCGCGCAAACGTCCACATAACTCAAAGCCGTCCATACCCGGCATCATCACATCCACAAGGATGAGATCGGGTACTTTTTTGAAAGCAATTGTTAATGCCGTTGGTCCATCATCGGCATCAAATACTTCACAGCCGCGGGTCTCCAGCAGTTTACGAAGGTACAGCCGGTTCGGCAATTCATCATCCACGACAAGAACCCGTCCCGAAAGATTCTGAATCAAACGGGATGTTGTTATGGTTTCGGGAGATTGCGTATTTTCGGTGGGCATAAGAATCCTAGCTCAGGGTCGTCATCCAATGTGCAAGGGCATCCACAAGTCGTTGGGTTTCCGGCATGCGATTGTCCTTTGTCAGGTTTTCAATTTCCAGACCCAGAACTGAAAGCTCCGGAAGACCAATCGTACCGCCCATTCCTTTGATCGAGTGCGCCGCCATACGAACCATTTCGGAATCGTTCTGTCCGATACCCACCTGCAATTCTCCAGTCAGCCGGTGAAGTTCCTCAATGAATACTTCAATAAGTTCATCGTCCACTTCATCAGTATCGACCTCAAACCGACCACGCTTTGCCTCAAGATCAGGTATCAGATCCGCAACCCATTCGACATTTCCAGGTATATTCGCCATTGTTACTTCCTTAAATAATTGATGTCAGAACCATTTACAGATCATACCAACATTCATGTTTGTGGCAAATACGCAGTAAATCATTTTCTGTTGCCGAGCAGGTCAAACTGCTTGCGCACCATTGGGGCACTTTCAATGGATGCCTCAAGCCCGATTTCCACATTCTTCACTCGACTCCCGAAAGCCGATTCTAATGCATCCAGACAACGCCGATATAGTGCGTCGTAATCGTTCCGGCTTGTTTCCATATCTGTGACCAGATCAAACGAAATACTGTACGGCGCAACGCTTCCATGGGCGCGTAAATCATGCACATCCACCACCCCGGATTCCCGCCGGATAAAATCATGAAGCACCCGGTTCAGGTTCTCAAAAAGCGGATGCGAACGATCGACCGGGTCCACATGCGCCACAGCACGCCATTGCAGTTTTATTTCAACCGCTTCTTCGGCGCGTTCGGATATTTCATGAGCATCGAACAGACTCATATTGGAGTCTACTTCGATATGGAACGATACCATTTTAACATCGCCATACTGGTGTACCATAACCTCATGAGCCCCCATCACTCCATCCACCGCCACCACCGTATTATAAATTGCCTGAATTTCGGCGGGATCGGGCTTTTTTCCCAACAGAATATCAATCGCCTCGCGCGCGAAAGATACCCCCGTATAGAGAATGAAAAAAGCCACGCCAATCGCGGTCCATCCATCGACGACGCCCCAGCCCATCCGGGAGCTGACGAGCGCCACAACCACCATAAGCGTACAGACAATATCGAAGGTGTGATTCCATGCATCAGCTTCCAAAACCGGGGATTTTGAAAGCTTGGCCAGCTTACGGGCAAAGATTGCCATCCATGCTTTGATCAGAACCGTGCCACCCACCGTAAGCAGCAACCAGGTCGGCGCCTCTACGGGTTGAGGATTGAACAACCGCGAGATTCCCGATTTAGCCACTTCAGCTCCCACCAGAATAAGCGCTATGGATAGCACGAAGGTGGCAACGGTCTCGATCCGGCCATGACCAAATGGATGATCCTCATCGCGCGGCTTTCTCGACCACTGAAAGCCCAGCGCAATGACCAGCGAGCTTCCCATATCAGTCAGATTATTTGTGGCATCGGCAATCATTGAAATGCTCCCCGAAACCAACCCCAACCAACACTTGGCCCCCGCTAGAACGGCACTCAAAACAATGCTCACCCAGCCAGCGAGTATACCCAGTCTTGTTCGATTTTCATGACTCTCCGGAGACGACTCCGGATCCATTACTTTCCGTAATATAAAACGCATTATTGGAAATTGAAGTTTATATGTCGGGTCGTTCATTTCATTCCAATTCATTAAACCAATACAACCGAATACGAAAAAAGCGCCCCAACTTGCAGGACGCTTTTGAACATAGCTTTCCAATAATTGAAAGTCTACTTAACCTTTTCTTCCTTATGCCACAGGAGCACAACCGGCGTGGCCACAAAGATGGAGGAATAGGTGCCCACCAGGATGCCGATAAACAGGGCCAGTGCGAAGTCCTTCACAGCACCGCCGCCAAACACCAGCAACATAACCACCGTCAGCAACGTGGTAACCGATGTCAGGACCGTACGGCTGAGGGTCTGATTGATGGATAGGTTGGCAATTTCCTTATAGGACTTGCCTTTGACCAGTTTCAGATCTTCGCGGATGCGGTCGAATACTACGATGGTATCGTTGACCGAGTACCCCACAATGGTGAGCAATGCCGCGATAATTGGCATACTCAATTCATTCCCTAGCGCACAGAAGATACCGATCGTAATCAGAACATCATGCGCCACGGCCGTGATAGCACCCATCGCAAAGGCAAATTCGAATCGGATCGAGATATAGATAACGATACCGATCAGCGCGAAGATAATCGCCTTGATGCCCTTGCTCTTCAGCTCTGCACCAATCTGCGATCCCACGCTGTCATTTTTAACATCCTGATAGTTGCCCGGAAGGGTTTTAACCGCAACGAGCGCAGGTTCGGATTCTTCACCGGACGCACCTACTTTTACTTCGAGGAATTCATTTCCGCTAAGGTCGGCCTGATAGGCAATATTGGCCGTTGCAAAACCAGCATCAGCCAATGCACCGCGGACTATTTCAATATCTTGTTTTTCGTCAAACTCAAATGTGATGACTGAGCCGCCGGTAAAGTCCACGCCAAAGTTGGCATCACCTTTTTGAATAAAAATTCCCCACGTTCCTAAAATCACGAGCAAGGAGATGATCCCGGCAACCTTACGCATACCCAGGAAATTGACCTTGGCATTCTGCAAAAACGGGATCGACATCATCTTGATCGACTTAAGCACATTGGCGTCGGCCATCGAGTTGAAGAACAAGCGGGTCATAACGAGTACAATGAACATGCTCACCAAAATACCGGCACTCAGTGTTACCGCAAAACCACGAATTGGACCGGAACCCTGCCAGAAGAGAATGATGGCCGTCAGCAACGTGGTTACGTTGGCGTCGAGAATCGTGCTGAACGCTTTGTTGTAACCCGCGTTAATGGAACCCGCAACAGACTTACCGACTCGCCACTCTTCGCGCATACGCTCAAAAATAAGTACATTGGCGTCAACGGCCATACCGATCGTCAATACAATACCGGCAATGCCGTATAGCGTCAGCGTTGGGAGACTAACCGAACCGCCTTCGAGCGAGCCGGAAATAACACCGAGGAACCCGGAAGAAACCATCATGCCCACCGGGAGCAACAACAGCACAAATACCAACGAAAGGTTGGCAACCATGCCGGGCACCAAATAGAAGATACCCATGAAGAGCAATACCGCTGCACCACCATACATGATGGCCTTAACGCCACTGTTGATGGAGTCATGACCGAGTGTCGGAGCGACCGTGCGTTCCTCAACGATATTAACGCGGCCCGGAAGCGCACCGGCGCGCAGTACGTTCACGAGGCGACGGGCTTCTACGACTGTAAAGCTGCCGGAAATTTCGGCACGACCGCTGTAGATTGCTTCGTTGATGCGCGGAGCAGAATAAAGGGTGTCATCGAGAATGATAGCCATGCGGCGATAGGTACCATCATCTCTCGGACTGTTGGATTCAGTCACACGACCGAACTCTTTTTTACCGACGTTATCGAATTCAAGTGAAATGCTCGGGAGACCCGTCATCTGGTCGTAGGTCACGAATGCATTGCTGATGGTATCGCCACCCATCTGCCGGCGACGTTCGATAAACTCGGGGCGATAAATCGTGGATCCATCCTGCAGGCGATCAGCCATCAGCATGTAGTCGGCGTGTTTTCCACCAAAACGCTTAAGTTTTTCATAAAAAGCGCGATCCAACTGATCATCAGCCATCGCAGCGCGATCGCGAATGAAATACACACCGGAACCATCCTGCCCACCAATTTTGAAGCCAGAAGGAATCTGCCCGGCACTGAGCACTTCGCTTACCCAGGCAGCGCTTTCGGGGTGAACCATTTTGAAACTTAAAACCGCATCGCTCAAGATCTGGGATTTGGCTTCGGCACGCGTTTCAGCATCGGCACCGGGAATACGGATCACGATTCGGGCATCGCCTTCCGGATAAATTTCCGGTTCGGAGGTGCCGAGCACATCAATTCGGTTACGGATGGTTTCCACCGCGATTTCCTGAACTTTCTTGATCCGATCTTTCAGTTCAGAATCTTTAATCGAATCAATTGAAGTTGCCGTCTCATCCTCAACCATTTTCTTGGCTACATCTTCGGCGTCCACTTCAACCACAAAACTCGATCCGCCACGAAGGTCCAGACCTAGTTTAACTTTCTGATCCAGCGGAGTAACCAACGCGAATGACCAGATAACGAGAAGGCCCAGCAGGAGCCACTTCCAAAGTTTATTTTTATCCATTGTTCTAAACCTTTCTACTTGGACGGTTCAATTTCGGCAGGCGTTTCGCCCTCTTCCAATACCTGGGAGATTGCACCGCGAACCACTTCAACCTTGGTATTTTCCGCAATGCGGACAATCAAGGTCGATTCTTTAACATTGATAATCTCACCCATAATTCCACTGGTCAGCAAGACCCGGGTGCCGGTCTTGACGGAGGCAATCATTGCTTTGCGTTCTTTTTCTTTTCGGCGCTGCGGACGAATCATCATGAAATACATGATCGCAAATAAAATCACCATCATGATGGGAAACTGGAACGGCGATCCTGCAGGTGCAGCGGCCGGCGCAGCTTGAGCGATGGTTAGTGGCAATAGGTTCATTTAGTTGTTCTCCTTAACGTTTAACGTGTGTTCCTCAAATACAACGCGATAGTTGGAATGGAAGTCCTTACGGAATTCATCGAATGTTCCCTCCTCTATCGCCTTCCTCATATCTCTCATAAATTCAAGATAGCAATGCAGGTTATGCATGGTTATCAGTCGCAATCCTAAAATCTCGCCCACGTTGATGAGGTGGCGCACATAAGCGCGTGTAAAATTAGTACACGCATAGCAGGTGCATCCGTCCTCTAACGGGCGGGTATCTTCCTTATAGATAGCCGCCTTTACAGGATAGCGACCGCGCCGTGTCGAAACCGTGCCGTTGCGCGCCTGCCGTGTGGGAATCACACAGTCGAACATATCGACTCCGCGTGCCACCGATTCCACCATTTGGGCCATTTCTCCAACACCCATCAGGTAGCGTGGCTTTTCCACCGGCAGATGATCGACGGTATCGTCCACCCCCCGCAGGATCAGCTCATCGGGTTCCCCCACGCTCACTCCGCCAATAGCATAACCGTCGAAATCCATCTCGACCAACGCCTTGGCGCACTCCTCGCGCAAATCGGCAAAAACGCTACCCTGTGCAATCCCGAAGACCAACTGGCCGTCTGCACGAGGCGCTTCCCTGCAAATAGCCGCCCAATCTAGGGTTCTGCGTACCGCTTGGCAAGCGTATTCCTGTTCGCACGGATAAGGCGGACATTCGTCGAAAACCATTGCAATATCAGAGCCCAGCTTACGCTGAATTTCCATCGATTCGCGCGGGCCAATGAATAACTTCCGGCCGTCGGAATGCGACCGAAACGAGACCCCTTCGGCCGTAATCTTGTTCAGGCTGCCAAGACTGAATACCTGATAGCCGCCGCTATCGGTTAAAATGGCGCGATCCCAACCCATAAATTTGTGCAGCCCGCCCATGCGTTCAATCAAATCGGGACCGGGACGGTCATTGAGATGATAGGTATTGCCCAACAGGACTTCGCACCCGATATCGTGCATTTCCAGTGGTGACATGCTTTTGACGGTGGCCTGCGTTCCTACCGGCATGAAAACCGGTGTTTCCACCGTGCCGTGCGCTGTATGGAACCGACCACGTCGAGCCTTGCAGGAGGGATCGGTGCTTAAAAGTTCGAACGTGCCAATTTCCGGGGTCATTTAACGTCTTCGTAAAATTTAGCAAACGTAGTTTGCATATAGGGAACGAGCCACAGGAAGCCGATACCGAAAGTGAAAAAGATGGCCAACAGAATCCACCACAAAAAGCGCCATTGCAGGCAGAAAAACTTCCATTTATTACCCGCCATCATGTCCTTACTGCGCCCCAATGCTTCGAATGCGCCGCAATCTTCGTCATCGGCAATAATAAAAAAGACCATTGCGTAGCGGAAAGCGGCAATAATACCGGGGATGATCAAAAGCATCGTCCATAAAAGGATAAACACGGTATAGAAAAAATAGATACCGAAAGACTTCCACAAACGTTGAAAGCCCGTAAACAAGAGTTCCAGTCGAGCTTCGCCTTCCTGAGCAATACCGAGGAAAAAACTGCGGAACCCAACCACCAGCGCACCGGAAATAAAAAATTCAAAAATTTGGGCCACACCACTGATCGCACTTCCAGCCGTCTCGGCATCGCCTCCATTAAGGCCGGAAACGACTCCTACAAAGGCAGACGCCGCGAAAACAAATACGGAGAAACTCAAAATCAAAGCCGTATAGAGCACATAGCCTACAACGCTCATACCCCAGCTGCCAGACAGCGCCATACGCGCCTCGGCCATCAGCTCTTTATTGGTGCCGCCACCGATTGCGGAACCTAGGCCCGGCGATTTCAAATCTCCGCCACCTTCGCCCAACATATCACTCAAACTAGCCATCGTTTTTTACCTTCAAAAAGAATTAAGCTGAGGATACTGCCCAAAAACATGCGATAAACCAAGCCGTAAGATGCTATAGCTGTCCAATCTCTGCAAGCTGCCTGAAGATACAAATTAACCCCATTAACCTCTAAAAATATTTCTTTTCTAATGCCGGAAACCGCCTCTATAACAGGGTCGGTTTTTTTGTGCCTCCGGTAGACTGTAAATTAAAATGCCCAACTTTTCTAAGCCCGATGCATCTCATGCCGCGATCTCCTGAATGAACAACTCTTCTGCGGTTTTAAAATTCAGTATCTTGCGGGGGTATCGATTGATCCA
>JAZGFK010000139.1:0-4981 GCA_036479375.1 Pontiella sp. | reverse complement strand
TGAGCTTGCGCAGCGCCGCATGTGTTTTATTGGCGGGCAGGTCGTCGAAGCGCTGCCGGAAAACGGACTCGGAGGCGACCGCCTTGAGGCCGTAGGCGTTCATAAAAACCTGATCCTCGCGATAGAGATCGATGTCGATGCTCCTATTCTCGTTTGTGGTGAATTGAAGAAAGGTTCATGCTGGCATGGGGCACTCGATTTCCAAACTGGGCATTTTAATTTACAGTCTACCTTTCCGCTGGTTGAGTTGAGTTCGCCCTTGCCGGTCTTGAGCTTATAGTGTTTCGTTTTCTCACCTATTGGGTTGGTTTTTTGTTTTAGCGAACGGCTATATTAGTCATTCTAGACCAACAGGTAACTATTATTCACAAGAAATTAACTGGCGGATTCAGGATTAAGATTATCCATTCGGATGGCACGGAAAAGTCGGAATACATCAAGGTTCGGCTGGAGAAGGATTATAAAAAGAAACGTCAAAGCGATACGTGGGATTTTCTGGAGAGCGTGTGAGTTTAAAAAAGAAAAAAGTGCCGGCCTGAAGTAACCCCAGTTTGACGGACACTCGGATTCCGGGTTAATTTACTTTCTCTTCGTGCAGAAGAAGAATCCATATGCATCAGGTGTTTGGGTTTCATAGTTATTTCTTTATGCAATTGCCGGAGTGGAGGATCTGGGATAAGAATCTTTAAATGAATAGGTATCGTTCAGCATTAATTTTGGGTTGTGGCCGTAGCGGTCGGGCTGCTAAAAGGATGCTGCAGGAGGAGGGGTGCGAGACGATTGTGGTCTCTCAGGAATCGACCGGTGATGCGGACGTTATCCAGACGCTGAAAACGGTCTCGTTTGATATCTGCATTGTCAGTCCGGGATTCGGGCTTGCCCATCCTTGGATCTGCACCGTTCGCGATGCAGGCATCCCGCTGCTTTCGGAACTGGAGCTGGGCTGGTCGCGCCATAAAGGCAGGACCGTTGCGGTAACCGGCTCGAACGGAAAGAGCACGGCGGTTAAATGGATCGGTGAAAGCTTCCAGCTTGCCGGCGAAAAAACGGAAATTGGTGGTAACTACGGTATTCCGGCCTGCGAAGTGGTGCTGGATAATCCTGAACTCGACTGGCTGGTTCTTGAAGTTAGCTCGTTCCAGCTGGAAACGATTCGGGAGTTTGATCCGGATGTAGCCGTCATTTTGAATGTATTGCCGAACCACCTGGACCGGCATGAAAACATGGAGACCTATCGCCGTACCAAGGCCCGAATTTTTGGAAAATCGGCGAAGGCCTGTATTGTTCCGGCTGATTTGCTGGATGTGTTTAAAAAAGACGTGGACGGGGATAAACACTGGATAACGTTCGGGAAAACACAGAATGCGGACTATTTCTTTGAAAACGGGGTCGTTTTCCATGGGTTGGACATAAGTTTAACTCTTGCGGGGACCCCATTTGATTCGCCAACCATTGGAGGGTGTACCGGCGCGGCGTTGGCTGCGGTGTCCAATGCCTGCCAGCTGTCCGGCGCGGTGGTTGAAACCGCTGCAAAACGATTCAAACCCTTGCCTCATCGACTCCAGAAAATCGGGAATTTAAAAGGAGTTTCTTACATTAACGATTCAAAGGCGACCAATCTGGCCGCATTATCCGTCGCGCTGTCAGCGACTGGAGAAAAGATCCATCTGATTGCCGGAGGGCTCCCAAAGGAGTCGGATTACACTTTTGTAAAAGAAATACTAGCCGAACGGGTAAGGAGTATATACGTTATCGGACATGCATCCCAAGCAATGTATAATGCTTGGAACGGGGTTTGTCCGTGCCTGAAATGTGAAACGCTCGAAGTGGCTTTTGACACAGCACGTAAAGCAGCCGGAACAGGGGAAATCATTCTTCTTTCACCAGGTTGCGCAAGCTTTGACCAGTTTCGTAGTTTTGAGGAACGAGGTGAGCGCTTTATGGCGCTGTTTCAAGCCGCTGTACAGGCAGAATAATGCTTTGTTTAACTTAAATCGTCGGCCCGTCAGGGCGTAGGAAAAGGAGTTTGATTATGAAGATCGGATCAGCAGTTTTAGGAGTCGCTGTGTTATGTGCTTTTGCGCTCACGCAAGGTTGTGTAACAACGGAATCACAGGGTAGTGGACGTGGTGCCGGTGCACGCCATAAAGGCCCATGGAAACACGAACATAAAGGCAAGGCTGAATCAACCATGGTTGCACAGTCCGATCCATATACTTATGACGCGGGTCAAGATGCCACTTCTATTTATGATCCGGTAATTATTGAAAGCTCCTCCAGCTCCGTTGCTCCATATGCGGGCGCTGCTGCTGCTGCAGCCGGAAGCACCGAAGTTTACATCGTTCAAAAGGGCGACGTTCTTTCTCAACTGGCAGTTGATTACGATACAACCACTGCATCGCTGGTCGAAATAAATGGACTAAGCAATCCGGATGTCTTGTATGTTGGTCAGGAACTGCGTGTTCCCGCGGGTCGCAGTGGATCGTCCAAATTTACCACTACAAAATCAAGCGGTTCCATCAAGAAGGGCGGAACCTATACCATTAAGAAGGGCGATACGCTTTCTGAGATTGCAATCGCCGCAGGTGTTGGAATCGATGACCTTCGTTCGCTGAACGGAATCAAAGGCGACCAGATCAATGCCGGCGACTCACTCGATATTCCAAGCTACGGCAAGGTGCCAAGCAGCACCAAGAAAGCCAGCACCAAGAAGAAATCTTCTTCAACTCCGGTCGAACCAGCACCCGCCGCCGCTGCGCCGGCACCGGCCCCAATGGCCGCTACGGCAGCGATTGTTGAACCGCAGGTTGAAACGACAGCGATGTCGGTCGATATGATTGAGGATAAGGTTCTTTATCCCGGCGAAAGCCTTGACGATGTTGCCCGCCAGTATGGCGTCAGCAAATCCGAAATCATGCGCTTGAATAACATCTCGGATGAGACACAAGTTAAAGAAGGTATGCGCCTTCGTATTCCTGTTGCGGAGTAAAGTTAGCGGCGGGTATCAATGCGTAGAACTATATCGCTGTTTATCGCAATTGTATTGATACTCGTCACGCTCGGCGTCTTGATTCTGGCCAGTGCAAGTTCGGCCAAATATGATGATGCTTCCTATTTTGTAAGACGTCAGCTCATTTGGCTGGCATTTTCTTTTTTGGCCGCGGCAGTCGCTGCACGCTTCGATTACCGATTCTATAAAAAACTGGTCATTCCGGTGGCGATTGTATCCGTGCTGCTGCTCGTTCTTGTTCGTATTCCCGGCATTGGAACCATGATCAACGGTAGCTGGCGCTGGCTCCGTATTGGCCCCTTGACCGTCCAGCCATCGGAGATTTCAAAGCTGGCGATTATCATGCTCTTCGCCTGGTGGCTGGCGCGCCACCAACGGCGTATCGACGAACTCAAACTGGGGATTCTGATTCCTTTTGGACTACTGGGTTGCTTTGCCCTTCCGATCATCGTCGAGCCGGACTTCGGCACGACCATGCTTGTTTCTTCTGTTGCAGTTAGTATGATGTTTCTGGGCGGCGTAAGTATTGGTCCTCTGCTTATTACAGGGTTGGTTGGTCTGATGGGCGTGCTCATTCTTATTTTTCAAAACCCCGAACGCATGAGCCGCATTCTCGCCTTCCTCGATCCGCAGAAATATGAGCAGGACAAAGCATGGCAGCTGATCAACTCGATGCGCGCATTTGCAAATGGAAGTAGTGATGGTTGGTGGCGTGGGCAAGGTTTTGGAAACAGTATGCAGAAATACCATTATCTGCCCGAAGCGCACACGGATTTTATATTTCCAATCATCGGGGAGGAACTGGGTTTGATCGCCTCGCTCATCGTGGTTTTAATGTATGTAACACTTTTTGTTCTGGGTTTGAAGATTGCCCTAAATGCGCGCGACGACTTTGGCCGGTTGCTGGCCTTTGGTATTACGCTGATGATCACCATTCAGGCACTCATCAATTTTGCGGTGGTCACTGGATGCGTGCCGACAAAAGGATTGGCACTGCCGTTCATTAGCTACGGCGGTTCAAGCTTACTTATTTCCGGTGTGATGATCGGCATTTTAGTGAATGTTGCACATGCGACGATTAAATCGCCTGCTAAGTCATCGCGGAATCCATTTAAGGATCGAGCGCGCAAAGTATAGCGTGGAAAGTGAGTCGTAATTTAGTGAATCACGTTTTCCGGCTCACGCGTCACGAAAAATGGAATTTTAAAAATGAAAGATGGATACGAACTGCTCGATAGCGGGCATGGAAAAAAACTGGAACGTTTTGGTGATACCGTTTTGGATCGACCCTGCGCGCAAGCCGTATGGGAACCTCAGTTTTTAGATCGTTGGAATGATGCAACGGCCCGTTTTGATCGTATTGGGGGGCTGAACTGGCAGGGGCGTCATAAGTTGTCCGATGCCTGGAATGTTGAAATCGCGGGCGTGGTGATGAAACTTTCCGCGACCGACTTTGGCCACCTTGGGGTGTTCCCGGAAACACGCGCTCTCTGGAAATGGATCCGAGAACAACTGGAAATGGATCAGAAGAAAAAAAACCGACCGTTGAAGTTTCTTAATCTGTTTGCCTACTCCGGCGGCGCAACACTGGCCGCAGCTCAGTCCGGTGCCGAATGCTGCCACCTGGATGCATCGAAAGGTATGGTCGAATGGGCGCGCGAGAATGCTAAACTAAACAACCTTGGTGAAGCACCCATTCGATGGATCGTCGACGACGTCATTAAATTTCTCCGCCGCGAGGTGAAACGCGGGAATCAGTATGATGGCATTCTGCTCGACCCACCTTCATTTGGACGCGGGAAAAAGGGCGAACTTTATAAAATCGAAGAAAGCCTGATTACAACGCTCGATTTAGTTAATGAAGTTTTGAGCGATGATCCGAGTTTTGTATTGCTCACGTCGCATACCCCTGGGTTTTCGCCTATCGTCCTGAGCAACCTGCTGCGGCAGTATCACAAAGGAGGACCCTTT
>JAZGFK010000138.1:0-39277 GCA_036479375.1 Pontiella sp. | reverse complement strand
GTTTTTTCATACCCTCCGAGTGGAGGATTTAGACGGCACATACCAGCCTTTTTATTTAAATGCTATGGGATGACAGTGGTTTGATATTAAGATTTAAAGACAAGGGGAAATGAGATGAAGCGGTTTGGGTTGGTGAGTTTTCTTTTCGCGGTTTGCGGTGTGGCGGTGGGGCAACAGTTCCGTATTTCGGAATACGAAAACAACACCATCACGATTGAGTATCCGCCGTCCTTTGCCGGAGCGTATTTATTTACCGAAGCAAACACCAATCTTATGGGCGGGGAGTGGGGAGCTTTCGACTTCATGGAAATTTCTCTGGTGGAAGGAGCTGAAGTCATGTTTACGCCTACGCCCAGCTCATCGCCTTCGGTATCCTCAACAAACGCCGCAGAGGTTCCTTATTTCATCACTCCGGAATATATTCAGGCGGTGGCCAATGGCGAGATAGTAGATACTGAATGGACCGCCGGGATAGCGGAGAGCTTACCCCCACAAGAGGGCGACAGCGGATTTATCCGTATCGCGGCGATCTCCTACATCGATACCGATGGGGATGGAGTAGACAACGTCAGCGAATATGAAGCGGGCACCGACCCCAACGTCGCCGATGCCCCGCCGGTCAACCTTCCGGAGGACGATGGCGATCCGCAGGCTGTTCCGGGATCGGTGGACAGCGCCCCCGGGGATTGGAATACGCCGCCGCAAACCATCTACCGCGCGACCGTGGGCTTGCACGGCGCAGTCAATGCGCGCATCCTGGCGATGGATGGCACGAACGGCACCTTCCCGGCGGAAGCCACGCCGGCGGAGCTGGGCGCATGGATCGAATCCATGTGCGGCACATGGACCAATGCCGTTGAGGAAGAGACCTATCCGACCGTGGAGGGCGGTCGGTTCTTCCGGACCGAAACCAACGGCTTTTCCTGGGCGGGAAAGGAAAATATCTACGCGCTGGCCCTGCATCCCCACGATGGTTCGGAACAGTTTGCAAACCACTTGATCCAGTCCGGTGCCGGCGATCCGGCGGGACTGGCCCTGCTGACGAATGGCACGCCGGTGCTGGTGGATGCCGGGAACCCGTGGACGGCGGAAAAGATCGAGGCCTGCCTTCCGCATTTTATTACTGTACGTTGTCGCTTGCAGCGTACGGTTGGATGGGCTTATGACGCTATTTTTGATCAATCAGACACCACGGCAATGGCGCAGGGAACAGAAGTTTTTAGCTGGAGGGGAGGGCTAACAAACTGGGTAACCAGCGGCATTTCAAAACCCCGGCACTATTTAAGATATTATATAGACAATAAATTTAGCTCTGGCTGGAAAATTTATGACCCTTCTGAGTCAATGGGCAATGTGTCTTTTACTTTTTTGGATAATCTAGAGCTGTTGGGATATGGGGCAACAAGACATTCGGGATATATAAGGTTGCAAGCTTCCACTCCTTGGCAAGTTTCAGTAGTTCAGTGGATAAAGCGTACTTTGCAACCAGCGTTTCCCGGTATAACGGAGACCCATAAAATATATAAAACCTTCACTTGCGATACGGGGGAAACCGCATGGATTTTTGCCGGAAGCACAAATATGTTTGATTACCCATTGGTTGGATCATCCGATGTACCTCCTTCATCTACCCCCGACCATGGATTTCACTATACGGGAGTTTTTACAGATGTTGCAGTAGTGCTCAGCACCATCGACCCGCCCATGACGGAGGCCGCAACCCTGATCATGGACTTCGACCGCGACGGGATCATCGGCACCAACGATCTCGATCGCGTCGATGAATCCCTCCCCTTCCGCTTCTGGGTGAACGAGGACGGCAACAACGCCGCCTTCGACGAAGCCAATCTGGAGGATTTCTTTCCGGCACAGTTTGTGGCACCGCCTTTAATCGGTTCCAACCTCACCTTCAAACTTTCCGCCAATGTGAATTTGGACTATGTTATTACCAGCATGACGACGAATAATACCGATGCTTATCTGACCGAACTGGATGAGGCGGCTTCACTTTCGGGGAAAATCCAGTCGCTCTCCAGCGGAGTCGAGACTTCGGAAACCTTTGCCGAAAATGACGTCGTGCTGCTCGCCGCATCCCAGGCCAATGCCAATGCCGAGGTCTACGTCCACATCCTGCAAGGCGGATCGGAGATCGCGGTTTCCATCAACCACTTCTCCTTCAGTCCGGTCGGGGACATGTACCGGACGAAAAACCTCCGCACCGGAGGAACAAGCACAACAGACGAACCATCCAACTGGCCGGACGAACTGACCAATGGCAAGGATTTTGTTTTTGTTCATGGCTTTAATGTTGACGAACCCGCCGGCCATGAATGGAATAAAACCATCTTCAAGCGCCTATGGCATTCGGGTTCCAACGCGAAATTCCACGGCACTCTCTGGGATGGTACACCGCCAGCCGTAGGAGATAAAAAACACTATCACAATGCCGTGGTGAACGCGTTTGCAACCGCTCCGAATTTTGCAGTTTATTTAAATGCCCTAAATAATCCAGTGGTGATGGCGCATAGTCTCGGTAACATAGTCGCTAGTTCTGCCGTCTGCGATTCTGGCGCAAATGTTCACCAGTACTATGTCATGAATGCTGCAGTGGCCAAAGAGGCGTATGGCGATTCGGCTCCGAATGAAAACATGATTCCCGACGGGAGTTTAATCTACAATCAGGATGAAGGTATATTTTCTGTATATGGCCATAGCTGGCATGAATACCCCTTTGAGACTTACGCATCAGAATGGTATCGGCTGTTCTCTGGAAACGATGCCCGTTCTGAACTGACGTGGCGACATCGTTTTGCCGATATTCAGGAAAAGACAGATGTCTTTAATTTTTATTCCAGCACGGAGGACATTCTGCGAGTAGACACCGGCTATACTTCTATTGTCAGCGGTCTTTTGCATGGAAATTATGGCCTGTATGCTTTCCAGATTCAGGAACTGTTTAAGGGAAAGAATGATGCAATTGCAAATATTGCCGGGGGTTCTGATCCCTATATTGGTTGGCGGTTCACCAAGGAGAGCGAAACGCATATTATCGATGTTCCCGTGGTCGGATGGGATCTTAAACCCATCAACAAGCACATTTATTTTGATAAGTTGGATACCACTGCCGCAAACGCCAGTGTCCGCGCCGAATTTAGAAATACGCTCAAAACCGATCCGCTCTTCCGGCCCAATCCGCCAGAGTTATTTGATGCGGGTGGTTCAGCATTTGTTGAGCAGACCATGGCGACATCCGGCTTTACATTTAACTACGATCTCCACAACGCTACGGTCGACATCGCGGATGTCCCCGTCCGCAACTACCTTCTTGCGAAGGCCTTTCCCGCAAGAACGGGACCAATGGGGTCGAGAGCAAATGGTAAATGGCATCCAACGGATGGCAACTTTGATATGTCTACACAGTTTCGGAATCCGTATGCTCCTGTTCTTCCCAATGACGAGGACGACTGGACCCACAGTGCTTTCAAGGATTATTCATATGTGCATATGTGTAATTTATTTAGAAGACTTTTGGGACGGGAAATTATAATAATCAATCCATAAAGGAGATAATCCAATGAAATATTGCGTTCTATTTATCAGTATAATTCTAGCGGCGAGTTGTGCTTCGGCGGAACCCCGGAAGAAAACCACCTTTCATGTAACGGATGCAGAAATCGGGGTTGCTCTAACCAATGCACAAGTCACAGTTTATAATAAGGGCTGGGATACAAAAAAGGTAGATGAGAATGGTATTTGCGTATTCGAAGGTTTCAGCAGTCCGAGTAAATCCATGGGCTGGGCGGGCCATACGGAGTTGGATGGATACTATAAGAATTCATCCAAAGTAAGGTATACAGAAGTGAACCGTATCCTGAACCGTTGGGAGCCGTGGAACTCAATAGTGGAAGTTAAACTGCGGAAGATAAAAAAGCCTTTGCCAATGGTGGCTAAAAGGATTGAATCACTCGATATTCTGGAGTGGAACAAGCCGGTAGGTTTTGACTTGGAAAAAGCGGACTGGATTGCTCCTCATGGAAAGGGACATCGTTCCGACTTTTATGTTAATATGTATCGACGCTTTGAGCATTCTGGTGATTTTGATGCGGTTGCTACGATTACCTTTCCAAACGATGGCGATGGTATTCAGCTTTACAGGGTTCCGGCGGCTTACACGTCCAGTAGTTATAAGTTTCCGTATGAAGCACCAACTGATGCTTATCAGTCCAAGTTTGTGTTGGAATGTCACGCAACGTTACGAGAAACCAAGGCGTCATTTGATCGCAAAACAGATCGGTATATATTCCGAGTACGAACTGAAAAAGATAAAGAGGGAAATATTATATCGGCGTGTTATGGGCGTATCGGAGGAATCGAGATTGGGTGGGGAGATGTTCTGGATTTTTCCTACTATTTCAATCCTGTACCGAATGAGTGTTCTCTGGAATACAACGGCGAAAACCTACTGAAGAAATGATTCGGAATAGACGAACTGATGACCGTTAAGCTGCGATACAAACAACCCGACGGGGATACCAGCAAGCTGATTACCCGGACGGTTGATGAAGCCGCTCTTCACGACATCAAGCCGTCGGAAAACCTGCAATTTGCCAGCGCGGTTGCCGAATTCGGGTTGTTGCTGCGGAATTCCGAACACAAGGGCAATGCAACGTACAGCAATGTCCTTCAGCGTGCCAAGGGCTCGAAAGGTTCTGATACCGAAGGCTATCGTGCCGAGTTTATTCGCCTTGTTGAAAAGGCCAAACTGCTGGACACGGCAGAGCAGTAAGAAGTTCGGACAGTTGGGCTGAACGGCATCCCCATAACCGAGGGTGCCGCTTTTTATGCCGATTAAGCACTAAATGAGTACAAAATCTAAATAAAATATTGCGGCTCGGACTCTCATACCATATCTTGTGCTATTCTAAAGTGAAGCGTCAATATGTTGTGCTTTAGTAGGTATTTATCAAAGGGGCCATTTTTGGGCTAAACGCCTTTATTTCGGCAGTTTGCGTCGCTCGTGCTCCTTTCCAAACGTAATAATGGGTAGGTAGGATATGAGCAAAGAACTTTTAGTAAATAAACGAAGTGGCGAGAAAGCTCCAATGGATCTGGAAAAGATTCATAAAGTAGTGACCTGGGCGTCAGAAGGGCTGGAAAATGTATCGGTTTCGCAGGTGGAACTGACATCTCAGATTCAGATGTATGACGGCATCCGCACGGAGGATATCCACGCAACCATCATCAAAGCCGCCGCCGATCTGATTTCTGAAGAAACCCCAGACTATCAGTATCTCGCCGCACGTCTTGCGATCTTCCATCTCCGTAAAAAAGCCTATGGCCGTTTCACGCCTCCTTCGCTGTTTGAGCATGTATCGAAAATGGTCAAAGCGGAACGCTACGATGCTCATTTGTTGCTCGATTATACGAAACAGGAACTGGAAGCCATGGATCTGTTTATCGACCACGGCCGCGATCTCACCTTCAGCTATGCTGCCGTCAAGCAGCTGGAAGGGAAGTATCTGGTGCAGGACCGGGTGACGGGGCGGATCTATGAAAGCCCGCAGTTTTTGTATGTCCTGGTGGCGGCCTGTCTGTTTGCCCATTATCCCGTCGAAACGCGGATGGATTACGTGGAACGGTTTTACAACGCCGTATCGACCTTCAAGATTTCTTTGCCGACCCCGATCATGGCCGGCATCCGGACCCCGACCCGCCAGTTTTCGTCGTGCGTGCTGATTGAGTGCGGAGACAGTCTCGATTCTGTAAATGCCACCTCGAGTGCCATCATCAAATACGTGAGCCAGCGCGCTGGCATCGGTGTCAACGCTGGACGTATCCGCGCGCTGGGAAGCCCAATTCGTAATGGCGAAGCGTTTCACACGGGCTGCATTCCCTTTTTCAAACATTTCCAGACGGCAGTTAAAAGCTGTTCGCAGGGTGGGGTACGTGGAGGCGCGGCCACGCTTTTCTACCCATTGTGGCATCTTGAGGTGGAAGATCTGCTGGTTCTAAAGAATAACCGCGGGGTAGAAGAAAACCGTGTCCGGCATCTCGACTATGGCGTGCAGTTCAACAAACTGATGTATCAGCGCATGTTGCAGAACAAAGACATTACGCTATTCAGTCCAAGCGATGTGCCCGGAATGTACGATGCTTTCTTCGCAGATCAGGACTTATTTGAACGGCTGTATGTTCAGTATGAAGATGATCCCACCATCCGACAGAAAAAGATTCCGGCCATTGAGCTCTTCACCCTCTTTGCGCAGGAACGCGCGAGTACCGGTCGTATCTATCTCCAAAATGTAGACCATTGCAATACGCACAGTCCGTTTGATCCAACCGTCGCGCCGATTCGCCAGAGCAATCTGTGTCTAGAAATCGCGCTGCCGACCAAGCCGCTGAATCATGTGAATGATGAAGAAGGCGAAATTGCGCTGTGCACCCTGTCGGCCATCAACCTTGGTACACTCGACTCTCTGGACGATCTCGAAGATCTTTCAGATCTGGTCGTGCGGGCGCTGGACAGCCTGCTCGACTATCAGGGCTATCCGCTACCCGCTGCGCAGAATGCGTCGATGGATCGTAGGACACTCGGAATCGGTGTAATCAACTATGCGTACTACCTTGCCAAAAACGGCGTACGCTATTCCGATGGATCGGCCAATGCGCTGACGCACCGCACCTTTGAAGCGCTGCAGTACAATCTGCTTAAAGCATCCGTTCGTGTGGCGAAAGAATTTGGGGCCTGTCCGAAATTTAATGAAACCACCTATGCGCAAGGCATCATGCCTATAGACACCTATAAAAAGGAACTCGACGCCGTTTGCGACGAACCGTTGCATTGCGATTGGGACGGGCTTCGTGCCGACATTCAAAAATATGGATTACGCAACTCAACGCTTACGGCGCTGATGCCGTCGGAAACCTCTTCCCAAATTTCAAATGCGACCAACGGCATTGAACCGCCGCGCGGGCTGATCAGTGTGAAATCGAGTAAGGACGGCATTCTGAAGCAGGTTGTCCCTGAATACGAAACGCTTGCAGACCAGTATGAGCTACTTTGGAATATCCCGACTAATAAGGGATATATCGAACTGGTCGCCATTATGCAGAAGTTCATCGATCAGACCATTTCGGCCAACACCAACTATGACCCATCTCGTTATCCCGAAGGAAAGGTTCCGGTTAAGCAAATCCTGCAGGACATGCTTATGGCCTATAAACTGGGTGTCAAAACGCTCTACTATCACAACACGCGCGACGGTGCATCCGACGCTCAGGTAGACCTTAAAGAAGACGACTGCGCTGGCGGCGCGTGCAAAATTTAGTAAGGAAACAAAACCATGCCATTTTCAACATTCAGACAAGAAAACACCAACCCGTTGCTAGAGCCCATGTTTCTTGGAAACAGCGTTTCGATTTCACGATTCGACCAACAGAAGCATCCGATTTTCGAGAGCATCATCGAGAAACAGCTTTCCTTTTTCTGGCGCCCTGAAGAAGTGGATATTTCAAAAGACCGCGCCGACTGGCAGTCGCTCACGGCCTGCGAGCAGCATATTTTTATTTCGAATCTGAAATACCAAACCTTGCTCGACTCTGTGGCGGCACGCAGTGTGAACGTTTGCCTGCTTCCGTTGGTATCGTTGCCCGAGCTGGAAACGTGGATCGAAACCTGGGCATTTGCCGAAACGATCCACTCCCGCTCTTACACGCACATCCTGCGCAACCTGTTTTCCGATCCCAGTGCGGTGTTCGACGACATTATGGTGAATAAAAACATCATTAACCGCGCCACAGACATTACCCGCCACTTCGACGAAATCATTCTCATGTCCCATGTTTATTTCTCTCAGGGAGAGGGGGAAGTCACGCTGGAGGATGGAAGCACGATTAATGTAAGCCGGCGGGAAATGAAGAAACGTCTCTATCTTGCCATTTGCGCCATTAACTCGCTCGAAGCCATTCGCTTCTATGTTTCCTTCGCCTGCTCCTTCGCCTTCTCTGAACGCGAGTTACTCGAAGGCAACGCCAAGATCATCAAGCTCATTGCGCGCGATGAAGCCCTCCACCTTACCGGAACCCAGCATATCCTGAATCTCTGGGCCGACGGAAAAGATGATCCCGAAATGGCCGAAATTGCGGCCGAGCTGCACGACGAAGGGCTGGAACTTTTCCTAGACGTGGTTGAACAGGAAAAAGCCTGGGCCGACTATCTCTTTAAAGATGGATCCATGATTGGCATGAACGCCGCGATCCTGAAGCAGTACATTGAATACATCAGTAATCAGCGTTTGGCTGCCATCGGTTATGAGCCGCCATTCGACATCAAAACCAATCCGTTGCCATGGATGAATTCCTATCTTGTCAGCGACAATGTGCAGGTTGCCCCGCAGGAAGCCGAAATTTCTTCTTACCTCGTTGGGCAAGTCGATTCATCGGTAGACCACAGCGACTTTGAAGGTTTCGAGCTCTAGTTATGGCGCATCAGATTTATGTCGATGAAGTGCTGACTCCCTTCTACTTCGACGAAGCCGAAGAACCCAACATTCTCGACTTTTTGGAAAAGAAAGGCGTCGAAATGCACAGCCATTGCAAAGCAGGGTTTTGCGGAACGTGTAGGGCCAGCCTGATTAAAGGCGAAGTTCATTATCCCGGCGGCCCGCCGCTGGGATATCTTCGGGAAGGTGAAATCCTGCCGTGCTGTTGTGTGCCCACCACCGATATCGAAATCAAGACCTACTAATCAGGTCATCCTCTCGACGACTCAAAACTTCGCTTGAATCCCCTCCCATTGCTTATCCTTTACCCTAATGAAGGCGCAGGTTTCGCCGCTTAGCTCCTCCCACAGTTCTCCGACGAGGCGATCCGGTTCGGCGTTTTTCCAGCGATCCGCCCCCTTGTATTCAACTACAAGGATCCGTCCGTCAGCTTGCAGACAAAGTCCGGATAGAATCGTTTTGTCGCCGTTTGCAGGTAAAAGGATCCTCCATTCTTGCCAACGAGGTTTCGCACCCAGAATTCGATTTTCTTTTGTCGATCGAGCCCGCAGGCGCACTGGTATTCCTCTTTGGAGTCGAAGGTGCCCATGCGCGCGTAGTAATGGTTATCAAATACATCGTCACCATATTCGCCATCGTCGTCATGATTCGGGGAATAGGCATCTGGGTGAAATTCAAATTGGTATTCCGATCCAACCCGTACCCGCACCTCTTTTCCTTCGCCGCTTCTGAGTCGATATGCCGTGTCGCATACGCGATGACCCCTCCTCGGTTTCTCTTGGAATTCGAGTCATTCAATCCCCTTCGAAATGAGCGTAACGATACTCAACCTTGTTGACTCGCTCAATTCATCTTCATTGATCAACTCGTCAATAATGCATCGCAGGAGTTCTTTGTCGATTTCCCCCGTGGCGACATGATAACTGATATTTTCCATCTCACGCATGAAGCGGGTGGCGGCGAAAACGTACCCGTTCAACAGTAGGAACTGTGAGCCTAATGAAAGCGCGCTCCGCTTGTTTCCATCCTTAAAACAGTGAAACTTGTTGGCGCTGAAAAACAGGTGGGTCAGTTTGTCCTCGAACGTTGGGTAATAGAGATCGTTCTGAATGTTTTCGAGGACGCCACAAATCTAGATTTCCCAAAAATCTCGTCCATGAGCAGGCGGAGGGAGGCGACTTCGTTGTCGTCGATGGAGACAACGATGGCGCCGTCTTCGGCGAGAAATTGTTTGAGGAGAACGAGCCGCGGATACATCATGGCAGAGCCATTTGTCGTGACGGGAGAGGTCTTCAGCCTCTTTGCCAACGATCCGGCCGAGCCATCGGTTGATTTCGGGCGAGTTGACTTTGTCGTTATAGATCCAGCCTTCGTTGCCGGTATTGTAGGGCGGGTCGATGTAGATGCATTTCACGCGGCCGGCATACATTGGGTAGCAATGCTTTCAGCGCATGCAGGTTATCGCCCTGAACAATCAGATTTCCATCCGTGCCATCGCCGTGCGAAAGGGCTTCGTCGGGTTCCAAGAGCCGGAACTCGACCTCCTTGTGGTGGCGAATCACGGCATCTTTTCCAATCCAATTGAGTGTGGGCATGGTTCTCCTGAGTCGAGTCGTTACATACAAAGGGGACTATTTTCAAGATCATGCAGTTTTGGGGTGCTACGGGGCGAGGGAATTGGGAGGAAACGGTGCGCTCTCGACAGCCAAACACTTTTATGTACACTTCCCTCCAATTATCGAGGGAGAGATCGTATGAAAATTTTGATAGCTGGAGATATTGTCGGGAAGCCGGGGCGCAATGCCTTTACACAGGTTGCTGCACAATTAAGGGAAGAGGGGCGTGTTGATTTTATTATCGCGAATGCCGAAAATGCCGCATCGGGTCGGGGACCCACTCCCGATATGGCTAATGCAATTTTAAATGCTGGCGCCGACGTGATTATTCTTGGGGATCATTCCTGGGACAGTAAGGAAATGGTGGCGGGCATCGATCTGGAAGACCGTATTATCCGTCCGGCCAACTTTGGAAAAGGTGCTCCCGGAAAGGGCTGGGTACGGGTCGAAACACCCGAGGGCCCGCTGGTTGTGCTTCAATTGATTTGTCGCGTCTTTATGCAACCCAGCTACGACTGTCCTTTCCAGACGGCTGATCGCATGCTTAAAGGCGAGCTCGGCGCTGATAAAGTGATCTTAGTTGATTTTCATGGAGAAGCATCATCCGAGCGGATGGCCATGGGTCGTTTTCTGGATGGGCGTGTCACCTCCGTTACAGGAACGCATACGCACTGCCAGACATCAGATAATCGCATTTTCCCGAACGGAACCGCCTACATGACCGATATCGGAATGACCGGCCCGCAGGATTCCGTCCTTGGTCGCGAAGTGGCGCCTGTGGTTGCGAAATTTTTGACCGGCGTCCCTCACAAATTCGATGTTGCGAAAGGGGATCCCACATTGGAAGGCGCAATTATTGATGTGGACATGAAGACCGGAAAGGCGCGCAGCATCGAGAGAATCCGCATCACAATCTAGCTTCGCGATTTGTTCGAATGGCAAAAGACCGAAAAATCTATTCCGTTGCAGAGGTCAACCGCAAGGCGCGGATGGTGCTGGAAAGCAGCATGGGCGAACTATGGGTGGAGGGCGAACTTTCACGGGTGGTCGTTCATGGCAGCGGACATTGGTATTTCATGCTAAAGGATGAAGGAGCCGCGGTTTCCTGCGCCATGTTTGCACGGGATAATGCCAATGTAACCTTCAAACCCAAAGACGGGTTGCAAGTGCAAATACTGGCCCGACCCAGTCTCTACGAAGCCAACGGCCGCTACCAGCTGATCGCCTCCGAAATGGAGGAAGCGGGCAAGGGCAACCTGCAGGAACAGTTTGAAAAACTGAAGGCCAAGTTGGCCGCAGAAGGGTTGTTCGACAAGGCTCGCAAAAAATCGCTCCCGGTTCTGCCGCGCAAAATCGGCGTGGTAACTTCTCCAACGGGCGCGGCCATCCGCGACATCATCAATGTGCTGACCCGTCGATTTCCAAACCTCGGTATCTTACTGATTCCCGCAAAAGTGCAGGGTGCCGGTGCGGAGCAGGGGATTGCCAAAGCCATCGACTATCTCAATACGCGCGACGATATCGATGTGATGATCGTTGGGCGTGGCGGCGGAAGCATCGAAGATTTGTGGTGCTTTAACGAAGAGGTGGTTGCCCGTGCGATCGACCGTTCGGTCATTCCGGTCATTTCGGCGGTGGGGCATGAAATTGATTTTACCATTTCAGATTTTGTGGCGGACGTCCGGGCGCCCACGCCCTCGGCTGCTGCCGAACTGGCGGTGCGGGAACTGGGCGATCTGGAAAATGAAATTTCACTGATTGATCGGCGCTTGAAGCAAAGCTTGAAAACGATGGCGCAGGATTTTCGGTTGCGGCTTAATCGCTCGGCGCAGAGTTATGTTTTTCGCGAACCGGGCAACCTGGTTCGCCAATACCGACAGCATATTCAGGCATTGGAAATCCGAATGGGCGATCTGCTCAAACTCGATACGCAGCGAAAATTCCAGCGGTTGGAAACGGCCAATGTCCGGATTACCCACCTGCTGCAGTCGGGTGTTCAGCAGGCGCACCAGCGGGTCGATGAACTGAGTTTGGTCATGCAGCACCGGATTGAACAAAAAGCAGGGCAGGACCGGCAAACTCTCCGCCGGCTGGAAAGCCAGTTGCGCATGCTGAACCCGCTGGCGGTTCTGGGGCGCGGTTATAGTCTGACGCGAAAGCCGGATGGTACGCTGGTTCGGAGTGTTGATGCGGTGGTTTCTGGCGATGCACTGGTTACCCAGCTCGTTGATGGCCAAATTGATTCTGTGGTGGACAATAAGTGTTGACTAGGTAAGTCATAACTATTAGGAAGTTGCTCTGGAGGTACAATATGACGACGGTAAGTGTACATGACGCAAAAGCACATTTTTCGGCTTTATTGCATCAGGTTGAGGAAAAGAAAGAGCCTGTTTTAATTAGCCGCTACGGAAAGGTGATTGCGCAGTTGGTTCCTACGGATGTGAGGAAGCGTACCGTCGTAAACGCCGCGCTAAGTAAAATTAAAGTCAATTGCGATCTAACGGAACCCACGCTTGATGAGTGGAATGAAGCATAAGCGTCTTTTTCTGGATACCTGTGCTTTGGTGTGGCTTGTACAAGGTTCAGCCCAGTTGAGGGAGGAAGTACGAGCTGCGATCGACGAGGCCGACTCGGTTTTTGTTTCAGCGATCACCGCATGGGAAATAAGCCTCAAGGCTGAGCATGGCCAACTTGAACTTCCAAGCGATCCGGAGCGATGGTTCAACGAAGCGTTGGATGCGCATAGTCTTACGCTGTATCCGCTCTCAATCGCCGTATTAACGAATGCCACCAGGCTGCCGGAGGTTCATCGAGATCCGGCGGATCGATTTATCATTGCATCAGCGATTCAAGAAAATTGTCCCGTTGTGACTGCGGACGGGAAGTTTTCGGGTTATGACATCGAAATTATTTTTTAAGGAGGAAAGACTATGGCTGAGAAAAAAAGCGCGGATTTTGAAAAGTCGCTGGAGCGGTTGGATGAACTGGTCGAGCAAATGGAAAGTGGTGAATTGAGCCTTGAGGAAATGATCAAACATTTTGAAGAAGGATCCAAGCTGGTTGAGGTCTGCTCTAAAAAGCTGAACGAAGTGGAACAGAAGATCGAGAAGCTTGTTAAGAAGGATGGCGAACTTAAGGAAGTCCCATTCGAAGTGGAGGATTAGATGGATCGGAACAAGTGGATGTTAATTGTGTTTTGCGGGATGATGGTTCTAAGCGCTTTGTTTTCGGCGCTGCATCGGAAGATGGAAGCCGGCTCCGTTTCTGAACAACGAGTTGATCTTCCTGAATCACGTTTCGCTCCGCGTCAGCGTCCTATCGACGGTATAAACCCTGCCCGGCAATACAGCGATGCGATTGCTGATGCCGTTGAAAAGGTAATGCCCTCCGTTGTGGTTATCCGGACGGAGAAGGTGAAGTATAAACTGGGTCGCGACTGGTTTGGTTTTACCTACCGCATTCCAGAACAGCTGGCCGGAGAAGGCTCCGGCGTTATCATTGATGAACTCGGGCATGTAATTACCAGTTGGCATGTTATTGAAGGAGCTGAAAGGGGGGAAGTGGTACTCAATGACGGCACCAAGCTTTCCGCCTCGCTTGTGGGCTATGACAAGGCAATCGATCTGGCTGTGTTGAGAATCAAGTCTGAAGGGGAGATCTATCATGCCGTTGAGTTTGCGGATTCAGACAAGGTGCGTGTGGGTGAAGTCGCGATTGCGATCGGCTCGCCGTTCAGTCTGCAAAGTTCGGTAACCGTCGGCCACGTCAGTCAGAAGGGGAGAAAGGTTCATCTGTTGCCGTATGAGGATTTTATTCAAACCGATGCCGCGATTAACGAGGGGAATAGCGGGGGACCTTTAATTGATGTGGACGGGCGGCTGATCGGAATTAATACCGCGCGCAAAACGGACGATCAGGAAAAAGGCGTTGGCATTGCTTTTGCGATTCCCGCAAATCTGGCGATGGTCGTTGCAAAATCCCTGATTGAAACGGGCAAGCACGAGTGGCCCTGGATCGGCGCGTCGTTCTACTCAGTTGAAAAGCGCTACCGGCAGGAAGTTTTTGGCGGTGCCGGCGTGGTAATCTCTCAAGTCTGGAATGATACGCCTGCTTCCCGAGCCGGCCTCCAGCCCGGAACGGCCGTGTTGAAAGTGAATGATATTCCGGTGCTGGATGAACACGATATTGAACGGATTATTTACAACAAGTCGGTAGGGGACCCCGTAAAGTTTCTCTTCCAGTTAGAAGAAAAGCAGCTCGAAACGGAGCTGCTTTTAGAGCCCTTTCCTGGAAGTTCTCCTTAAATTTCCTGTCGCAGTCCGCGAACCACAGCTTGGTCGAATCCAAGCGGTTCGAGGAACTCAGTCATCAGCCAGTTTGGTGGCGTACTGACGATTTCCGTTTTGCTGCAAGCGGCGGTGTATGCATTCCATGCATCCTTATGCCTAAGTAGCGGGGGAAGGTGGGCTCGCGCGTTGGCACCTTCAACAATCGCAATCGAGATGGCCCGTTGTGCTTCGGCGGCCCGTGCGTATTGCTCCAGTTGGCTAGTCGTCATATCGGGGTTTGCGGCCCGGGCATTGCGCATAATCTTTTTCTGCCCGACCGTGACGTCAATCGGATAGCTAAATTCGCGGTAGTCATCCGCCGCAAGTTCAAACCCGTTTTCCGTAAAAAACTCGATCCGTTTATTGGTGCGTTCAGCCGGATCGTTCCAGGCTTTGCCCAGATAGACCACCTCGGTTAGACCGGAAGAAAAACCGGCCAGCCAACCCAGTCTTCCGTTCTCAACATCCTGAGGAAGCGAGAACACACTATGGCCAATCATGATGCGATGCGCATCATTTTCCGATTCCAGCACTTCGATATATATCTTGGTGCGGGCATTTAGGTAATCGTTCGCCGCGCGACGGGGGAAGAGCTGGTTGCCATAAACAGGCCAGGCCAGTGCCAGCGTTTTCAGGGCAAGTTCATTGTCGGGTGTCGCGGTATATCCATTGGCGGTTCCCGGTTCAAGGAGTATGCTCTTATGCGAAAATTTCGGCAGCATGAGTGCGGTCTGCTCCCCTGCAACCGGGAAGGATCCGGGATCGATACCGGCTGCTAATTGCAGGAAGTTATAGGCGGTCAGATCGCACTGACCATGAAATGAATGACCTTCCTTGGCTGAAACGGTCTGGCCGTCTTCGACGGTGGTATCCGAGTTGGCGGAGGAGGGACTGAATAGGTTGACCATGATGAAAGGCTTGCCGCCGTAAATGGCGCGCTCAACTGCAACCTGCTTGGAAGAGGTTTTTGCATAGTCTGTATTCTGGGCCTGAACATAGATCCAGGGGCGCGTGGCTCCGCCGCTGAAATGGTTGGGCTCAATGTAGACATTGAGCTGTTCCACCACATTCAGGGCAAGCACGACCACGAGGGTAATGAGCACGATGACGGTGCAGAGAACCATGTCCGCAAAGGACTCGTAGATACCCTCGGAATCCGAGGGGGCTTCATGTCGGGTTGCCGCACGCATTATGCTACCTTCTGACTTTCATCTTTGTTGACACTCTTCTGTTGCAAGTATTGCTGAATCGAATCCGCCGCGATGGAGAGGTGACCCGCAATCTCAGTGGCTTCGGTATCGAGTCTCGCTTTGGCCATCGTCACCATTTCGCCGGTGGCCTGGCTGATTGCCGAGTGCAATTCACCAACGGCGTCATTCAACTCAAGGCTGGTGCCGTCGACTGATAGTTTAAAGTCGGCAAGTGATCCGGCAACCGTATCGCCGGCCTGTTTGACTGAGCCATTTAGACTGTCGAACGATTCCGTTACGCCTTCAGCGGCTGTTGCGATGGTTCCGTTTACACCTTCAAAGGCATCCACTACGCCATCGCCGGACTTGGCGATCATTTCATTCAGGCCACCAAAGGCTGCGTTGAGTTCTTCTCCGGACTGCTCGATCGAGGTATTAATCGTTCCGATTGCTGTATCGATTCCCTTGCCGGATTTGAGAATGGTCTTATTAAAGGTTTCAAAAGAAGATCCGATTTCACAACTGAAGACATGCATCTCGTCCGTCATGTTATCGATACATTCCTTTGTTGCACCCATGGCATGACTTCCGGCGTCTGCAATTGAAACGCCAAAACTCGACATGGTGGATTTAAATGATTCGCTCAGGCTAACCGTAATCGATTCAATTTCCTGCTCCATCTTTTTGAAGCTACCGATGACCTTGGAAACCTGCTTGTTGAGTTCTTCGTTTTTGTCGTCGATTTTAGAAACGAGATTGTTTTCAGCATATTCAGCCGCTTCTGCACAAAGTTCAGAAAGGGAATTAAGCTGGGCCACGGCCACGGCTCGAAGAATCAAACCGCCCAGTGCGCCGAAGAAGGTGGTGTAGAATGCTGTACCCATTCCGGACACCGTAGCCTTCAGAGCAACCATCATGGTGTTGCGCGACAGGCCGATGTTTTCGACCATGCTGCCCAGACCGGAAATTGACATAATAAGACCAACCACAGTTCCAAGTAGCCCCATCGAAATAACCAGCGCGGCCATGATCGATACAGATCGTACACGGGAGTTATGCTTTGAATGATAGGTATCTATCGAAGTATGGACGTTAGCCGTTTCGCCCTTGGTCTTTAAATCATCCAGAATCTTAAAAACCCCGGCAATACTCTGCTCCCCTTTGGATACAGGAATTTTATGGGTTTGTTTGATTTTCGCTAAAATATCCCATTCGGAATGTAGTTTTTTTGCGGCTAGAAAGGAGACGATCAATCCTGCGCAGAACAGGGCTGCAATAATATTCGTCATCCCTGTTTCGTCGGCCTTGAAGCCGGCAACCAGATGCTTATGGGTTACAATTCCCATAATGAGCGATAGACCACCCGCCCAGATGCTCCATGACACAATTGGTTTCACTTTAGTTTTCATTCGATTCGTACTCCCGTTCTGTTTCGATTTATTTGTAAATATAACGGGGACTAGAAAGCAGGTTGCATGCCAGACTTGAGCTGTGGTGTGGTCTTGATTAGAAAAATCATGAATACATGGCAGATCTTTTAAATTCTGAGCATGGTTACGTGAGAAGTGATGTTTGAGCTGTGATCGAAAAGCGCTGGAAGTAAATGTTTATCACCGCTCAAACGGCACTTTTCACTTATCCTTCCCAATCGCAGTAAAAAAGGTAGAGTGCGCACGCATTTACAGGAATAGAGACTATGGCTAAAAAGAAAAACAGTCGGCTGGTTGCCGCCGATATCATTGCAAAATGGCTGAGCGATCAAAGCTTTCCCGAACCAGAACTCGCAAAATTGCAGAACGATCACGCATTCGTATTGGAAGTCGTCAACGGCGTTATCCGTAATCAGGCCATTTTTAAATGGATCGAGAAACAATGGCTTAAAACCCCGCCGGCACCCTTTTTCCGAGCCGTCCTGCACGTTGGGCTCTATCAGTTGCTGTTTATGGATAACGTAGAGGAATATGCCGCCATCAGCGAAACCGTTGATGCCGCCAAAGGACGCCCCGGCGGTCCTGGGAATGCAAAAATGATAAACGCCGTTCTGCGTCGTGCGCAGCGTGAGGGCGATAAATTATTCCTCGCCTTGAAAAAACAGCCCGCCCATGTGCGCCTGTCGCATCCGAAGTTCCTGTTCGATGGCTGGATAAAAACCTATGGCGAGGGCGAGGCGGTTAAGTTAGCCGAATGGAATAATAATCCGCCCTCCACCATCCTGCGTATTGAGCAGTCTGTAATCGATGCTTCCGAATTCATGGATAAACTGCGCGAAGCCAATATTGAACCCCAGGTTCACCCCTTTAGTGATAATGAGATTTTCCTCAACCTTCCGCGCGGAGTCGCCGTACGGAAAGTCCCGGGCTATGAAGAAGGTTGGTTCACCGTTCAGGATCCGGCCACATCGGTGTCGGTAGATCTACTTGCGCCCGACGCGGGCGAAACAGTACTCGATGCCTGCGCCGCTCCCGGCGGGAAAACCGCCATGATCGCCGGCCGAATGAAAGGTTCCGGCGAGCTCGTTGCCATGGATCTGCACGAAGATCGGATTGCCGTGCTCAAAGAAAATCAGAAACGCCTGAATCTCGATTGGATCGAAATCGTGCAGGGTGATGCCCGCAATCCGCAGAAGGTATTCGATGATCGTAAATTCGACGCCATCCTGCTCGACGTGCCCTGCCTGAATACCGGAGTCCTCCGCCGTCGTGCCGATGCGCGCTGGCGCGTTGATGAAGAGCGACTGGGTACCATCACAAAGCTTCAGCGCGAAATTCTAAGTGCTTCTGCTGAATTATTGAAGGAAAAGGGACGGCTGGTGTACAGCACCTGCAGTCTGGAGCCCGAAGAAAATGAAGAGCTTGTTGCCGAGTGGTTGAACGAGCATCCCGACTTTGAGCTGGTTGAAACCAAAAAGGCCTTTCCTCCAGAATCCGGTACCGATGGCGCGTTCGCCGCGCTGATTCGGAAGAAGTGAATGTAGATGCGGCATCCTGCCGCATCTACATTTCGGGGTCGAGGTGCTCGGCCAGCAGTTTGAGCAGGACTTGCTCGGCCGCATCAACCTCAGCTTCTTTATCAAAGGTTGCGGTGAGGCGAATCTCGACCTTCCAGTTTGCGGGATAGAATCCTAATTCAACCTCCAGCGGCTGGAAATTGGCCTCTTCCAGAATGGTTACGATATCGGATTCGCCAATACTCTTCGTATGCACAATACGCACGAGTTTCGGGCGAGCATGGGCATATCGTTCCTTAAGCCATGGAATAATTTCTTCCGAAACTATGGCGTTAAATTCGTTCGGTGGCCCGGGTAGGACAAAGAGGGTTTGATTATCAGATAATTCGATCCGCTGGCCGGGTGCTGCGCCGACGGAGTTGGGCAGGACAATCGCGCCTTCGAGCACTTGTGCCTGCCGGGTTGCGGCGAGCGTGATGCGGCGGTCATGCTTTTCATACCATTCTTTAAGGTGTTCGACGGTGGGTTGATCAAGCACGATCTCCTTCCTGAGAAATTTTGAAAGGGCATCGCGCGTAATGTCATCGACGGTAGGGCCCAACCCGCCGGTGACAAAAATGAGGTCAACACGGGAGAGCGCCTCCTCAACAGCGCTTACAATGGTTGGAATGTCATCGGGTATCGTGGTGTCGCGGGAGAGCTGAAGTCCAATGTTGGTGAGCGCCTCACCGAGATCCCGACCATGCGTATTGAGGGTGCGACCGCTAAGAAGCTCGTCGCCAATCGAAATGAGTTCTGCTTTAATGTTCATCCAGTGCTCCACAAATTAAATGGCATATTGCTCACATGAATACACCGAATCAATCTTTAAGCATAGACGTAACTCAGCAGGGCCGTCGGTTGGATGCCTTTCTCGCTTCGGCTATGCCGGAGCTGTCGCGTTCTCAATGGAAGTCTCTCATTCTGACGGGAGGGCTTACGCTGAACGGCTCAAGCTGTAAACCCAATCACAAGCTGAAGGATGGCGATGAACTGGTTTGGTCGATTCCGGCCGATGCACCCAGCGAGCCGCAACCGGAAGAGATTCCAGTGAATATTCTGTTTGAGGATGAAGCGGTACTTGTCCTGAACAAACCGCCTGGACTGGTTGTCCATCCAGCCTTGGGAAATGAGACCGGTACCCTGGTGAATGCCTTGCTGTTTCACGATCCGGCTTTCAAATCATTGGAACGCGGGGGAATTGTGCATCGGCTCGATAAGGATACCAGCGGGGTGATGGTCGTGGCGAAGACGGAAGCCGCCGGCATTGAGCTTCAGCGCCAGTTCAAAGCGCGGGAAACGGAAAAGGAATATCTAACGATTGTCTGGGGAGCCCCTCCGCTTAGAGGACGGATTGAAACGCTAATTGGCCGGCATCCGGTGCATCGGAAAAAGCAGGCCGTTCTGAAAGAGGGCGGTCGAATAGCGATTTCGAATTATCTGATTCTGGAGCAATTTAAGGAAACAGCGCTGGTGCAGGTGAATATTGAAACGGGGCGCACACACCAGATCCGGGTTCACATGATGCATCTAAAGTATCCTATTATTGGGGATTCTACCTACGGTCGTGATCGTGTAAACAAGCTGCCAATGAAGCCGGAGCGTCAAATGCTGCATGCTGCAAAGCTGGCGTTTACGCATCCGACTACCGGGGAAAGGCTTTCATTCGAAGCCCCGTTATTTGATGATATGCGCCAGTTTTTAGAACTTTTACGGAACAGATAATGGCAGAGACCACATACTACGGTTTGATTGAGGATTTGGAGAAATATCTCGAATACCAACGGGATGAAGGCGTTCAGCGGTTGGAAGTCGACCGTTCTGTCCTTGAGGCGCTGACAAAGGAACCGGACGTGATCGCGCCGAAGGTTACAACGGTTGAGGTATCGCCGATTCCTGAAAATTTCCAATCAGCAGAAGAAATTGCCACGCATATATCCAACTGCACGAACTGCGGTTTATGCCAGGAACGCACCCATACCGTACCGGGCGAGGGCAACAGGGATTCGCCGGATATCATGTTTATTGGCGAGGGACCGGGAGCTGAAGAGGATGCCCAAGGGCGTCCATTTGTTGGCAAGGCCGGCAAGCTACTCGAAAAAATGATCAATGCGATGGGGTACCAGCGCGAAGATGTTTACATCTCGAATATAGTGAAGTGCCGCCCCCCGAATAACCGCAAACCTGTACGCGAGGAAATGGATCTCTGCCTCCCTTATTTGAGGCAGCAGATTCAGATGATCCGGCCGAAAGTTATCGTCGGACTCGGCGGAACCGCATTGGAAGGACTGCTCGGAAAGCCCGTTGGCATTACGAAAATGCGCGGGGTTTGGCAGGAATATGCAGGTATCAAGCTCATGCCAACCTTTCACCCATCGTATCTGCTGCGCGACCCGACAAAGAAGAAAGATGCGTGGATGGATCTCAAGCTGGTACTGACGGAACTGGGAAAAGAACCGCCCTCCAAAAAATAATTGAACGTTGATCAGGCTTTGAAGGTCTTGATTCTTTTTGCTGGCAAGGGGGGCGCTTTGGCATAACATGGCGCGCAAGTATGATTTCAGATGAAAATATAGAGTCGGATGAGGTGCCAGAGGATGTAGTTTCCGTTGATGTGCCAGAAGAGGAGCCGGATGAAGGGCCTCCTGATGATGAGCTTGTGCTCAAGGCACAGCAGGGGGATATTCATGCCTTCGATATGCTGGTTGAGCGCTATCACGGAAGAATCTATGGCTTGACCTATAATATGTGCAGTAATCGGGAGGATGCCGAGGACCTGACTCAGGAAGTTTTCGTGAAGGCGTTCGAGGCGCTTCCCCGCTTTAAAGGGAAGTCTTCCTTCTACACATGGCTCTACCGCATTGCCGTAAATAAGACCATAAACTATAGGAAAAAGCGCAATCGCAAGCGAGCCCTGAGCCTTGATCAGTTCGATCAGGAAATAAAAATAGACGAATCATACAACGATTTAACGTCTAAGGGATCACCCCTGCGAAACATCAGTTTATCGGAGCTTCAAATAAAATTGAACGAAGCCCTGCAAAGCCTGTCAGAAAAACACAGAACAGTTGTGGTTATGCATGATATGCAGGGAATTCCACACGAAGAAATCTCGAAAGTGGTGGGGGCATCAGTGGGAACGGTTCGTTCGAGATTATTTTACGCGAGACAACAAATGCAGGCAGAATTAGCGGAATTCGTGAAATGAAGAACGAAAATAACAACTTAGAAGTAATGGTTGAAAACCAAGCTGAGATACTGTTGAAGCAGTTATTGCACCTCAAACAGTACGAAAAGCCGGAAACGGCCCGTATGACCCGTAATAAGCAGAACATTATGCGGCAGGTACGCGAAGCCAACGCGAATAAGCGTAAATCTATTGGGGATCTGATCGAACTCAATATTCCTTGGTTTTTTTCCGAGCCTAAATATGGAATTGCGGCCTGCTTTATTGCATTTGTAGCATTGCAGTATGTGGGTATTAGTTCGCAGAACTCGTCCCAAAGTACAGGTATTTACATGCCGAATAACAACATTGCAGCGCTGCAGCAGCGTACCACGATTGCGGCCACCAACAGCATTACGTACCCCAGTTTGCCAAACAACTATCAGCTGTTTGACAGTAAACAGGGATCGAGCGACGTCATGTTGGTCGAACGGCTTGTACCAAAAAAATAGATTTTCCATCTCCTCCCTGAAAACGAAAAAAGCGCCCTGGTTTATATGGGCGCTTTTATTTTTCCTGAGAGTGGAAAATTTAATTACGGAATCGGGAACTCGGCCGTAAGGGCGATAACCTCTTCCCGAACTTGGGCGAGAACCGCATCATTTTCCGAGTTACGAATAACCCGCTTGATAAAGCCGGCAATCTTTTCCATTTCCGGCTCTTTCATGCCGCGCGTCGTGATGGCTGGCGTACCGATACGGATTCCGGAAGTAACGAATGGACTCTTCTTATCGAATGGGATGCCATTCTTATTTACGGTAATGGCCGCTTTATCCAAAGCAATGGCCGCGTCTTTACCGGAAATATTCGCCGCAGTCAGATCGACCAGCATCAGGTGATTGTCCGTGCCGCCCGAAACCAAGCGGATATCATCGTCTTCCAAAGCGGAAGCTAATGCTTGAGCATTTTTCACAACCTGCTGTTGATACGTCTTGAATGCAGGCTGAAGGTCCTCATGAAAGCAAACCGCCTTCGCCGCAATCGTATGCATCAGCGGTCCGCCCTGAATGCCCGGGAAAACCTGTTTGTCGATATCCGCCGCAAATTTTTCCTGACACAGGATCATGCCGCCGCGCGGTCCGCGCAGGGTTTTATGTGTGGTCGTTGTCACGAACTCAGCATAAGGAACCGGATTTGGGTGGCAGCCTGCGGCAACGAGCCCGGCGATGTGCGCCATATCGACCATCAGATAGGCCCCGCAGCTATCGGCAATCTTGCGTAGACGCTTAAAATCAATAATACGGGAATAGGCGCTGGCACCGGCCACGATCATTTTTGGTTTATGTTCATCCGCCAATTGCTGAATATTTTCGTAGTCGATCTGCTCGGTTTCGTGATCAACCCCGTAAGGGACAATATTGAATAAGCGGCCCGAAAAGTTCATCGGATGGCCATGGGTAAGGTGCCCGCCTTCAGCCAGACTCATGGCAAGGATCGTGTCGCCGGGATTCAGAACGGCGAAATAAACTCCCATGTTCGCGCCACTGCCGCAATGTGGTTGCACGTTGGCGTGCTCGGCTCCAAACAGCTCCTTCGCGCGCTCGATCGCAAGGCGTTCAGCTTCATCGACCCATTCGCAACCGTTATACCAGCGTTTGCCGGGATACCCTTCCGCATATTTGTTGGTGAAGCGCGATCCGCCGACTTCGCGGACGGCTTTGCTCACAATATTTTCGGAAGCAATCAGTTCAAGATTTTCTTTCTGACGCTGGTCTTCTTTTTTCAGAAGGGCATAGATTTCAGGATCTGTATCGTAAACCGCAATCGTCCCGGTGGTTTCAGACGCATAGTCCTTAATTTTCTTAACGCGGCGATCATGCCGCCCACCCTCGAACTCGGCCGCAAGCCATGCATCGAGAATTTTAACGGCATCTGCTTCGGGAGTAAATTTCTGAGAGAGGCAAAGTACATTTGCATTGTTGTGCTGGCGGGTCAGAGATGCCATTTCAGCGTTCATACAGAGCGCAGCACGAACACGCGGGAATTTATTGGCTGTTATGCTGACGCCGATTCCGCTGGTGCAAATAATAATACCCTGATCAACCGTTGCATTGGAAACTTCATCGGCGACAGCCGCCGCAAAGTCGGGATAGTCAACCGAATCGGTGCTGTAGCAGCCAACGTCTTCAACGGTAATGCCTTTTTCTTTGAGAATGTCGACAATGCGGGATTTCAGTGCAAATCCGCCGTGGTCTGCGCCTATTGCTATCTTCATAAATGGTCCTTATCTTATTTTTGTCCGGTGCGAATAAAAAGGATCAGGTCCGAAAGGGCCCGATCAATCTCATCCCGCGTTCTTTTGTATGTATTTAACGATCCTCCGTACGGATCTGACACATCGGCGGGCACTTTCGACGTTCCGAACGCGTTAATCAAGAAAACTCTGTTTCCAACCTCTGGAAACAAATCGAGGATATAATTACGGTGCGTTTCAGTCATTGTTACAATCAGATCCGTACTTCCAACCAGTTCCGGGGTAAGTACTTTGCTGCGATGCCCCGTTAGATCGATGTCCAGTTCGCGGAGAACAGAAACGGCATGATCGCTGGCTGGAGAACCATTAGGCGCATAGATTCCCGCCGAAGTTGCATCCCATCCCGTATTTTTGCCTATCCGGTGTATAAAAAGCGCCTCCGCCATCGGGCTGCGGCAGATATTTCCTGTGCATACAAAAAGAACCATTTTCATTCCTCCATTCCTCGATTAAACACGTCGATCACCTCGGAGAAAAGAAGACACCCTTCGCGTAGGCATTCGATATTTACACCGTCCACTTTCACGACCGTACTAGGAATAGCCTGTTCCGCAGAGGGACCGCTGTCGAGCACGAGATCCGCCTCAATCGCCTTCGCCGCCTCAATCGCCGTTTTGGTATCCGGTTCTCCGCTCAGATTGGCACTCGTCAGCGCAAGCGCCCGCCCGCAGGTTTCCGCCAGACCGACGGCCACGGCATGATCCGGCACGCGGTAACCCGTCCAACCCTCGGCAGTTTCCAATACAATCGTCAAAGGGCCCGGCCAGTATTTGGCCGCCAGGGCCTGCAGGCCGGTATTCCAGTCGATAGCGGTTGCTTGAACCTGCTCCCCGTTTGCCGCTAAGCGGGCAATCGGTTTATCCCCCTCGCGCCCCTTGGCCGCAATCAGCTTTTCCATTGCTCCCGCGGCCGCCGGATCGCAGGCAACCCCATAGACGGTCTCCGTCGGCACAATCACCAGTCCGCTATTCAGCAGAACAGCTTGTGCCTGCTGCAACAGGACGGTTTCCGGATTCAGGCGGTCGATCTCCAACGTCTTAAACATGCGGGGGATACTACTGTCCACGGACGGCAAATCAAGTGGCGGAATCATTTTTCCCTGCTTCAAATTAGAAACGCAATAAATACTTTCATGTATAGAAAAGTAACTGAGCAATTATTTATCAATTTTTGTGAGATGAAAAATAAATTCATCTAAAAGATAGGCGGAATTAGAAATTGTAATCAATCCACAAGCCGATGAGGCACAAGACGGAGGGTGTTTCTTTGTAAGAAATTTAGGAGAGCCATGAAAGCGAGTAACAAAAAATATAACATCACAACAGGTGTCCTGCTAGGATTCGGGATGCTGTTGGGCAGTCCATCTGCCAACGCGCAATACTACGCGCTCTATACAAACGTAACGGATGGCGGCTCGGTTACATTGTCTCAAAGTGTTTCGGTCGACTCAGCCCTGCTGAATACCAACGCGGCAGGTATCGTTTTTGACGGCGACGGGACGTTGCAGGACCCCGGCGGAATTTCCGTATATAATACGGCAACCAGTGGGAATCCGGGAAGCTTGGATCTCGCTGGAATTGTTGGTGATTCCATTACCAATCAAAATTTAGGCGCTGTCACGGTGGTCAATAACCAGTCTGCCTATGCTGGCAATCTGGACTCGTCAGTGGAGGCTTCAGGAATCAATGCGACACTCGTCGGTGATCTGGGCGGCAATGTTTCTGTCACCGCTAGGGGAGGAAAAGTAACTGTACCCGGCGGCACTGCCGATGCCTACACCGGCGCCTATGGCGTTTACGAAGTTGAAGGTTCTGTCAGCAGTGCAATTTCGGCTGCAGCGTGACGGGGTCACGGCTTCTGGGGACTATGCGGATGCCGGTGCCTATGGTGTCGAGCATATCGATGGTGACCTAGCGGGAAGTATCGTTGTTCAGGCCTCTGGCGGAACGGCCAACTCGATCAGTAGTTCTGCATACGCGGATGCTTATATTGAGGGAACTGACGATGGTATCGATGGGAACCTTGAAGGGTCGGTCACCGTTAGGAGTGCTTGCAGGATGGCGCTACGAGCACCTCGATAACATTATCAGCGTGAGCACCGGCATACTCGGAATCAATCAGGAATCGAGTACGTCTGATGCGGATCGTAGCGCATTCGTGCTGGGCTTGAACGGAAACTGGTATCTCAATGATGCCTGGATTATCGGTCTGGAATACGAACCGACGTTCTCTGGCAACTGGCAGAACCAGGCCATCAATGGTGTGGTAAGCTATAAGTTCTAAAGCCACGCAAAACACGTAATGAAAAGCCCCGGAATCAACCGGGGCTTTTTTCGTGCCTTTCCAATCAGGGATAACTACATTCCTCCGCTTATGGCAACCATCGCGAAAGTTGTAGTGGAGATATCGCTGGACCGGGAATTCGATTACCGAATCCCCGCGAATCTGCAATCGTCTATCCACGTTGGCTCGCAGGTGAATGTTCCGTTCAAGACGCGCGAGCTGCGCGGTTTCGTGGTCGGGCTCGCCAACTATTCGGCTTTCGGCGACAAGCTGAAGGATATTATCGGCGTGGTGGGCAACAAGCCGCTGATCCCCGACGAAATTATGAAACTGGCCTACTGGATTGCCGACTACTACTGCGCACCCATCGAACACGCCGTCCGCACTGTCCTCCCCAGCGCCGTCCGAAAACGCGGTGCCCAGCACAAGAAACAACTTTTCGTTTCGCTTGTAGACGGAGCTTCCTGCTCCGTTCAGGACGAACGCCAAACGTTGATCGATCCCATCTACGCACCGAAAGAACCAACCTGCTCAGCCCAGCCCAACGGAGCAGAATACTCCGTCTACGGCAAGCTTCCCCCCAAGCAAAAGCTCGTGGTCGAAACGCTGCTACAGCACGGTTCAATGACCCTTTCAGAGTTGAAGGAACGCACGGGATATTCAGATTCGCCGATTCGGACCTTGGAAAAAAACGGAGTGGTTTCGATTGAAGAAGAAACCATTCAACGCGATCCGCATGCGGGATTGGAGCTGCTGCGCACCAAGCCGTTTGATCTGATGGTCGAGCAGAAGACAGCACTCGATAAAATCTGCGCTTCGATGGATCTGAACAAACCGAAGACCGTTTTGCTGCACGGGGTGACGGGTAGCGGAAAGACCGAGGTCTATTTGCAGGCCATCCAGCACGCGCTCAACCAGGGCAAGGGTGCGATTGTCCTTGTTCCGGAAATTGCATTAACACCGCAGACGGTAGATCGATTCCGTTCACGTTTTGGCGAGTGCATAGCGGTACTGCATTCCAGCCTGTCCGACGGCGAACGGCACGACGAGTGGCACCGCATCCGCAACGGCGAGGCACAGATTGCCATCGGCGCACGTTCGGCGCTCTTTTCTCCAATCGAGAATGTGGGACTCATCGTCGTGGATGAAGAGCACGAGGCGACCTACAAGCAGGATGAATCGCCGCGCTACAATGCGCGCGACGTGGCCGTGATGCGCGGCCATCTAGAAAATTGTTGCGTCGTGTTGGGCTCCGCCACCCCGGCCATGGAGTCGTTCAAGAACGTCCGTGACGGACGCTACGAACTGGCCGAAATGCTGATGCGCGTTGATGACCGGTCCATGCCGTTGATGCGTGTGGTCGATATGTGTCTGGAAGCCGAGAAGGATGGACGCCCGCAGATTTTTTCGAGGGAATTGGTGGAGGGGATCTATGATCGGTTGAACCTTAAGGAGCAGGTTATTCTCTTTCTCAACCGCCGCGGGTTTTCGTCGTCGCTCCAGTGCGAGCAATGTGGCTATGTGGCCGAATGTAATGAGTGTAGCGTTTCGCTGACCTATCATAAAAAGCAGCACAAGCTCCTTTGTCATATTTGCGGAGCAGAAGAAAAGGTGCCGCCGCGTTGTCCAGACTGTGGCGATCCTGATTTCAAGTATGCCGGTATGGGAACCCAGAAGATTGAAGAGGTGCTCGAAAAGCTTTGCCCCAGCGCGAAGGTGGCGCGGATGGATTCCGATACCATGCGCAAGAAGGATTCCTACCGTACCGTGCTCGATAAGTTCCGCACCGGGAAAATCGATATTTTACTCGGCACTCAAATGATTGCCAAGGGACTCGATTTTCCGAACGTCACACTGGTCGGCGTGCTCAATGCTGATATGTCGCTACATGTGCCCGACTTCCGCGCTGGCGAACGCACATTTCAATTGCTCACACAGGTTGCCGGACGCGCTGGGCGTGGCGAAAAGGCGGGCGAAGTGATCGTACAGGCCTACACGCCTCACCACCCGGCGATTCAGGCCGCGCGCAGTATGGACTATGAAGGCTTCTGCGCGCAGGATCTGGAATTCCGCAAAGAACTTTCCTATCCGCCTTTCTCCCATTTGGTGTTACTCACGTTTAAAGGTGAGAACGAAATTGACGTGATGCAGACGGCGGATGGGTTTTCAGAGCGGCTGGCAAAACTACTGCCGGAATCCGTCACGCATTCGCCCGCCATGCCCGCACCGTTAGCCCGTGCTAAAGGTCTATATCGTTTTCAGATTATGCTCCGCTGCGAGCACACCATAAAAATGACCCGGCCCATTCGCCACGTTCAGTCTTCGTTTAAACTACCGAACGGGATTTCTTTGAACGTGGATGTCGATGCGCTGTCTCTTTTGTAGAGGCGAAACAGCTTTGTAATGTCTTGTTCTCTTTGAAATCAGCACCTTGACGATTTAAAGACTCGGCATTATAATCAGCCAGTTCGTTGAACGAAAGGCGAAGGTTGTATGGAACAGTTCTGTACCATTCCTGAGATGTTGATTCGCCACGCATCACAACATGTAAATGCGCGGGTCGTAAACGACAGGGTCGGGAACACTTGGCTTCCTGTATCCATGGTTCAACTTCAACAGCGGGTAAGCACGCTGGCGTTTGCGTTGGATGCCCGAATTCCGGTCCATGGATCTTCAATTGGGGTTTTGGCATCACCTTGTACCAATTGGCTCGTGGCGGACATGGCCATCATGCTCGCTGGCGGCGTATCAATTCCGTTCTTCGTCGATTTTTCCGCGAAACATTTTCAGTTCAAAGTTGATGATTCTGGAATGAAATCGATTTTTGTTTTCGGCGAAACTTTATGGGAGCGGTTCCTTCCGTTTGCCGACCAGTTTGATCTGGTCATTACCGATCAATCCGCGGGTGAACGGATGAATGTTGTTCACGTGGAAGAACTTTATGATGAGGGGGAAGAACTTCTTGAGGAAGATCTGGCATTGACCAATCAACTGTTGGATCGAATTGGTCCGGATGATCTGGCCGTTATAATTTATACCAGCGGATCAACGGGTATGCCGAAAGGGGTTGAACTGACGCATCAGAATTTGGTCGCTCAACTTCACGATATTCGAGAATTATTTCCAGTGGATCCCGGTAACGATCGGGCCCTGAGTCTGCTGCCCGTGGCACATACCTTTGAACGAATTGTCATCTATCTCTACCTGATTATGGGAATGAGCATTTATTTCGTCGATGACGTCGACAAGGTGGGAGAACTGATGCGAGATGTAGGTCCTGCAATGATGACTGTGGTGCCGCGGTTACTGGAAAAAACACACGGACGAATCCGTGAAAAAGCCGCCGGCATCCCCGGTCTGAAAGGACGCTTTGCCCGGTGGACTTTTCGCCGGGCGAACCGGTCATATCTCGAAGATCAAGGATTTTCAGCTGCTAACTGGATTGCCGACCAGCTCGTAGGTTGGCAAGTGATGAACGCCTTCGGTGGCAAACTTAATACAGTGATAGCAGGCGGCGCACACATGCCGGATGAGCTGAATCATTTTTTTGTCCGGATGGGTATTCCCATCTACGAAGGCTATGGCATGACCGAGGCCTCTCCGGTTATTAGTGTGAATTATCCCGGACACCGCAAGATAGGAACGGTGGGGCGTGCGCTGGCCAGCGTCGAGCTCAGGATTTCGAAAGAGGGCGAAGTGTGGGCGCGCGGCCCCAGCATCATGCGCGCTTACCGCCACATGCCGGAAGAGACTGCCCGGGTGATTGATTCCGACGGGTGGCTCCATACGGGTGATCTGGGGCGTATGGATGACGAAGGCTATCTGACCATTGTTGCCCGGCAAAAAGAGCTGTTTAAAACCTCGACCGGAGAAACCGTTTTCCCAGGGCCGCTGGAGCAGGCGTTGTGTCGTTCCGTATTGGTGGAAGTAGCCTGCATCATCGCCGAGGCCCGCAAGTTTACCAGTTGCCTACTCTTTCTCAGCGCAATCGCCACCGAAATGGGGCCGGCGGCTTTGAAACAAAAAATCGAAGAACACATTCGGCAGGTAAATTCGGATCTCGACCATTGGGAAAAAATACATGGCTATGCCTTACTGAAGGAAACGCCTTCGACCGAAAACGGCGAGCTGACTCCCACAATGAAAATCCGGCGGCATGCGATAGAGGAACACTACACAGAGCTGATTGAAAAGCTTTATGATGAAAACCAACTCTTGGAGGAATTTCGTGAAATCGCGATTGGCCATTGTTGACGGTATCCGCACGCCGTTCTGCAAAGCGGGTGGAAAACTCAAGACCGTGCAGGCGGATGATCTCGGGGCGTTCGCCGTAAAAGAGTTGCTGGCGCGAACCGGGTTCCCGGCGGGGGAGATCGATGAAGTGGTCTTCGGCAATGTGGCGCAACCGATCCATGCGGCAAACATTGCGCGCGTAATTGCGCTCAAGTCCGGGCTGCCGGCCGAAGTGACCGCACACACCGTGCATCGCAACTGCGCCTCCGGTATGCAGGCATTCACGACCGCCTCTCAAATGATCGCCGCGGGCGATGCCGAAACCGTGCTGGTTGGCGGCACGGAGTCGATGAGCAATATTCCGCTGCTCTACGGCCCGGAAATGACCGGGCTTTTTATGCGTCTGGCCAGGGCAAAAAAACGATCACAAAAACTTAAGGCGATTGCTTCATTCCGCTTGCCGTATCTTAAACCGGTTATTGCTCTGGAACAGGGTCTGACCGATCCTGTATGCGGCATGATCATGGGGCTCACGGCCGAAAAGCTTTCACGTGAGTTTGGCATCACGCGTGAGCAACAGGATCGCTATTCCCTTCAAAGCCACCAGCGGGCAAGCAAAGCAATCGACGCTGGCTGGCTCAGTGATGAGATCATACCCGTTCCGATCCCGCCGGCATACGCGGAGATCCAGCAGTGCGACGAAGGGCCCCGTCCGAACCAATCGATGGAGGATCTGCAAAAGCTACGCCCTTATTTTGACCGTAAAACGGGCACGGTGACGGTTGGTAATTCCTCGCAGGTGACCGATGGCGCAGCGGTAGCTCTGGTGATGTCGGAGGAAAAGGCGAAGACCATGGAACGTGAACCACTGGGCTATATCCGGGATTATGCCTACGCTGCACTCGGCGGTGATCGCATGGGGCTGGGCCCTGTTCATGCCACGGCCAAGCTGCTCGATAAAACCGGACTTGTGCTAAACGACTTTGAGCTCATTGAACTCAATGAAGCTTTCTCGGCGCAGGTGCTGGCCTGCGAACGGGCCTTTGCATCGCACGAGTTCGCCCAAAACTTCCTTTGTCGCGAACAGGCCGTGGGCACGTTGGATCCTGATAGACTCAATGTGAATGGCGGTGCGATTGCACTGGGGCATCCGGTGGGTGCCACCGGTGCACGGTTGGTCATTACACTGCTCAAGGAACTGCGCCGTCGCGGACTCCAACGCGGGCTGGCGACGCTTTGTATTGGTGGTGGTCAAGGCGCGGCTTTTGTACTGGAGGTGGAATAATGAATGCCCTGTGTTTATTTCCTCCCGATGAATCTGGAATCGCCTATTTCGAATTCGATTTGCCGAACGAAAAAGTGAATAAGCTTTCGGAAATTGTAATGGCCGAGCTCGACGCATTGCTCGATGGCGAATTGAAAAATTCGAACATCAAGGCGCTGGTTGTCTCCAGCAAAAAACAGGGCGTGTTTATTGCCGGCGCGGACATAAACGAAATCGAACAGATTAAGGATGAAGCCGATGCATATGAAAAGTCACAACGCGGTCAGGCCGTCTTTTTAAAATTGGCAGAACTAAAATATCCGACGATCGCCGTTATCGATGGCGTTTGTCTTGGGGGAGGAATGGAACTCGCATTGGCATGTTCGTTCCGCGTGGCAACTGATTCTCCCCAAACGAGTCTCGGCTTGCCAGAAGTTAACCTCGGCATCCTGCCCGGATGGGGCGGTACGCAACGGCTTCCGCGGTTGGTGGGGTTGGTTCAGGCGTTGACGATGATCCTTTCGGGGAAATCTGTATCGGGCACCAATGCGTTCCGTATCGGGCTGGTCGATGCATTGGTGCCGCACGAGTTTGCAGCGGAGCAGGCGCACGAGTTTGTCGAGCGTTGCCTGTCGGGGAAAAGCCGTCGGGCCATCTTAAAGAAGCGTAAGTCGCATCGAATGGAACGCTGCCGGCCCGTACGGAATCTTATTCTCCGTAAGGCGGGGGAAAATGCCCTCCGGCGCACCAAAGGAAATTATCCCGCCGTCGAGGCAATCCTTACGCTGATGCGGGAAAGTGGGCGCGGGAAGTTCCGGCAAGCATTGGAGAATGAATCGCGCGCATTTTCAAAGCTAGTCACGACTCCTATTTGCCGCAACCTCATCGGACTGTTCCATTCGGATCAGCGGCTTAAGAAAGAGCGAGGGATTAAGACCGATGTTAACCCCCGGGCAATTCGCAGTGCGGCGGTTCTTGGTGCTGGGGTGATGGGCGGCGGCATTGCCTGGCTGTTCAGCAAGTATGGCCGACCGGTGCGGATGAAGGACGTTTCGTGGAATGCCGTGGGCAAGGGGTTTGCCGAGGCGTCCGACTATTATCGGCAACTCGTGAAGATCCGTAAGATCAAGCCGCACGAGGTGGCAGTCAATATGCATCGCATTACGGGAACACTCGACTATTCGGGCTTCGCCAAAGTCGACATCGTCGTCGAAGCGATTGTCGAAAAGATGGGTGCGAAAAAAGCAGTACTTGCCGAAATGGAAGAAGCGGTATCTGCCGATGCGATTATCTGCTCGAACACCTCCGCTCTTTCAATCACCGAAATGGCGACCGTGCTCAAGCATCCATCTCGATTTGTGGGTCTGCACTTTTTCAATCCGGTTAACCGGATGCCGTTGGTCGAGGTGATTGCGGGAGAGCAGTCATCGGATGAAGCCATCGCGTCGGTCGTGGCACTGGCGCATGAAATGCAGAAGACGCCGGTGGTGGTGAAGGACAGCCCCGGGTTTCTGGTAAACCGTATTCTGATTCCCTACCTGAATGAAGCTGGATTACTTATGCAAGAGGGCGTTGAATTCGAGCGGATAGATCGGCTGATCGAAGCGTTCGGTATGCCCATGGGGCCGTTTGTGCTGGCTGATGAAACCGGCATTGATGTCGGCTTCAAAGTGATTCAGGAACTCGAAGCCAGATTTTCGCCGCGCCTGCAGGCCGCGCCCGTATTTCAGAATTTTATCAACGCCGGCCTGTTGGGGAAAAAGTCGGGGGCGGGTTTTTATTTGCACAATGGGAAGCAACGAACAGTCAACGCAGAAGCCCTTAAACTGGTCGAACAGTATGAAATGAAGGTCGTGTCTGATGAAGAGATTGTCGATCGGCTAATTCTGATTATGTTGAACGAGGCGATTATGTGCCTGGAGGAAGGGATTGTGGAACGTGTGGATTATCTGGATATGGCGCTGGTTGCAGGGATCGGTTTTCCACCGTTCCGGGGAGGGCTGTTGCGCTATGCAGACGAGCGCGGCATTCCTTCCATTAATAAACGATTGCTGGAGTTGAAGACAACGTGCGGCGATCGGTTCGCGCCGACCGGTTTTTTGCAAGAGATGGATGCGGAAGGGGCGCGATTTTACGGAGAGGACTGATTTTAAAAGGAAGTCATCATGAATAAAAAAGAACCTGAAGACCAGATGATCATCGATACGTCGAACATGAGCGAAGGTAAACGCGCGGCACTTGAAATCGCCGAATCATCCCGGCAGACGCAATGGAAGTTTCCAAGTTTTGGCGGCGAAATGTTCGTGGGGCGCTGGCGCGGCGATCTACTCTATCCGTTTCCCATGCAGCCGGAGGATGATAAGGCGGAAGGCGATGTGCATCTCAAGAAGATCCGCAAGTTCCTCGAAACCCATCTGGATCCGGATGAGGTTGATCGCACCCATGAAATTCCGGACGAGGTGATGCAGGGGCTGGCTAAGCTCGGTGTTTTTGCGCTGAAGGTTCCAAAGGAATACGGTGGGCTTGGGCTCTCGCAGGTAAACTATAATCGCATCATGATGATGACCGCTTCCTATTGCGGATCAACGGCGGTGCTGGCCTCGGCGCATCAATCGATCGGCGTGCCCCAGCCGCTGAAGCTGTTCGGCACCGAGGAGCAGAAGAAAAAATATTTCCCGCGTTTTGTAGACGGATCCATTTCCGCCTTTGCGCTGACCGAGCGGGAGGTAGGTTCCGATCCGGCGCAGATGCGTACAGAGGCCAAGCTATCGGACGACGGTACGCATTATATCCTCAATGGATCAAAGCAATGGTGCACCAACTCGCCTGTGGCCGATGTGTTTGTGGTGATGGCCAAGACTGCGCCGAAGGTTATTAAAGGAAGGGAACGTCCGCAGGTTACCGCGTTTATAGTGGACCGCGATATGCCCGGTGTGGAGGTGGTGCAGCGTTGCGATTTCATGGGGTTGAATGGCATGCAGAACGGCAACCTCGAGTTCACCAATGTCCGGGTGCCGGTTGAAAATCGGATCAGTGAAGAGGGACGTGGTTTGAAGCTGGCACTGGACACGCTGAATGTGGGCCGGCTTACGTTGCCCGCGGCATGCGCGGGCATGGCAAAGCAGTGCCTTTCGATTGCGCGGCGATGGGGAAATGAGCGCGTACAGTGGGGGCAGCCGATCGGCCATCACGAGGCCGGGCGTGAAAAAATTGCCTACATCGCTTCAACCACCTTTGCAATGGAGGCGCTGACGATGCTGACCTCGCGTTATGCCGATATGAAGGAGGTCGATATCCGGTTGGAAGCCGCGATGGCAAAATATTTCTGTTCGGAAAGTGGCTGGCGGATCGTGCATGAAACCCTTCAGCTCCGCGGAGGACGCGGCTATGAAAAAGCCGACTCGCTCAAAGCACGTGGCGAAACACCGTATCCGGTGGAACGGATGATGCGCGATGCGAGAATCAATACAATCATCGAGGGCACTTCGGAAATCATGCGTCTGTTTTTGGCGCGCGAGGCGATGGATCCGCATCTGAAACGCGCGGCCAATTTGCTTAAGAAAAATGTTCCGGTTGGAATAAAGATTGGAACGGGGTTCAAGTTACTGGGGTTCTACGCTGGATGGTATCCTTGGCAATGGCTGAGCATGTTTCCCTCGACGGTCCCGAAAGATGCCGGGAAACTGGCTCGGCATTTTCGCTATCTGCAGCGAACATCGCATCGGCTGGCGCGCGGGTTGCTTCACGCGATGGCTCGATATGGAGCGAAGCTTGACCGTCGCCAGATTGTGCTGGGGCATTTGATGGACATCGGCACCGAACTGTTTGCCATGTCGGCCACGTGCAGTTATGCGCTGGCCTGTCAGACGAAACAAAAAGATACGACACCGATTGAGCTGGCCGACCTGTTCTGCATGCAGGCCACCCGGCGTATCGCCGCTCATTTTTTTGCATTACGTAGCAATGACAACCGAGCCATCGACACGCTGGCGAAACAGGTTTCAGCGGGCGATATGAAATGGCTCGAAGACGGAATTATATGGATTGGCCCGGAGGAGTGAAATTATGTCGAGTCGAGTATTCAGAACCACCGCCGCGATGATGGGGATACTGAGGCGTGTTCTCGGATTTTCCCTGCATGTTGAAGGATTGGAAAATATAACTGACCGGCCAACGCTTTTTGTTGTGAACCACTTTACGCGCATGGAAACATTCATTGTTCCGTATGTGCTTCACAAGCACGCTGAGAAGGAATTGCGTTCGCTGGCCGACGCTCGTTTGTTCAAGGGAATATTTGGGGAATACCTTCGGCGAATGGGCGCCCGGTCGACGCGTGAGCCTTTGCGAAACCGGTTGATTATCGGCGACCTAGTGACCGGTCGGCACGATTGGGTCATCTATCCGGAAGGGGTGATGGTTAAAAACAAGCAAGTTGTTCATAAGGGAAAATTGCATATTGCGCATCCCGAGCGCGGAGGGCGTCCTCATACAGGAGCCGCGGTGCTGGCACTCAAGGCTGCTCGGGTTCGGGAGCGTTTCCTAACGGCCTGTCATGAAGGGGATGAAGCGGTTATGAAGGAGCTGGGCGAGAAGTACGGGATTGCTCGGGATCAGTGCCTGCTCTTTCCCGATTTGGTCATCACTCCGGTCAACATTACCTTCTATCCGCTCCGGCCGGACGATAATGCAATCTCACGACTCGCGTTGGGCATCATGCCGAACATCTCGGAGTCTTTAGAGGAAGAACTTAAGACAGAGGGCAGTCTGCTGCTTAAGCATACGGACATGACGATCTACTTCAGTCCACCGGTCGAAGTCAATCAATACCTGACGCATCCGCTTTCCGCCCTCAGGAAGATTCCATTCCTGACCGAGATGCAACGGGAAAACATGATCTTATCCAGTCAGCGTTGGCCGTTGACCCGAGATTTTATGAAAACGATTTATAGAACAACGGCGGTCAATCTAGATCACCTGTTCTGCACGGGACTACGTGAACTGAAGAGCGAGTCCATTTCCATGGAGGATTTTCACCGTGCTCTGTACCTTTCGGCTCTGACGATTCGGGAGCAGAGCAACAGACAGGTACATCCCTCGCTGCAAAATAATCTGACCCGGCTGATTACCGATGAGGCGGATGAGGATCTGGAAGACATCTATCATCTGGCGGAGAAGGAAGGGATTGTTAAGCGGGTTGACGGCGAGTACTGCGTACTGCACCGGAACGTTAAGCAGACGCTTACCCACGAAGATGTCCGGCTACATGGAACGACACGCGTGATCGCCAACGAAGTTGAGCCGATGAAGCATGTGGTGGAAACCGTTGCTCACTATGTGAACCTGCCCCAGAAAAAACTTCGCGCTGAAATTGTAGAAAGAGTAAGTGCGCTGGATGTTGCGCATTTTGAAGAAGATTACAAGTGGTACTATGAACAAGGACTCTCTAAAGCCCCGGGCATTGGAAGACCTTTTTTTCTGCCGTCCGCTACCAGCGACACGGGGATTCTGCTTTGCCACGGCTATCTTGCCGCGCCGCAGGAAATGCGACCACTGGGCGAGTATTTGCACGCTGCCGGTTACACGGTTTATGGCGCACGGCTCCAAGGGTTTGGAACCACGCCCGAGCAGCTGCTGGACGTTTCGTGGGAAGACTGGATGATTTCGTTTAACCGTGCCTATGCCGTTTTACGAAATAGTTGTCGGAAGGTGATTCTCGGCGGCTTCTCTGCAGGTGCTTTGCTCGTGCTACTGAGTGCGGCTCGCAAGAAGGATGCCGTCGATTCGATCTTTTGTATCGATACGCCACTGGTTCTGATGAACCGGCTGGCCTGTACGCTTACACCGGCCGCGCTGGGATGGAATCGCTTCATGCGAGCGTTGCGTATTCCAGCTACGTTTTCGGAAACGATCAAAAATCAATCTGAAACGCCGGATATCAATTATCCGGTGCACTATCTGGAAAGCGTGCGCGAACTGTGCAACTTAATCGCGGCCTGCCGCGAGGCTCTTCCCGAGGTGGAGTCACCCTGTCTTATCATTCACGGGAACGAGGATCCGGTTGCCGATCCGCAAAGCGCGGAAATAGTTTATAAAGAGATCGGTTCAGCCATCAAAAAGCGTGTTGTGGTCGAGGCGGATTATCATAATCTGGTGCAGCAGGAAGGCCGGGAAAAAGTCTTCGAGGAAGTGCTGCGTTTCATCGAATCGCAGTCGGAAAGTTTTCTATCGCTGGAGGAGGTGGCCTGATGGATTTCAATGACCATGTGGGATACGCGGTTCTGGGGTTTCAAGATAACCGGTATGTCATCCGCCTGGAGATTGCCGAGCACCACCGCAACCGCTACGGCATTGTCCACGGCGGTGTGCTGTTCACGATGCTCGACACCGCGATGTCGCGCGCTTTCTTTGATACGCTGCCGTCAGAGTCCAATGTCGGGGTTACGCTCGAAATGAAGATCAACTACCTCAAAGCGGCTGACTCCGGAATGCTGACGGCCTACGGCATACTGGTTAATTCCACACGGCGAACCGCCTTTGTGGAAGGTTTCATCGAAAACGAAGCGGGCGATCTAGTGGCTAAAGCCACCGCCACCATGATGTTGACCGGAACCTCTAATGGGTGACCCCTTTTTACTTTTTATGTTGAGGCCTGACACCGATGCCTCCAATTAATCCACAGTAAGTGGCATATGAAAAACCCTTCTCATACAGCTCAAGCCGTTCCAAGTAGGCCTTGCCTTCTTCGGAGTTCCTACGCTTAACCGAAAACAAATCAATAGCGATTTTCTGTTCATAAACAGCTCTTGTAAAATTTCCTCTACGTGCGCATGCAGCTGCCAGCGTATTTCTATAAACCGGATTGTCTTCATCTTGGAGGCATAGATCGCTGGCAAATTGTACAGCTTGCTCGCCATTTGCTACCCCGAACTCTTGTGCGCCGCGTATAGCCATACGGCGAATTCCGTACCAGCAAGATCATCTTTTCTTGCGAGAGATTCATTATATGCAAGGGTTGGAAAATAATCTATATGGAGTCCTTTTTTATCCAGAACGGAATGATAACTCAGTTTTAGTTTGCCAATACCGTAGTGATTGGCCGAGTTTCTCCCTGATTTATACGTTTCATTCACCAACTTTTTGAGCCATGACTCCGCCTTTTCCAGGTCACGATCAATACCATAGCCCCCTTCCGCATAGATTGAGCCGATTTGAGCCAGTGCATTTTTATTGCCCTGCTCATAATCTCTTAAATACCATGTCAACGCAGATGAATTTTTCCATCCATCTCCCTGTTGCAAACCCAATGGATCAATGAAGTTCACGGGGTTGTTGCCGCAGAACACATACTGGTTTAACCCGCCGCGAATCCCAATGGGATCCTTGGAGAGCCATCGAC
>JAZGFK010000137.1:0-9443 GCA_036479375.1 Pontiella sp. | reverse complement strand
TTTTATTGCTCATACCGAAACAATCCATTCATGAGGTGCGTCATACAGGGAGGATCGCCTTACTTCTCCATCATAACCCAATTTTTTAAGAATTGACCGGCATGTCGTGAATTCAGTGACTTCCATCCGTGGATCAAACAACATTTGATCCCCAAGAAATTCAGCCCCATCAATTTCATAAGAATACATCTTCCCATGGAATTTATCATTGGGCTCTAGGTATAATAGGCGCACCTCCTCCTCATGGGAAAACTATTCACGCTTGAACAACAAAGTTCGGGCTTGTCCCTCACTCCCACCACCACACTTGGATTTTGCAATCTCCTCTAGTTTCGCCTTAGGTTCGCATTCAACTTTCCCGATGTAGCACGCAAAGATATAGTTAGGGTGCTCTATTTTTAGAGCTCTGGAATAGTTTTCGTACTGACGATGTGATCATGACACCATCCTTTTTCGGTGTATATATCCGCCAAGCGGCATCATTCTCACCCTTCAAAGACCAGCACTGCCCATTCGCTCGGTCCGCAAGTGGATACCTCCGCTTTGTCCCCTCGAACTCATAATAAATATTGGACAAAATATTCTCGAACGGATCATCTCATTGATTGGGTGAGACGAGAACGTTTCTTCTGTTCACAACCATATCCAACACGTACTTAAATGGTAGAAACCTATAAACAGGTGTAAACTAATCCTCCGGCGAAAATCCAATAGTAAGGAGATGAGTGTATCTGATTTTCTACGACGCCCACTTCATGTTGAGCTTTCGGTCGGCTTGCACGCAATCTCGGAGATAGAGATTGATCAGGTTCTGATACGGAATGCCGGTTTCCTCCGCCATCGTTTTGAAATATTCGATGATGTCCACTCCCATACGGATGGTCACCTGCTTCTTCAGCTCCTTAGCGTAGGGGTTTTTACGGCTCTTCATTTTTGAGAGGTCATATTCTTTTTTCATAGCTTCACCTATAGAATTTTTTTTCGTTATTCGTTGCTTTACGGGCGGAAATGATCCGAACCGTCGAATCATTTTCAAGGTGTGCAATAGCACAGCATTAAAATGCTGTGCTTAAAGCTATAGCCAAGCATCAAAAACCGATCCTCCCATTCCGAGTGTTCATCGTCGTAAAACTCAATGGCGCGATCATCAAAGAAAACCGTCTGCGCCTCCCCGAACGAAACACCATGTTTCTTTTGATTACTGCGGTTCTTGGATTCGTCCCACTCGAACTTCACTTTATCCATAACGACACTGTATGACATTATAATTATAACTCAAGCGTTAAGCGCAGGTGGGTGGTAAAACCCAAAACAATCTTGTCGAGGATCAGAATCCCGCTATATTCCAACCCATTATTACGGATTACGAGTTACTCGTCACAAATCATGCAGCAAACGGAAAAATACTGGAATCTGATCAACCGCATCGTGCTCGGCGCTGTCGTCGTTATGGCGTGCGTTGGTGTCGTGCTGGCATTTACCCCTAAAGTAAAGCAGCTGAAGGTCTACCAGAATACACATGACACCCTGCAACAGCGTATCGAGGTTACCGTTTCCGCCGAACACGAACTTAAAGAAAACCAGCGCCGGTTTTTCTCCGATCCCGATTTTGTTGAAAAGGTGGCTCACGAAGTTGGCTATGCTCGCAGTACCGAAACCATATTCCATTTTCCGGAAGAGACGGGAACGTACTAATGCGGCTTGACCGCTCCCCTATTGCATGGACCATCGCGGGTTCCGATTCCGGCGGAGGCGCCGGCATTCAAGTTGATTTAAAGGTAATGAGTGCCTTCGGTGTGCATGGTTGTTCGATCATTACCGCCCTTACCGCCCAAAACACCCTCGGAGTCTCCACCATCGAGGACGTTTCTGCGAATATGATCGAAGCCCAGCTGGAGGCGCTCTCCGTAGACTTGCCCCCTTTGGCCATTAAAACCGGCATGCTCGGATCTGCCAACGTTTGCAAGCAGCTAGCAAACCTTCTGCCGGCCCTCAACAGCCCGATAATTTGCGACCCGGTCTTAAAATCAACTTCCGGTGAATCTCTACTGAATACTGAGGCGTTAAGCCTATTTAAAGAGCAGTTCATCCCCCATACCACCATCCTAACGCCTAACCTTCTGGAGGCGGCACACCTTGTTGGAGCTGAACTTTCCTGTGAAGAAATGGCAGTTAAACTTTTGGAAATGGGATCGAACTCGGTACTGATCAAAGGCGGGCATGCAGAAGGAGATGTATGCTCCGACTATTGGACAGACGGCAATGAATCGGTGTGGCTCACTAGTCCGCGTATAGAAACGAAGGCTACGCACGGAACCGGATGCATTCTTTCGTCGGCCATTGCGTCGGCCATTGCGCTTGGCCAGGATATTCCACAGGCCATCATTACGGGCAAGACATTCCTTAACCAATGCCTCAAGGCGCCGGCCGATGCGGGTGCCGGATATGGGCCGATGATGATTACACCTTTCAGGAACGACCCCCAAGATAGGCCAACAATCCGGTAATCCGCACTTTCATTCCGAAGCGTCTCCTCCTAGTATCCTTGTTCATGGAACCGATAACGTTATACATCACACTTCTTCTCACAGGATTTATCTTGATCGGTCTGGAAATATTCCTCCCCGGCGGCATCCTTGGCATCTGCGGCTCCGTTGTCTGGATTTCTGCAGCTGTGCTGGGTTTTCAGAAATTTCCGGCTCCCTGGAACTGGTTCAGCGCCGTTATCCTGTTTTTTTTCGGCGTCCTGACCTTTGTGGTCTGGATTCGCTATTTCCCCAAAAGCCGCGTTGGAAAAAACCTTTCCCTTTCCGAAAGTGCGCAGAACTATAAATCCCACACCACCGACAACGACCTTCCTGTCGGAACGGAGGGAGAGGCCGAATCAACGCTCCGGCCTTCCGGCATTGCCCGATTCGACGGAAAGCGTCTCGATGTTGTTGCCGATGCCGAATGGATCGAGGCCGGTCAATCCATCAAAATTTCTTCCACCACCGGCGGGCACGTTTCCGTCGTGAAAACGTAATCACTATGCAACTGAATAAGCTCCCTTTCCTTGCTCTTCTAGTCACCTTTGCCTTTCAGGCGCAGGCCATCAACTTTATTGCCACAAACGAGTACATCGTTGCGGAGGATCAGGTTGTTGCAGAGGAACAATGGGTTATTGCCACCCATATCGAAGCAGGTGGCACCTTCAAGAATGATCTTTTCATTACGTCCGCCAACGAGCTAAAGCTGAACGGCACTTTTGAAGGCAATGTCTGGGGCGCGGCCAGCGAGGGCTCGCACCTTAAGGGCCAGTGCAGCCGGAACGTCAGGCTGACCGGGAAAATGGTTCGCATTGATGGCGCTGTAATCGGCAATGTGATGGCTATGGCGGAAACGGTGATTATCGGAAAGAATGCCGTGATCAGCGGAAACGTCCGGTTGATTGCATCGAGCATCATTCAGGAGGGCATCATCCGCGGCAATGTAACCATCACGGCGGCACGGGTTGTTACTTTAGGCGGTACCATTGAAGGAAATGTCAAACTGGCGGCTCCCGATATTCTTTTTTCCCGCGACGCCAGCATCAAGGGCGATCTGGCCTATACCGCCAACAAAGAACTCTTCCCCGCCGAAGGTATCGTTGAAGGTAAACTGGCACGCGAAATCCCGGAAGCAGAACCGCTGTTTTCCGTAAACCGGCTGACTACGCGGGCCATGTGGTTTTTTGCGGCCTTCCTGGCCGGCGTTCCATTTATCACACTCTTCCCTATGACTACCGCGATGGCTTCGCAGTTTGTACGAAAATCACCCTGGAAGTGCCTGGCAATCGGGTTTCTTGCCTCGGGTGCCCTCCCCATGTTTGGAATCATGAGCCTGTCTTCGATCGTCAGCATTCCCCTCGGCTCCTTGATTTTGGCTTCGTGGGGTATTATGCTTTATCTCAGCCGCATCGTTATGGGGCTGGTAATCGGATCCTTGCTTCTGCGTTCGCTCGGCACGTCGATCGGTCGGGTCCTGCTGGCCATGTTGCTTGGACTTGCGGTGATCTACCTCGCCACGATCATCCCGTCGATCGGCATGCCCGTTCAACTGACGGTTATCTGGCTGGGAATGGGATCGCTTATTCTTTCGCTAATCGAAAAACGGCGCCTGATCATTCAGGTGCCGCAGAATCTGAAGAAACTTGAAGAGTTAAGAAACGAACAATACAACCCTGAGGAGAAGTAGCCATGGATCAAATTATATTGATATTTACGGTCATAATATCACTGATCGTACTCGTGTTTTTTGGATTAGCCCTGTCCGTAATAAATCTGTGGGTTCGCGCCACTTTTTCTGGCGTAAAGGTCAAGATTTTTTCAGATCTCATCGGCATGAAACTCCGGCGTGTTCCCGGCACACAGGTCGTTCTTACCTACATCGCTGCGTCTAAAGCGGGTCTCGAAATTTCTATCGCGATGCTCGAATCCCATTTTCTCGCTGGCGGAAGCATTCAGAATGTCGTCCGCGCCATGATTGCCGCCGACAAAGCCAATATTGAACTGCAGTTCCAGCAGGCCGCTGCCATTGACCTCGCCGGACGTAATATTGTCGATGCGGTTCAGACCAGCGTTAATCCAAAGGTCATCGACTGTCCGGATTCAGCCAAGACCTCGACGGGCATGCTCGACGCGGTAGCCAAAGACGGCATTCGCCTGCTCGTCAAAGCACGCGTAACCGTCCGCACCAACCTCGAACGCCTTGTTGGTGGAGCAACGGAAGAAACGATTATCGCCCGTGTCGGCCAAGGCATTGTTAGTGCTATTGGTTCGATGGAGTCCTATAAAAACGTGCTGGAAAACCCCGATGCCATCAGTCGCAAGGTGCTCGAAAGCGGTCTCGATGCACAAACTGCCTTCGAGATTGTTTCGATCGATATTGCCGATATTTCCGTGGCCGGAGTCGGGCAGATCTCCAACGTTGGAGCCAAACTTGAAACCGACCGTGCCGATGCCGATAAGATCATGCGTCAGGCCGAGGCCGAAGGCCGCCGCGCCATGGCCATTGCTCAGGAGCAGGAAATGCGTGCCCGCGTTCAGGAAATGCAAGCGAAGGTAATTGAAGCCCAGGCCGAAGTTCCGCTGGCCATGGCCGAGGCCTTCCGTAAGGGTAATCTGGGTGTGATGGATTTCTATCGCATGCAGAACATCAGCGCCGACACCGCCATGCGCGAATCGCTCTCTGGCGGTGACAACGAAGACACCGAAAAATAAATAGGGCCCGCTGATCACGCAGATGGACACCGATAAGAAATAATCTGTGTTATCTGCGTCATTTGCGGGGGAAAAAGGAACCATACTGTGGAAGAATTAGGACCATTCCTGTTTTTTATATTCATCGCGCTGGTTCAACTCGTGAAGTTTCTAATCGAGAAAACCAAAGGCAAAACGGCTCCCGTTCAGCAAAACGAAGAGACGGCTCCGCCGAAACGTTCCGCCTTGGAAGATTTTTTTGAAGGGATTGCCAAAAAGTTGGAGTTGCAACCACAACCCACCGCCATGCCCGATTGGCCGGATGACATTGAACGACCTAACTACACTCAGGAAATGGATCAATCCGAAGAAGAGCTTGAGTATTTAGAAAAGCCCATCGCCGAAATCATCCCGATGCCGGAACCTGTGCCGCTGAATGGTTCTACACTGAAGCGCATCGAAAAAACGGTCGCGTTTCAGGCTCCTCCGCAGGTAGCGTCTTCCGTTTTCGCCGGAACCAGCAACATGCGCCTACCCTCCGTTCCGCTAATGAAAAGCAATGCCAATGAAAACATCAACATAAACCTTAAAAACCGGAAAACGCTGAAACAGGCTGTTATTGCCCATATTATCTTCAGCCAACCCCGGGCCTATGATTGCTCGTTCGACAATACCGTTGCCAAGTAAGGTGATGTTTAGCTTAATATCTGCATGACTGAAATCGCACTATCCCATCTACTCGACGTAGCCATCTGCGCAGCAGAGGCCGCCGGAAACCACGCGCTCCAAAACAAAGACCGCCGAACCGAGGCGACTGAAACCTTCAGCCACGACGTCAAGCTGGTGCTCGATATGGAGTGCCAGAAAATTGCTGAAGGTGTGATTGCCGGGGAATTTCCTGAGCATGGGATTCTGGGCGAAGAGGCTATTCGGCAAAACAAGGCTGAGGCCTACGAATGGATTATAGATCCCATCGACGGGACCATGAACTATACGAACGGGTTCCCCTACTGGTGCTGTTCAATTGCCGTCCGTTATCACGACAAGGTTCTGGCCGGCTGTGTTTACGCACCGGAGTTTGGCGACTACTACACCGCCCACATCGAAGATATTGCCAAACTCAACGGCCAACCAATCCAAGCCGCCGAAACGAAGCATCTGCAGGATGCCATGATTTTCACCGGTCTTTCAAAACATATGCAATCAGCCAATGAACCTCATTTTGAAATGTTTCGTATGCTGGCACTCAATACCCAAAAAGTTCGTATTACCGGATCTGCCGCGCTCGACCTGTGTCATGTTGCTGCCGGGAACGGCGACGGCTTTCTTGAAACAGGAATCTATGTGTGGGATTATGCTGCCGCCGGGCTCATTGCCGAACAGGCCGGCGCCGTTCTCTCGCTCTTTTCGCAGAAGAACATTCCACACGGCGCCACCGTCCTGTGCGCAAACGAACACCTCATTAGCGGACTGCGCGCCATCCACACAAAGTGTATTTAGGGCCCACAGATGAACACGGATGTCTTAATACAAATGAATCCGCTGGCAGGCTAAATCACGAATCACTCGTTACTCATATTATGGCTAAGAAAAAGAAGACTCCTCCTGATATCCACTGGCTCTACGAAGCTTCCGTTCAGAACGTCGATACAGACCTCGATTTCGGCCAGCGCGTTTATTCCAAACATTGGAAGCGAAAGCCGGTAACCGTACGGGAAGATTTTTGTGGAACCGCCAAACTCGCGGCGCGCTGGGTAGAACGGAACAAAAAAAATGAGGCTGCGGGTATTGATTTTCACCAGCCCACCCTCGATTGGGGCATTAAATACAATATCGCCGGATTATCGAATGAGCAAAAAAACCGCGTGCATCTGATTTGCGGGGACGTCCTTAAAGGTAAAATGCCCAAGGTCGATCTAGCCTTTGCACTCAACTTTTCGTTCTGCGTCTTCAAACAGCGGGGCATTTTGCTCAACTATTTCAAACGGGTGTATCAGTCGCTGAATCAGGAAGGCCTATTTGTGGTCGATATTTATGGCGGCACGGAATCCGTTACGGTTAAGAGTGACGATGTCCGCGAAATCCCGAGATTCACGACCCCGGAGGGAATGGAAATTCCTGATTTTGAATACCTTTGGGATCAAGCCGCATACAACCCGATCAATCACGGCACCACCTGCCATATTCACTTCAAGGTTCCAGGATATGGAAGAATCGATAAAGCATTCACCTATGAATGGCGATTGTGGACCCTTCCCGAGCTGCAGGAAATTCTGATTGAAGCCGGATTCTCCAAAGCCGAAGTCTATCTCCATGATTTCGACGACGACGGCAACTCCGATGAAACCTTCCGCCTCCGAAAAACCTACGAAAACGTTCAAGGCTGGGTCGCCTATGTTGTAGGTATTAAATAGCGAACGTTACGTTTATTCGCATTCTATTTCCTGCCATCGCCAGCTCAGATCGTCGCTTGGGCCTCTATAATCTTCTGTGAATCAATTTGCAGGAGAACCTACGGCATTCTATAATTTGTCTCAACAAGAGACAAAGGAACAGAACATGAGTGAAATTCTAGAACAAGCCAGACTGTTTTTTGAAGCCTGTGAAACAGGCAAGGGCTGGGAAGATTGCAAAGCTTACTGCCACCCTGATGCGTCATTCTCGGCGCAAGCAGGAGCACTCGCGGATATAAGCACCCTTCAGGAATATACTGAATGGAATAAGAACCTGCTCACACCGATACCGGATGGACATTATGAATTGCGGTTCTTTGCTGAGGATGAAGATCGTGCGTGCGTAGCGGCTTACGCCGTGTTTCACGGCACGCAAACTGGACATGGAGGCCCAGGTGAGCCGACCGGGAAGACGATTACCGCCGACTATGTCTATGCTATGCAGTTTGAAGGTAATCTCATTCGGCATATGACAAAGATCTGGAACGATACCATCAGTATGCAACAGCTGGGATGGGTGTAAGTTACTGTCGAACTCCCCCAACAATACCAGTAAGTGGATGTCCTCCGCACGATGTGCGGAGATTCCGTTTATTGTCAGCAACCTAAATATCTCCTCTTCTTAGTGGTTCCGTGTCTTTGTGTGAGATAAAACCCCTGACATGAAAACAAGAAAAGAACGCGCGGAGTATGTTGGGCATAAGCTGGAGGAGCTTTATCCAGAGGTTCCGATTCCGCTGGATCATACCGATGCCTTTACCCTGCTGATCGCGGTGTTGCTCTCCGCGCAGTGCACCGACAAACGCGTCAATATCGTTACCCCTGCTCTTTTTGCTAAAGCCTCCACTCCGGAAGCAATGATGACGCTGTCCGTTGAAGAAATTCTCGAATGCATCAAGACCTGCGGGCTGGCGAACAGCAAAGCGAAAAATATCAAGCGCCTTGCTGAGGTCGTCGTCAATGAATACAACGGAGAAATTCCAGCTGATTTTGAAAAGCTCGAACGGCTCGCCGGCGTCGGCCATAAAACCGCCAGCGTCGTCATGATTCATGCGTTCAATATTCCGGCCTTTCCCGTCGATACCCACATCCACCGACTGGCCCAGCGGTGGGGATTATCCAAGGGTAAAAATGTCGTCCAGACAGAAGAAAACCTGAAAAAACTCTATCCGCCGGAAAAGTGGGAAGACCTACACCTGCAGTTCATCACCTATGGTCGGGAATACTGCACTGCCCGCGGCTGCGACGGCACCGTCTGCGAAATCTGCCGCACCACCTATCCCAACCGAAAGAAGCCTTTCATTTTCAATAAGGCGTAGGAAAAAGGTATGTAGTCCCGCCTTTAGGCGGAATCGACACGAGGGCATCCAACCTGCCACGCCCAAAACCACACCACTTAACACACATTTTAATGTGTGTTAATCCACACATAACCAAGGAGGTAATCATGGCTATCAACCTACAGGTTGATGATTCCCTGATTCAAAAGGCGGTTAAACTGGGTGGTCACAAGACCAAAAAAAGCGCAGTAACCGAAGCGCTGGAAGCATATGTTAACCATCTTGAACAACGAAAAATCCTCTCGTTGTTTGGAACGGTTGAGATCGACCCCGACTATGACTACAAGAAACAACGCGGGCCCGGGCATGAAAATCATTGTGGACACCTGCGTGTGGTCGCTGGCGTTGCGACGGCAAAACAACTCAGCAGCCTCCACGCATGTTGCCGAACTAGAAAGCCTGATCCTTGATAACCGCGTGCAAATGATCGG
>JAZGFK010000136.1:0-8161 GCA_036479375.1 Pontiella sp. | reverse complement strand
AAGATCGGCTGGTTAACCCGGCAAGCCTACGGCTATCGAGATGAAAGGTATCTGCACCTGAAGATCTACGACCTACCCAATCTTTCGACGAGGAGAAACCTGTGAGGACGCACTTCCGTGAAGAACCAAATTTTCCATGGCAGCGGCGGTATTTTACGGCTTTCACGAAGAAAGTTCCACAATACATATCCCATTATCCATAAGTAGTTTATAAATTAACATACGATTTTGTTTGTGTGACACGGATTCATGGATGGCACCAGAATCGATATTTAGCTTGGCTACTATTCGACGGGGGAGCAGACAGATTCGAGCCAGCTTGCATATTCTGCTCCGCTGATTCCGCTGGCGGCAAGTCCAAGCGTATGGAGCACAACCTGCTCTTCGGATGCACCAAAGTGCAATCCGTTGACTTCAAGAAATAAAGCCGCTGCCATGAAACCCGCGCGCTTGTTTCCATCAAGGAAGGGATGATTTTTAATAATCCCCACCGCATACTCAGCTGCAAGCTCGAATAAGGTCGAGGTTCCATACGCGTAAAGATGGCGCGGACGCCCCAAGGCCGAATCAAGCAAACCTTCATCGCACACGCCAGCCAACCCGCCAAACATGGAAAGCATTTCCAGATGGAACGCATGTAAATCTACCGCATCAATCCATACCGGTTCTTTCACTTCGCCAGTTCCTGCAATGCATTGCGATACCGCTTCATCAGGTCTTCAGCAATTTCCGTCTTCTCGAAAAAGCCCGGTTGCTGAGGTGTTACCTGCACCGAACATTCAGGCGCTTCGGTGATGTAAAGCGTTGCACCCTCTTCCACCTTCATTGCCTGCAAGGCTTCTTTGGGCAATACGATGCCGAGTGAATTTCCGATTTTTCTAACTTTTGTTTTATAGGCCATATAATAACTATAGTTATAACATTTGATTTGGCAAGTACTCATTTTTGGCAGTGCGATTTAGAAACATTAACCAAATGCTGGAGCATCGGTTTAAGTGAAAGCGAACCATACTTCAGGCATGGGCTTACAGCCCGTAAACCCATGGGCAAGATGCCCATGCTACAAACTCAGCAGTTCCTGTACGTCTTCCCAAGTGAGTTTCTGCATGACCTGTTCGTCGGTGGTCAGGGTGGCGTCGATTACCATTTTCTTACGTTTCTGCATTGCGAGGACTTTATCTTCGACGGTGCCTTTAGTGATGAGTTTGACGCTGTAAACCGTGCGCTTCTGACCGATGCGGTGCGCGCGGTCAGTGGCCTGATCTTCGACGGCGGGATTCCACCATGGATCGAAATGGATCACCATATCAGCCCCGGTCAGATTAAGGCCGGTTCCGCCTGCCTTCAGACTCATCAGGAAGGCGGGGACGGTGTGGTCTTTGTTAAATTTACGGACGACGTCCTGCCTATCTTTTGTGCTTCCATCCAGATAGCAGTACTTGATTTTCCGCTCATCCATTTCCTTTCTCAGAATAGCCAGCATGCTGGTGAATTGGCTAAATACGAGAACGCGGTGTTTGCTGTCCATGGCCTCGTTGAGCAACTCAAAGAAAAGTTCCATTTTGGCGGAAGGATTTTTACTCTTTACACCTTCGAGCTTAAGCAGATCGATATGGTTACAGGTCTGGCGCAGACGCAGCAGTGTTTTAAGGATTTCCATCCGGCTCTTGTTGAAGCCTTCCTTTTCAACCATATCGGCAATCTTGTTCTTGGAACCTTCAAGGAGTTGTTTGTAGACCTTATGCTGATCCTGCGTGAGCTTGCAGGGAGCAATGCGCTCGATCTTCGGCGGCAAATCTTTGGCAACGTGTTTCTTCATGCGGCGCAGTAAAAACGGATGCAGTTTTCGGCGCAGCTTTGCCTGAGCATGTTCGCCATCTTGCCCACCATTGATGATGGGTAGTTCATAGTATTCGCGGAACGTTTTGTGGTCTCCCAGATAACCGGGCATCAGAAAATCCATAATGGACCACAGGTCGGTTACTCCATTTTCAATCGGCGTGCCGGTAAGTACCAAACGGTGATCCGCTTTGATCTTCTTGGCGGACACCGAGTTTTGCGTTGCGCGATTCTTGATGTGCTGCGCTTCATCAAGAATGGCAATTGAATACGTGTATTCCAGATGTTTTTCAATATCGCGCCGCATCAGGGCGTAGGAAGTAATGATAATATCGTATTTTTCGATGTTCTTCCATTTGCGGTGGCGGTCGGTACCATGAAATGTTGCAACCTTGAGATTGGGTGTAAATTTTTCAGCTTCTTCCTTCCAGTTTTCAACCAGACTGGTCGGACAAACAATCAAGGCAGGTTTTCCCTGATGGGCTTCCGCCGTGCGACCCAGCTGAATCCACGCCAGTGTTTGAATCGTTTTACCAAGGCCCATTTCATCGGCCAGGATACCGCAGAATCCGCGATTTTCCAGAAAGCGAAGCCAGTTGACCCCTTCGTGCTGATAAGAGCGCAATATCCCGTTCAGTTTTGGATGAAGTTCAACGGGCTGAACGGTTTCCTGCTCGTTTTGTTGCTTTGCACTCTCCATCCACGAAGGCGTGGCTTCGATATCTATGCCATCCAATGCGGTAAGTGCGGACTGAACATAGCTGCCATAGATGCTACTCATACGGAAAGAGCCGGGCTTGGCACCTTCGCCCACCGCACAGTCCTCGAAAACCTCGCGAGCCTGCATGATGGCATCCCCATCGAGCAGAATGGTCCGTCCGTTTCGTTCGATGAACGAATCACCTTTCATGAGCGCGCGCTGGATATCGCGCTCGGATATGCTACTGGTGCCGATATCGTATTCGTAGCTGACGTCGAAATAGTTGCCCGAACCTTCTTCATTCACATGAACGACGGGTACGACATAGTCGGCTGAAGCCGCGAAGGGTTTAACGCGACCTTCCAGTTCGACCTGCCAGCCAAATCGCCGCACCTGAGGTACGCCGGTTCCTAAAAAGTTAAGCACTTCTCTCGGTCCTACGATGTTCCGAAGCGTATCACCGGCACGTCCCACAAAGTTAACTTTAGTTAATTTTTCAACGGCTTTTTTCTCGGCAGCCATATTTCGAATACGATACTTCAGCAAATCCCGAGGGTCTGGAATGGCAAAGTTTCCGCGCATATCGGCACGTCCAGCCACGAGTTCAATCTGTTCCCCATATTGGGCGTAGAGCGTGGCGGCCAGCGATGCCGGACTTCCTTTCACCACCAATCGGAATTTGGGTTTGGCCGGTTTCATGAAAAACAGATCCGGCGTGATCTTTGTACGAACCACCATCGTTTTCTCGATCAGAGGCAATTCGGTCATGGCAAAGGAAGGAACCGTTTCCCGCGGAATGTCCATTTGCCCATGATACGTTCGATGATACGCATTCGGTAAAATTGTGCTCAACGGCCAAAACTGGCCTGCCCCAAAGATCCATCCCGTTTTTGGACTTACAATATAACAAGGTTTTTGCTCTTTAAGTTTATCGGGAAGCGCGGTCGATACGGTCAGTAGCAACTCACCATTTTTCCGATCCATATCCATCTCTAGAACGGTATCCAGTGTTCCGCTGTTTACAGGGCACCCTTTTTTATTCCCCGACACATGAATCGTCTTGCCGCGATGCATGCCAAGGAGGTTGATCAAATCATACATGGAAATCTGTGCATTGTTCTTAATAACACCGCCGCAAATTTCTTCGAGGAGATGCAGAATCTTTTCATCGCGGTTCGAAAAAGTGAATGGAATATCGGTTGATACCTTTTCGGCAGGAATGCGCCCTTCACCATATTCAACGTATATATGAATCCCAATACGCTCATCCCGCACCTGCTGCTGCCAGTCTTCGGCGAGCTCCATAATCAAGTACGCTTTCACGCCCCCGGGTGCATCAATCTTCACGCATTGGATAACATGGCCTTGAACGGCCTTGGCAATGCGATCGATCCGACGTTTTTCAGCGGCAGCTCTTTCCTTCAGTTCAGGATCGGCTTCGCGACGCAACACTTCGAGGCCCATAGCCACCAGATGCGAGCAGATCAGTCCGCGTTCCTGATTATCGCGACAGGGACAATGGTTATCTACGAGGCCGTTTTTAAGCACCTCGAACCTACTGCGCATCCCGCGCGGACCCAGATTCAGCGTGCCGATAATAAAAGGATGCTCAAAAACGACTTTTTCCACTACACCCCGCTCAAATAAGGCTTTACCGTCACGGAATGCCCGCCAGCCGGCCCAATCCTTCAGCTTATTCTCAGTATATGGAAGTTCGTCACTCATTAGTCTGTTTCATCGTCCCGCTTAATAAATAGACCCCATTTTCACCAATTTTCACAATAAAGCCATAAAAAACTCTGCCTTTTCAGTTCAATACCGAAAAGGCCCTCATTTTCATACTCATTGTGCTCAACACTTCCCCAAAAATAGGCTCTAACAAATTATTGACGCAAGCGCAGGTGCGGCACAAGATGCGCGGTTTTTAATGGAGGAACATGCCATGCAGCGGATCATGAAGAAATCGAAGATACACACCGCCACCATCACAGGGTTGGAATTGTATTATGAAGGAAGCGTCACGATCGACCGCGATCTGATGGATGCCGCCGATATGCTGCCCGGCGAACAGGTACAGGTGGTAAACCTTAATAATGGCCAGCGTTTCATCACCTACACCATCACCGGCGAACGCGGATCAGGAGTCATCGAGCTCAATGGACCGGCCGCCCGTCTGGCGGCCGTCGGCGACAAAGTCATTATTATTTCCTATGGAAACTATGACGACGCCGAAGCTCGGGCACTTGAACCGATTGTTGTCTTCGTGAACGAAAACAACCGCCAAACCCAGAAATGAGTTATCTCTATCAGGAGACGGAGCAGTATTTCGGGCAGCTGGCCTCCGGTGCGGAATCCTGCGGTGAAGCCGAACTGAAAGAGCTGGGCGCCACAAAAATCAATAAAGGCTATCTCGGTTTTTACTTTTGTGCAGATTCCAAAGCGATCTACAACATCGTCTATAAAACCCGAATTTTTTCCCGCATCCTTGCGCCGCTGATCGCCTTCGACTGCCACTCGGAAAAATATCTCTATAAAACCGCACAGAATATTGACTGGTCCGATTTCCTGACGCTCACCAAAACCTTTGCCATTACGTCGAATGTGGCCGACAGCAATATCCGAAACTCGCAATACGCAGGGCAAATCCTCAAGGACGCCATCGTCGATCAGTTTCGCACCAAGACCACCGAGCGCCCCAACGTCGATACGCGTAATCCCGACCTTCAGCTGAACCTTTACATTCACGAAAATAAGGCGCGCATCAGCGTCGACCTCGGCGGCGGCTCGCTGCACAAGCGCGGTTATCGTCAGGAATCCGTCGAAGCCCCCATGCAGGAAACACTCGCCGCCACGATTCTCCAGCTATCCGGATGGAACGGCGAGCGACCGCTCTACGACCCCTTCTGCGGCTCCGGCACCCTGCTCTGCGAAGCCTTCATGAAAGTAGGCAATATTCCCGCCGCAACCCTGCGTTATAAATTCGGATTCTTGCGCCTGCCCGACTTCGATGCCACGGCCTGGAACCAAATCAAAACCAAAGCCAACAACGAAACCGTCGATGTTCCTGAAGATTTAATCAAAGGCAGCGATCTTTCCGCCGACGCCATTAAAGCCGTACGCGCCAACCGCAACACCCTTCCCGAAATCGGAACCATCAAAGTGCGCCGCGCCGACTTCCAATCCCTCGAAGGCTTCAGCAACACCACCATCGTCACCAACCCGCCCTACGGCATCCGCCTCGGCAATACGGAAGAAGTCACCATCCTGCTCAAAGAATTCGGCGACTTCCTTAAACAGAAATGCACCGGCTCCACCGCCTTTATCTACTACGGCGATGCCAAACTAGCCAAAAAACTTGGCCTCAAACCCGAATGGAAACGTCCCCTCCGCGCCGGAGGCCTCGACGGTGTGCTCTGCAAATACGAGCTGTATTAGGGGGCTGCCCGCAGATTACACAGGTTGCCGCAGATGTCTCTTTTTATAACCATACAGCAGATATCGTGGAAATTTTGTAACTCAGCGGGCATCTGAGTTTGACCTTAAACCTCCAGGACGGCCGTAAAATCTGCGTAATCTGCGGGCAAAACTCCGTATTCTTTAATTACTGCGCTTGACTCGCCTCACGCATCTGCACAAGATGCGTCGGCAAAAGGATGCATAAGATGAACCTAAATCCATACATTGCCGATTTCATGAAAACCTTCCCGTATGAGGGCCTGACGTTTGACGACGTTTCGTTGATTACCCAGTACGCGGATTTCCTTCCGGGCGATACGGACATCGCCTCCAAACTCACCCGCAATGTGGGTGTTAAGATCCCCTTCCTCAGTGCAGCAATGGATACGGTTACCGAAGGCCGCATGGCCATTTCCATGGCGATGATGGGCGGAATTGGCGTGATCCACAAGAATCTTGAGCCCGAGGAACAGGCGTTGCAGGTCAGCCGGGTAAAGCATCACCTGAATGGCCTGATTACGGATCCGATTACATTCAACGTTAACGATACATTAGAAACTATTGCCATCCGGCGCTCTGAAAAAGGCTATAGCTTTAATGGGTTTCCGATTCTGGATAACGACGGAAAACTGGTCGGTATCCTGACGTCTAAAGATATCCGCTTTTCCCGCTCCAAGCGCGCTGCGATCAAGGATATCATGAGTATCGACATCGTTACGGCTAACCCGGATACCAACCTGCGGCAGGCCTACGATATTATGCAGCAGCATAAAATCGGGAAACTGCCTCTTGTGGATCATGGGAAGCTGGTCGGACTTTATAGTTATGCCGATGTGCGCAGCCTGATTGAAAACCAAGAACCACTTTTCAACCGCGACGAGAAGTACCGCCTGCGTGTTGCCGCCGGCATTGGCCCCGGCGACTACGACCGTGCGGAAGTGCTGGCGAAGGAAGAGGTCGACGTGTTCGTGGTCGATACCGCCCACGGACACACCAAGGGCGTGGTCGATATGGTGACCTGGGTGAAGAAGCAATATCCCCACATCGATGTGATCGGCGGTAACATTGCCACCGGCGAAGCCGCTATCGCCCTGCGCGATGCCGGTGCGGACGCGGTTAAGGTTGGCATTGGGCCGGGTTCCATATGCACAACACGCGTGGTTGCAGGTGTGGGTATTCCTCAAATTTCAGCGATCTATGCCGCTTCCAGCGCGCTTAAAGGAGAAATTCCGGTTATCGCCGATGGCGGGGTCCGCAATTCCGGTGATATTGCTAAAGCGCTGGTCGCAGGCGCAGATACGGTCATGATGGGTTCCGTTCTGGCTGGAACCACGGAAAGCCCGGGCGAAAAGATTATTTTTGAAGGGCGTCAATTTGTCGTCTACCGCGGCATGGGGAGTCTTGATGCGATGAAATCGCGCGAAGGCAGTCGCCAGCGTTATGGTTTGAGCGAAGAGGACGATTTGGTTCCACAAGGCATTGAAGGCATGGTGCCGTTCTCCGGCTCCGTCGGCAAAGTCATGAAGCAATATTGCGGCGGCCTACAGGCCAGTCTGGGTTATTGCGGCACCGAAAACATTATCGAGCTCAAAGAAAAAGGACAGTTCGTTCGAGTTTCCGGTGCAGGTGCAATTGAGGCCCACGCGCACGACATCAAAATTACCAAGGAAGCGCCGAACTATCGCCGCTAGGCGTGAAACGTGAGGCGTCACACCCTCCTTATTCACGACTCAATCGTCACGACTCACGCATGAAAACAGCTCTCGTTCAGATGAATCCCACGGTTGGCGCACTGCAAAGCAACGCCGGCCTAATCATTTCCAATGCAAGGACGGCCTTCGAAGAAGGCGCGCGGTTAATCGTATTCCCTGAATTGGCCGTTGCTGGTTATCCACCGGAAGACCTGATTCTTAAAGACCATTTCTGCGATGACTGCGAATTTCAGATCCAGCGACTGGCAAATGAACTTCCCCCCGAAGCGACCATTGTGGTCGGCGTGCCCATTGCCCGCAACGGAAAAAAATATAATGCCGCAATCGTATTTCAGTCAGGGAAAGTCATCGGCGAGTACCATAAGATGCTTTTGCCGAACTATAGTGTCTTCGATGAAAAACGTCTGTTTGAAGCCGGAACAGAGCCCTTTACGTTTGAAATTGATGGTTTAAC
>JAZGFK010000135.1:0-3081 GCA_036479375.1 Pontiella sp. | reverse complement strand
TGGTTGAGTTGAGTTCGCCCTTGCCGGTCTTGAGCTTATAGTGTTTCATTTCCTCACCTGTTGGGTTGGTTTTTTGTTTTAGCGAACGGCTATATTAGTCATTCTAGCCCAACAGGTAACTATTATTAACAAGAAATTAACTAGCGGATTCAGGATTTAGATAAGGATATAACGATGCAGAAAATTCTTGATAAATTCGAACAGGTAATCGTTTTTACGTTACTCGCTTTCATGATGATCGCGGTATTTCTGGCAACGATTGAGGTTGGTGTGATTCTCTGGAAACAGATGATGAATCCGCCCTATATGTTGCTGGATGTGAAGGAAATTATGGAGGTGTTCGGTTTCCTTCTAATGGTCATCATCGGGCTCGAACTGCTGGAGACGATTAAAGCCTATCTCGACAAAAAGGTTATTCACGTCGAAGTTGTTTTGCTGGTTGCTCTGGTTGCCGTTGCCCGAAAAGTCATCATCCTTGAATATAAAGACATGCAACCCAGCATGCTCTTTGCCATTGCGGCACTGGTCATTTCGCTTTCTGCAGGTTTCTTCATCGTTCGGCGTGCGCTGTCAGAAAATCCGGTGTCACGCAGACGGTCCTCTGACAATTAATTAACTTCAATTTTATGAATGCTTCAATGAAACATATACTACATGCCTGTGGCCTTTGCCTCGCGGTAACATCTCTGATGGCGGACGAACGCGGCGACTGGGCGACCGTTGCTCAAAATCCAATGGCCGACATCATGAAACTTCCGTTGCAGAATAATTTCAATCAGGGCACCGGACATAAAAACCAGACCGAATATGTGCTGAATCTGCGCCCCTCCATGCCATCGAACCTTTCTGATAACTGGCTTCTCATAAACCGTCTTGATATTCCGTTCATCTATCAACCCGGCCGCGTTTCCGGCGAGAAAGATTCCTTTGGATTAGGCGATACAACCTACGAAGGATTTTACGGCCCTTCCGGCAACCGAACCTTTTATTGGGGTGCAGGACCGGCCTTCCAGATACCAACAGCAACCGACAATCAGATCGGCTCCAAAAAATGGAGTGCAGGTCTCGCTGCTACGGCTTCAATGGTAAAGGGGGCGATCGTGGCCGGAGCCCGCGTGAACCATCTTTGGTCGTTTGCCGGAAAAGATGACCGGCAGGATATTGACCAGACGACCTTTGAATATTTTGCCTATTGGAATATTGGAAACGGCTGGTGGGTCGGTACGTCGCCCATCAACACCGCAAACTGGGAAGCGATACAGGGCGAAGTCTGGACGATCCCCGTCGGGGGCGGCGTGGGCAAGGTGGTTATACATGGCCAAACACCCATCAACCTAAAACTGGAAGCCTATCACTATGCCGAAGCCCCGAGCGGACGAGCTGACTGGTCGGCCATACTGTCGGTTGAATTTCTCCTCCCTGAAGACATTCTCTTTAAGAAGAAATGATCGAGTGTGTCGTTTCGCCTTTAGGCGGTTTCGCACGTATGACCGGTCGCCTACAGGCGGAACTACGTCGCGGCGCACACATCGATGCCGGAAAATGAAATAGTAGGCCAGCGCGAGCAGATGAACCAAACTGTATATTTGGTTATATCAAGACGCTCATTCTCCAGATACAATCATTCAAACAGATACAACTCACTTTATTAACCTCAAATGGAGAAGAATCATGGGATCGAAAGACAAAGGCGGCAGAGAAGCAAAGAAAGAAGCCAAACTAACCCCAAAAGAAAAGAAGCAGGCGAAAAAGGACAAGAAAGCTCTCAAGTCATACGCGGAGTGACCCTCGGCAGACCCAAGAATGAGTGGCACAAAAAAACGAAAAAGCGGCTCTATAATTTCGAATACTTGCGGCACCAGACGCCAATACGGTTGGTAATTCCGTCTGGATGTTTGACGTCCACGCTCAACTTCCGTTACAAGCGGGCTAACTCTGTCGCGTCTTCGTCGGTCAAGGAAGTGTAATCCCCAGCATTGAATCTCGAAAGAACGAAGCATCCGGGATGTCGCCGAAATTCGGCGAGGCTACGTGGAACCCGCCTCAAAGATCATGCGCTATGATGGAAAAATCGCCATTGCCATGTCGCATCTCCAATGCCTCCGGAGTGAACGCCGTTGATCTGGGTAAAGCGATTGACATACGACTGGACGAGCTGATTGAAGATCTCCCCGTAGGGATCGAGATTCACCGGATCTCCTTGCAGTCGGATCTTGTTGATGCATCGATTGATGCCTTCTATCCTATCGCGGCATCCAACGAATTGGCTGGTGAATATTGCGCAACCTTGTTCTCGGTGGTCGCAATTGCGCTGATGATCAGCTGGTTATTCGCGGTAACGATTACCCCGCTGATGTGTATCGGGCTGATCAAAATCCCTAAAAATGCGCCGCCCGCAGGCGAGGAATATAGCGGGAAACTTCTATGTTGGCTTGGGGGAAAATTCCGGTAAAGTCGATTTATCCTTGAGTTTTGAGCTCCACCTTAAAACTGCCGATCTTCACCTTGCTTTTAAACAGCACAGGAATATGGCGGTGATCGGCAGTAACCCAGAATTCCACCGGAGCATTTTTCTCTTTTTCAAAGACGCCGCTCACATTATTCAAATCAGGCACCAGCTTAAGAGCGTCATATTTTTTTCCGTTCACCTTGATCCAATCGCGCTCCATCACCCGGATCTGGGCTACGGAGCATTTTAGCCCATCGGTTAAGGGCCCCTTGATTACCGAACCGACCTCAAGCTTTTGATTCCGAATATAATAAATTACGGAAAGTGGATCGAGCGCATTCTCGGTAACCGGGATGATATGCGAGTCACCAGCGATCGATTCTGTGTAGCGCGCATGTTGGGTCTCCCAGTCAAAGTCGACGGATATATCCCGTTTAACCCTGCCTTCGCGCTGAATCTTTGAGTATCCAAGGGAATGGCTGATATCATAACTAGCGAGCGAGGTAATGTTGTCGCGCACCTTATAAAAGGCATCGAGCACCTTCGCGCTTTTAATTGTCATCTGGAAGCTTCGGACTTTTTCGCCATTCAACTCCTCATCAGGCAGGACTTCCAACGTAGACCGTCCCGCG
>JAZGFK010000134.1:0-79513 GCA_036479375.1 Pontiella sp. | reverse complement strand
TGGTTGAGTTGAGTTCGCCCTTGCCGGTCTTGAGCTTATAGTGTTTCATTTCCTCACCTGTTGGGTTGGTTTTTTGTTTTAGCGAACGGCTATATTAGTCATTCTAGCCCAACAGGTAACTATTATTCACAAGAAATTAACTAGCGGATTCAGGAATTAATATGGGCAATCAAAAATGGGCGCACCAAATTGTTTTGGTGACTTTCGTCAGTCTGATTTCAGTGGGCACGGTAAAGGCCGATAATACCAACGATCATTCCGTAGACCCTGCCGTTGCTGTGCCCGTCGTCACTGCAGATCAAAAGCCAGCGTGGCAGGTGTCGATTGTGGCAGGTGGAATCTCGCACCATCTGACTACTGAATATGAACCACCCGACGGGTACACGGAGCAACATCGTGTGCTCGGTTTGGAAATTGCTCAGGCCGGTCCTGGTTGGGTGTTTTCGGCTCAGGCTTTTCACTTTAACGACAGTCATGATGAAAGTAGTAATCTAGCTGCGGGTGCTTTTGGTTATCGAGGTGTTTTGTCGTACCAGTTCTTTATGTATGGGGGGGTAAGTGCTGGGTATATTGAAACAAGCTACTACTCCGGCGCTATTGCTTTGCCCTTGCTTGAACTGGGCTGGTGGAGAATCAGCGTGCAAGGAACCTATTTACCCAAACTTCCAGAAGCCGATTCAGGGCTTGCCTTGCAGTTTAAGTTCAAAGTGCTGGAATGGTAACCGGCAGGTTTCCCGTGCTACTCAAGTGCCGAATTGTACGGCTGGATTTTTTTGATCCCGTATATCTTGTTAATCCTGTCTAAACTCAAGTGTTTTGATATTGCGCAGGTTCGCGGTAGGTGGCGTCCCAGTTTTTGAAGACGGGATCGAGTCCTTTGGAACGCAGCATCTCGCAGAATTCGGGAATGTTGCGTTCGTCGCTGATTTCAAATTGTTCAGTCGAATCCTCCGACTCTTCGCCATAGCCGCCTACGGTGGTTTTGCTGCCGACGCTCATTTTGGAAATGCCCACGCCGGCCAGGCCGTCGCGCACACGTTGCGATTCGCGGGTGGATAAAACCAGCGGCGTTTCCGGGAGGCAGATGCGCATGGCAAAAATATATTGCGCGAGCATGCGTTCGTCGACCGGATGATCGGCCTCGAAACCGCCGAGCTGCGGTTGAATGCGCGGGAAGGAAATGGATACACCGGCTTTCCAATAGTTCTTGAGCAAATATTTCGCATGACGGTAGGTGCACAGTATATCGAAGCGCGGATCAGCCAGCCCTAACAACGTGCCGATGCCAACGGACCGCAGTCCACCGTTCAGCGCGCGATCGGGGGCGTCGAGGCGGTTGAAGAAATCGCGTTTGTCGCCCCAGCGGTGCATTTTTTCATATGGCACCTGGTCGTAGGTCTCCTGATATAGCGAAACACCGGTGCAGCCCGCTTCGGCCAATTCGCGGTATTCGATTTTTGACATCGGGAATACTTCGATATTCACGTTGTGTATATATTCGGCGACAATGGCAATGCAGTCGCGCAGGTAGGGGACATCAGCTTCCGGCATGCGTTCGCCAGTGAGCAATACCACCTCTTCGATGTTCATGGCCTTGATCGCTTCCATTTCACGTTGCAATTGCGTTTCGTTTAATACACTGCGAATCGCCCGGCGGTCGCCGGCAATGCCGCAATAGAGGCACCCGCCGTTGCAGAAATTGGAAAGGTAAAGCGGGGTATAGAGCGAAATGGTCTGCCCGAAATGACGTTTTGTAATGGCATGCGCCCGTTGGGCCATCAGTTCCAGAAATTCGGCGGCGGCAGGGGAGAGCATCAGCGCCAGCTCACGCTCCGTCGGGTTCCCCGAAAGAATCGCGGCGCGGATTGCGTCCGTATTCTCGCTCTCCGCCATTGGGAGCCAGCGATCGGGAGAGAGCCAGTCTGGAAGTTCTTTAGTCATTGGTAGAAAGGAAGCTGGTTAAGGGGCTTGAGGGAACGGCCACTTCTGAGGTGGGCATGAGTCCGGCGTTGTAGGCCATTCGGCCGGCTTCGACGCCGGTTTTGAAGGCGGCTCCCATGGCGGCGGGGTTGTCGGCGGCGGCAATGGCGGAATTGACGAGTACGGCATCGCAGCCCATCTCCATGGCGCAGGCGGCTTCGGATGGAGCGCGTAGGCCGGCGTCGACTACGACCGGAACGTTGGCATCGCGGATAATGATTTTAATCATGTTGGCGGTGGAAAGACCTTTGCCGGTTCCGATGGCGGCGCCTAACGGCATCACGGCGGCGCAGCCGACATCTTCCAGCCGCTTGGCCAAAACGGGGTCGGCTGGAATGTAAGGAAGAACGAGGAATCCCTGTTTTACCAGCTCGATGGCGGCTTCGTAGGTTTCGATCGCATCGGGCAGGAGATGATGGGGATTGGGGTGAATCTCCAGTTTGATGAATGGGCTTTTACTCAGCTCGCGGCCGAGCATGGCAGCGCGGACGGCTTCTTTGGTATTCATGGCACCGGATGTATTGGGCATGAGGCGCACGTTTTTGAGTTCGGAGAGCGGGCCGTACAGATCGTCTTCGGCCTGATTGCGGTTGAAACGGCGCAGGGCCACGGTAACCAGTTCGGTGCCGGATGCTTTCACGGCTTCGATCATGGCCTGTGTGCTGGAAAACTTGCCGGTTCCCAGAAACAGCCGGGAGCCGAGCTCCTGATCGCCTACTTTTAAAATATTATTCATCATATTTATCCTTAACCACGAAATTTAAGAAGGGGTTTTAAATCGAAAATCAGCACTGCTTCAGCCTCCTCCTACAAATACGAGCATTTCAACTTCGTCGTTTTCATGGAGTGCCGTGGTTTTCCAGGCATCCGAAGGCACGACGCTTCCATTAATCATTAAGGCGGTATGTGCTTGGTTGGCGCCGAGTTCGTTGAGCAGATTGTCGACGTTCCCGCTGCCCTGATGTTCGTGTGGTTCGCCGTTTACGGTTAGTTTCATTCGTCTCTCCAGTCTTTCGCGATCTCGGATCGCGGCTACAAATCCGGGGTCACCGCCCCGGATACAACAAAAAAAGCGCTCCGAGCAGGGCACGGAACGCTTGAAAGTCGCTTCAACGCTCCCTTGCGCCGGCATAATCCGGATCAGGTTCAACGGGTATTATCTCAGCACAATCCAATCCTGGAAAGGCACCCCGGGTGACTGGTTGCAGACGTTGCCAGCCAAGGGGTTTGAAGTAAAGCGGGAAGGGATTAAAAGGAGCTTTTTAAAATTTATATTTTTGTTGTTGCCGCGCGAAGCGGTTTTGCTAATCTACGCGCTCGTTTTTACCGAAGACCCCTTCGTCTAGTGGTCTAGGACTCCAGGTTTTCATCCTGGCAACACGGGTTCGAACCCCGTAGGGGTCGCCACTTTCGGCGGCACTTCGGAAAAAACAAAATTGCGACCCCTTCGTCTAGTGGTCTAGGACTCCAGGTTTTCATCCTGGCAACACGGGTTCGAACCCCGTAGGGGTCGCCACTTCTTTTTTTTATCGTTCAAATTCCACCGCTCACCCGTCGAAAAACTCGGCGGGTTTTATTTTCCCCAGCGCGGAGTCCTTTTTCGTTTGCTTTTCTAAGGGTTAGAAATATGTTTGGATGTGTCGTCGCGAAGCATGCGCTTTTACTCCGACAGTTAATCGTTATCCATGGTTCGTAAATGGGGGAGGAACGTTCGTGTTCAGCACCCATTATTCAGGTGCCCAATAACGATTAACGAATAACCTATAACTGGAAATTTTGACCATGGACCTCTTTAATTCTATGCTGGTTTCGATGCCGGTCGCCGATATGACCGGAGCTTTTGCGGATAGTACGGCTCCTGGAAAAGTCATTGTAATCCTTCTCTTTGTCGGATCGGCATGGGCCTGGACCATTATGGTTACAAAGTGGTGGCAATTGAAACATGCGAGTGTCGCCACGGTGGATTTGCTGGACGCTTTTCGATCTGAGCGTAATCCGGTTACGCTATTCACGAAGCGCGAGGGATATCCCGGCACGCCGCTCAACGCCATTTATAAAGCAGGCTGTGTTGCACTGGGCGCCGAACTACAGGTCCATGGAATTGATTCCGAAGACCTGCTCATGGGGAACCTGACCTCTGATGAACATCGCCGACTCAGCCTTAATCAGCTCGAAACGGTGCGGGCGGTGGTTGATCGCAACGTGGCCGACGAAGCTCTGAACCTGGAAGATCAGATGGGCATGTTGGCCACTGCGGTAAGCGCTGCTCCCTTCCTGGGTCTGCTCGGTACGGTTTGGGGGGTCATGGATGCGTTCAGCGGAATGGCGGAATCGGGATCGGCCGCACTTTCGGCAGTGGCTCCGGGCATTTCGGGCGCACTGCTAACCACCATCGTCGGCCTGCTTGTGGCATTACCTTCCATGATCGGTTACAACCAGCTATCGTCTAAAATACGCCATATTTCGGTGCAAATGGATAATTTTTCACAAGAGTTCATTTCCGCCATTCAAAACACGTATGTAATCGAAGCGTAGGGCTCAAAATGAAGCGATCGCAGACCAATCATTCTAAAATCAACATTCTAAAATCGGAAATACATTAAATGGCCCGCCGTACCAGCCTAGTTTCGCTTAACCAGATCAGCGACATCAACATGACGCCGTTGATGGATTTGACGTTTATCCTGCTGATTACCTTCATCATTACCTTCCCGCTGATTGAGCAGGGGATTGCGATTAATCTGCCGAAGGGCAAGGCGGCGGACATGATGGAGACGGAGACGCGCTCAATCAGTCTGAATTTTGACAAGCAGCTTTATCTGGATGATACGCCGATTACTAAAGCGGAACTGCTGTCGGCGATGACTGAAATTGGAATCTCGGACCCCAATACCACGATCTATGTGCGCGCCGACAGCAAGCTGCCGTATGGCGAAGTGGTAGAGATTATGAAGGTATTGCACGCCGCAAGCATTACGAAGATGGCTTTGGTGACCGAGGCGGAGCATTAGGTATGAATGCCTTTGAGCGTAATATTGCCCTGCGCGTTATGGGAATCCATGTGGCGGTTATCCTCGTGCTGCTCATGGTCTCAGGCTTGAAAGGTTGTTTTCGCCCCAAACCCAAGCCGGAGATTGTTACGTTTATTGAATTCGGCTCGCCCGCCCCGGCGGTCGATGTGCAGCACGTCGCGAAAATGAGTGAACCCGAACCTCCTGCACCCGCTCCAAAGTCTGAACCCGCGCCTGTTCCTGAGCCGGTTAAGAAGATCATTCCACCACCTACGAAAAAGAAGGCGATAGCGCCCCCGAAGAAAAAAGAGCCTCCAAAAGTTGAACCGAAGCCAGAACCGGTAAAGCCAAAATGGACGCCGACGAAGGCTTCTGATATTAATCCGAACAAGAGCAAGCGGATCGTTGAAACGCCAAGTAAGCCAACCGTATCGGCGGCGGACATACGTAAGGAATTATCGAATGTTCAACGCTCATCGAAAAAGTCTCCGGGACCCGTTGGGAGCTCCACGGCTAATTCGGCGTATGATTCCCATATCTATACGATCTTTTATAATGCATGGGCACAGCCAGGCACGTCAGCTTCAAGACCGACGGAGGTGACCATTTCAATATCCTCGACGGGCAGAATTAAAAGTGCGCGCATAAGTAAATCTTCTGGTGACGCTCAATTCGATGCAACGGTCCAGAAAGCAATTAACACGGTTAAGATACTTCCGAAAAAGCCTCCGGCGGGCTATCCGATCGATAATATTATCGTGCAGTTTAAGATCATCGAGTAACGTTTTTCACATGTGGAGAATCTCATTATGAAAAGACATTGGTTTGTTGTTGCTGCTTTCCTCGCAGGCTCTTGTGTATCAGCCCCGCGTGTGATTGAGATCAGCAAAAAGGGTGAAGGAAAAATTTCGATTAACCTGAGCGGATACCGGACCGGCAATGATGCGGCGTCGAAAACATTTATTTCTGTTTTAAAGGCGGATTTAAATCGGTCGGGCTATTTTACCGTATCTTCGGCAGGCGCTCAGATGAACGTTGCGGGTTCTTGCACCGCCGGAAGTCAAATGAAGGCGGATGTGCAGGTTTATCAGGCGGCAACGCGTCAGCGAAAACTGGGAAAGACGTATCAGGCGCCTGCAAATAGCGCCCGCGGATTGGCCCATAAGGTTGCTGACGAAATTGTTTTTGCGGTAATCGGCAAGAAGGGGATGGCCTCGGGTAAGATTGCCATGGTGGGAACCCGGACTGGGCGGAAAGAACTTTATATCTGCGATATGGATGGCAAAAACATGCGGCAGGTGACCAAGGATAACAGCATTGTGGTGGGGCCACGCTGGACGCCGGATGGGAAAAATCTGACGTATACCTCCTATAAACGGGGCTATCCGAATGTTTTCATGACCGGAAGGGGGAAACCGCTTTCCAGCCATGGCGGGTTGAATGCCAGTGGAGCTATATCGCCAAATGGGAAGAGCATGGCGGTGATTCTTTCGAAGGACGGCAATCCCGAGCTCTACATTAAAAGCCTGCGTACCGGGCGGTTGACCCGTCTAACCAAGTCGCAGCGCTATAATGAGGCCGATCCGTGCTGGTCGCCGGACGGAAATCATATCGTGTTTGTTTCCGACTCTTCGGGCCGCCCGCAGATCTACATCATTTCTAAAAACGGAGGAAAAGCGAATAGAGTTTCGAGTTCCGGTACCGAAAGTGTGGCACCTGACTGGGGAAAGAATGGTCTTATTACCTACAGCAGCAGGGTGGGGGGAAAATATAAGGTGATGATTGTCAATCCAGTGTCACGAACCGCCCGGCAGCTGGAGTCCGATTGGGCAGATTACGAAGATCCCTGCTGGGCCCCTGACGGACGCCATATTGTCTGTTCCCGGACCGCTAATTACCAATCCTCCATCTACCTCCTTGACACGCTGAAAGATTCTCCTGTAACTTTGATTTCAGGGTCGGGCGACTGGTATTCGCCGGCCTGTTCTCCTTAATAATGAAGCGGGGTAGTTGCTATGAATAAAATGGTTTTAAAAGCACTCATATTTACGATAATTGCAGGATCATTCGCCCTCGTAGGCGGCTGCAAATCCAAAAATGCAAATTCAGCCGACCTTTACGGATCGGATAATCTCTATGGCGATCCGCTGATGGGTGACATGCCGCTGAACGACACCATGGGCTTGCCGACGGATGGCGATCGCAGCATGTTTCCTGCTGTTTTCTTCGCGTATGACAGTTCGCAGGTAAACCCCGAAGAAGCCGGGAAATGCGAAGATGTGGCCAGTTATCTTAAGAAAAACGGTTCCGGCGGTGTGATTGTTGAAGGGCATGGCGACGAACGAGGAAGTCGTGAATACAACCTGGCACTCGGCGAACGCCGGGCACTGGCGATTCGCGATTACCTGATCAGTCTAGGCGTTAATCCCGCTGTGATTCAGACCAAGAGCCTGGGCGAGGAATTGCCTGAAAACATGGGGCATGACGAAACAGCATGGCGTATGAACCGGCGCGGCGTCTTTGCCATTTATTAAATAACCTTTCGTAAGGTGCGGCAAAATGCCGCACCTTCTTTCGTATGCACTTGTACTTCTCCACGATCGCTCAACTCGACTTCTTTGGCGGCGTAGCTGGAGTTGTCGGCGCCATCGTGCTCTCTTTTGCTGTGATTACGCTCACGGCAAGTTATTACCGTTTTCAGAATATCGTGAAGATGGCTGAAAATACACAGCCTGAAGAAATGGGATCCTCTCCCGCCGAGATCCTACGCGTGCAACTTGCTCGCTATCTTGCAGGGTGTGCCCGCCGCGGTACGTCCTTTTCCATTTCACTGATCAAGACGAATAAGCAGGATCTTGATATTCGTATCGGCTCCCCCCCGATGAGGGCAATTAATGAGGCCGCACGCCGGGATGATGTGATCTGCGTCTATGATGAAAAGACTGCTGTACTGATCGCAGAATTCGAACCTGAAGATGCCCTTTCCGTATTAAACCGAGTAACCGGGCACATGACTGAAGCGGTTACAGGCATCGCATTAGAAGACGTGCGTGTTGGAATTGCTTCCTATCCGGGGCATGGGTTGAGCGGTAAGGATCTGCTTCAGGTTACCCTCGAAGGCTTGGAACAGGCCAACGAAGAAACGCCCATCGTTATGCCTGAACTTGTTCGTGCAGACGATGAAGAAGATCTTGAAGAAGAGGAGCAACAGGAGCTGGAGACCGATGTCGATGATGATTCGGAGATGTTTGACGTCGAAGATACTGAGAGTACCGATTCCAAGGGGTGGAAAGATCGACGAAAAAACGCAATGCTCGATGAACTCACCGGCGTGTTGAAGCCTTCCGCAGTTTCGGCGTATATGCTGCGCGCCATGAGTGAACTGCGTCATAAGAAGAAACATGCGGCATTGTTTTGTATCGGGGTCAATAACATGGAGCATATCTTGCGCTTTCATGGAAACGATGCTGCCGATGCCGTACTCGTTGGAGTAAGTAAAATTCTTCAGGATAATCTCCGGGCAGACGACTTGATCGGGCGGCATGAAAAATATGCGTTTCTTGTGTTGGCAGAATGCTCGTTTGACGAAGCGGAAATTGTCGGGAAGCGGATTAACACTTTCGTGCAACACGGCGAATATAGACCGGATAATAAAAAACTAAAAACCACAGTCACCATCGGTGTTTCAACCTATCCTGAACATGGACGTAATCTCCATCAACTTTACACGGCCGGGCAAAAGGTGCTCGATCACAGCCGTCAAAACGATATTCGTGCTTATGCCGTGTTCGATCCTCAAATTCATGATAGCGTTCCTGCAAAGCCCATGAAAAATATTAAGTCCATTCAGGCTTAAGAACAGGGTGATCAAGAGGCAGGAGGAGAACTGATGAAACTAGGTGTTAACATAGATCACGTTGCAACGTTACGCCAGGCGCGCGGTGTTGTGTATCCCGACCCGCTCGATGCGGCCATTCTGTGCGCCCGCGCCGGAGCCCATGGAATCACGGCCCACTTGCGGGAAGACCGCCGGCATATTCAGGACGACGATATTTACCGACTGAAAGAACTGCAGGCGTTACCGCTCAATCTGGAAATGGCCAACGTGGAATCCATTGTTGAGATTGCATTGAACGTAAAGCCTGCCGAAGTATGTATCGTTCCTGAAAAACGGCAGGAGTTGACCACCGAAGGCGGGCTGGATGTGCTAGGTCATTTTGAATCGCTTAAGTCTACGGTCGACTGCCTTTCAGAGGGCGGAATTGAAGTCAGCATGTTTGTTGATGCGGACATTGAAACGCTGGTCGCATGTAAAGATTTGGGAGCTCCCACGGTGGAGTTGCATACCGGTGCTTACTGCGATGCCGAACCGAATGATCGCGCCATACTGCTGGAGCAATTGATCGGAGCGGCCGAGCATGCACATGAACTAGGCCTCAAGGTGAACGCCGGCCACGGAATCAATATGGAAAATCTGGGCGGCATTCTCTGTATTCCGCATCTCGATACCCTGAATATCGGACACAGCATTATCTGCCGTGCCGTATTCGAAGGGATAGAAAATGCCGTGAAGGAAATGCTCGTCGGCCTGCAGGAATATAATGGATGACGAGTGATGATTGAGTCGTGATGGGGTACTTATCACGCCTCACGTTTCACGCATCACGAAAAGGTTGTCTTATGAAAATCGTCACGTCAGATGAAATGCGGGAACTTGACCGCCTTACTATTGCCGATGGAATTTCCGGGGAAGACCTAATGTTGGCGGCCGGCGAAGGACTGGCCGATGCCATTCAACGCTTTGCCGACCGTAATCAGCTGATCGATTCTCCCATACTATTTGTCGCCGGATCCGGCAATAATGGGGGCGATGCTTTTGTTGCGGCCCGATGCATGCACGAAGACGGTGGCTCGGTGGAATGCTGGCTGGCAGTATCCGAAAGCAAGGTTCAGGGCGATGCGTTAAGCCACTTCAGGAAAATGAAAAAAGCGGGGGTTCCGTTTCAAACCCTGGAAACTTCCGAACATTGGAAACATGCCGCCGAATGCGGCACGGATGCTGAAATCATTGTAGATGGCCTGCTCGGAACAGGAGTCTCCGGTGAACCGCGCGGCGTAGCCGCCGAGGCCATTAATTTTATAGACGCCCATGCTGATCGAGCACTGATTGTCGCCATCGACATGCCTTCTGGAATGGCGGTCAGGGCCGATCTGACCATAACGATGGGGCTTCCAAAAGTTGGAAGTATTCAACCGGAAAATATAGATTGGATAGGAAACCTTGAAGTGATCGATATCGGTATTCCGCCCGAGCTGATCGAGAAAGCGGATGGCGAATCTGATCTGGAATTAATCCATCCGACCGATCTTGCACCACTGTTTAAACGTCGTACACGTGATGCGCATAAAGGTTCATTCGGCCATGTGCTCTGCATTGGCGGATCCAAAGGATTCAGCGGTGCCATAACGATGGCCAGTCGTGCAGCGCTCCGTTCAGGAGCCGGGCTGGTTTCCAGTTTTGTTCCTGAAGTAATTCATCCGCTTGTTGCGCCTTCCATTCCGGAAGTTATGGTTCATTCCAGCATGCCGGAAGGGCAGTGGACAGCGATTCTGGTTGGATGCGGTATGGGCCGATCGGCCACCACACGAGAGCAGGTAATTCAACTTTTGGAAACCTCAACCGTCCCGCTTATTCTGGATGCCGACGCGATCACTGTCATGAAGGATCATATCGATGTCATTGCTGCGGCCAGGTGTCCTGTGATTTTAACCCCCCATCCCGGCGAGTTTGCCACGTTGTTTGGTTTGAAAGTCGAAGATGTTCAGGAGGACCGGTTGGGCATGACCCGTTTGGGTGTTAATAAGCTGGGAGCGACCATCGTCCTTAAAGGAGCAGGAACCGTTGTGGCGGCTCCGGGCGTCCCTGCAGCAGTCAATCTGACCGGAAATCCGGGTATGGCTTCCGGTGGTTCGGGCGATGTGCTGGCCGGGATTATTGCCGGCCTGGCTGCGCAGGGGATTGCACCGTTCGAGGCCGCTTGTGCCGGGGTTTGGCTACATGGCCGATCGGGGGATCTTGCCGCCGCTTCAGCGTGTCAGGCATCGCTGATCGCCACCGACCTGATTGATAAACTCCCTGAAGCGTTCCGCGAAATATCCTGCCGCTAGGCGAGGTCGAAAAGTAGAAACTCAGCCGCCTTAGTTGCGGCAATGGAAAGCAAGGATTCTTCTTCGATGGCTGCGCCGTCGCCCGCGTTCAAATCGATACCGTTCAAGACAACCCCGCCTCTGATCACCTGAATCCAGGCATGCCGATCAAATGACAACGCGAATTCAATCTGCTTGCCGACCTCGAGAGATCCTCCATATAATTTCATATCCTGATGCACAGTAAGGCTGTCATCTTTGCCGCATTGCGATACGAGCAGGGTCAGCTTGTTCTGCTTCCGAAGGGCGGAAAAATCACGTTGTTCGTAGCCGGGCTCAAGACCGGCACGTTCAGGCGTTATCCAGATCTGAAGCAGATGGGTTTCCTGATTCGTTGGATTGAATTCACTATGCGTTACTCCCGTGCCCGCTGTCATGCGCTGCAGTTCGCCTTGCCGGATTACAGAACCATTACCCATGCTGTCTTTATGTTCGAGCTCACCTTTGATGATGTAGGTGATGATCTCCATATTTTCATGGGGGTGGGTTCCGAAGCCTTCACCCCCCGGATCCAGTCTTCATTAAGTACCCGCAATGACCTGAATTTGGTGTGCTGGGGATCAAAATATGAGGCAAACGAAAAGGTATGGAAGGTTTTCAGCCATCCGTGGTCAGCCTGTCCTCGGTCTTCAGAGTTTCGTTTGGTAATCATAGGATATCACTCCGTTCTAAAGAAGCAGACAGCCTGATAGCTGAGATGTTCAATGGATATCGGGAGCAATAGGGGGGCTAGTCGTTAACCATCTGCGCAGGTTGATGGGTCGCCTGCAGTACGGTTTGCCAGAACCAGCTTTGCGAATCGATGGTCTTCCTTTCCCCGACCATTGAAATCGGAAGGTGCACAAGGCGGTCGTGATGGAGCCCGACAATCATATTCGTCTTTCCGGCCATGGCCGCATGAACGGCATTACTGCCCAGTCGCAGGCAGTACATGGAGTCGTTAGCATTAGCGCGGCGGCTGCGGATGTTGTAGCTCGGGTCAAAATATTTCACATTGACCTCCGTGTTTTCCTTCTTGAAGAAGGACTTGATCTCGGACTTCATGAGAAGACCAATATCGTCGAGCAGCTTATTCCCCGACTTATCGGTTCCTCCCGCATTATTGAAGAAATGCTGCCCCGCACCTTCCGCCAAAACGACAACGGCATGCTCTTTACGCTTGAGGCGTTCCATCAGCACATGAAGAAATCCTTTTGGACCATGGAGGTCGAACGGGACTTCCGGAACGAGACAAAAATTAACGGCGCTGTTGGCCAATGCAGCGGAGGCGGCGATCCACCCGGATTCGCGGCCCATCAGTTTAACTAACCCGACGCCGTTGCGGTAGGCTTTGGCTTCGGAATGTGCGTTGGTGATAATATCCCAGGTAGATTCAACGGCCGTTTCAAACCCAAAGGAACGCTGGATTAAATTAATATCGTTATCGATGGTTTTTGGAATACCAATTACAGAAATCGGCAGATTGCGTGCTTTGATGCCCTCAACGATAGCGCGCGCGCCACGCTGCGTGCCATCACCTCCGATCGTGAAGAGCACGTTGATGCCGTAATGGATCATCGTGTTAATGATTTCTTCGGTATCCTGCGAACCGCGCGACGACTTAAGAATCGTACCGCCCTTTTCATGAATCTCATCGGTATTGTCGGTCGTCAGCTCGATAGGGTAGTGGTAATACGTTGCAACGAGACCTTCGTAACCGTATTTAAATCCAAGCACCTTTTTCACGCCGTAGCTTTCGAGTGCGCAAAAGGTCAGCGCACGAATTACGTCGTTCAGACCCGGACAAAGGCCACCGCAGGTCACGATGCCGACGGTTACATCCTTCGGATTGAAGAAGAGCTTCTTACGCGGGCCGGACAGTTCAAAATATTCGATATCATCAATGCTTTTCAGCGTAGAAAGATCTTTGGTCCGGTCATGGCAGGCTACCGCTTCGCCATCATAGAAGCGGCTAATCTTGCCCTTCAACGGGGAATTATAGGTGGCCTCCCCGAGTATATCGGGACGTATAATCTTAAGTTCGCCCATGGTTAAGCTCCTCTAAAACTGAGAAAGAAACCGCACGTCGTTTTCGTACAGATTCCGAATATCGTGAATGCCATATAAAATCATGGTGATACGTTCGATGCCCATGCCGAAGGCGAAGCCGGAGACCTGAGCGTTGTCGTATCCCACTGAATTAAAGACGTTCGGGTCAACCATGCCGGCGCCGAGAATTTCGATCCATCCGCTATTTTTGCAAACGCGGCATCCTTTGCCGTGGCAAACGTGGCATGTGAAATCCACTTCCACACTGGGTTCTGTGAAAGGGAAATAGTGTGGTCGGAAACGAATCTTCACATCCGGGCCCATCAGCTCCCGCGCAAAGTAGGAGAGGGTACCCTTCAGATCGGCCAGGGAAACATTTTCATCCACATAAAGACCTTCCACCTGATGGAAATTGGCGCTGTGTGTGGCGTCCGGGGTATCGCGGCGGTAACAGCGGCCTGGAGAAATAATCCGAACCGGCGGCTTGTTTTCCATCATGTAGCGAACCTGTACGGGCGATGTATGGCAGCGCATCAGATCGCCGTTTTCAAGATAGAATGTATCCTGCTCGTCGCGCGATGGATGGTCGGGTGGCGTATTGAGTGCGTCGAAATTATTCCAGACCGTTTCCACATCCGGCCCGTCGGCAACGGTAAACCCCAGAGTTTGGAAGATTTGGGTGATGCGATCGGTAATCTGTGTGATCGGATGGCGCGTACCGAGGCCCTGCCACTGTCCGGGCTGCGTCAGATCGAATCCGGCAGCTGAGCTGCTTTCGGCAAACTCAGCCTGCTTGCTTTTAAGCAACTCAGTCAGCTCATTTTTCAATTCATTGACGGTTTTACCGAACCGGGGCTTTTCTGCTGCAGAAACATTTTTCAGTTCCAGCATTACTTTTGGAAGGAGGCCTTTGCGAGCCAGGTATTCAATGCGAACAGCTTCAACCGCCTCAGCAGAGGTCGCCGCCAGCGCTTCGGCCAGCGCCTTTTCTTTTAGATTATTCAGGTCTTGTAGATTCATTTTATTCCCCAGTTTCCAACGATTGGAAAAACAGCCCCCTATCTTCCGTGGTTCGGGAAATATGGCAATTGCTTTTTTGCTGTTTTTCCAAGGGTAGGAATCTGTCTTTCATGGATATGAGTAACAATAGTGAGCCCGCATATTGTCCGCCCAATGGCATAACACCCGCAATGATCGGGGCGGTTGAGCAGATTGGAGAGCGCGGGGCAAAGCTAAAAAATAGGGTTGCCCTATTCGCCGAGGTAGATGAGAAGTTTGTCCTGGCTGAGGACAACCAGATCGCCGATACCATCGCCATTGAGGTCGCCGGATTCAATGTCGTGGGGTTCGGTTCCACGTGATTTCCCGCCAGTAGCGAAGTCAGAGGTCAAAAAGACTTCGAAAATAAGTTCAGTGGTCAGTTTTCCATCCTGCTGGCTGACGATCTCAACCGCGCAGTTTGCTGGGTCGACCAGCGCAATCATCGGGCGGGGAGGGGTGCCGAGTTTGACCAGCTTAGCATAGGCCAGTAATGGGTTTTCAGATGGAGAGACATATTCAGAACGGGAAACAATATCGAGTTTGGTTCCGTTCCCCATGATTTCATTGATCCCCGTACGATCAAGCATAACCACAATGTCGCGCTCCGGGTGCTTGAGTTGGATAAGATTATAGATGGTCTGATCGGCGTCTGGAATATGGATTTTACCCCACTCGTCGCCATCCGCTGCAAAGCGGACGAGATCGCCGGAATTGCGGTCGTAGAGCAGGGTGCCTTTTGCACCGCCCATAAATTCATATCCACAGGAGGCAATCAGTTCGCCGCGCGGGTTTTCAGGATTGAGCTGGCGGGTAACCTCGTAGCGGTCGCCTTTCCATTCGAAGCGGCGGGCAATGGCTCCCTGAGATACAATGAGTTCCGTTCCGTTCCCGGGCGCACTCAACTGAATGCTGGATAACGTAATGGACTGGGTCAGGGCACGGAACGATTCACTGGTCAGTTCCTCAAGCGTTTCACCATCAAACAGCTTCATTTGCGGGGTGTCGTAGGCCATGAAAAATAGAAGGCCGGTTTTGTGATCGGGCAGTTCGAAAGCGAGGAGATCACTCGGATCGTTTTGCATATCCAACGGAAAGATGGAAACTTCGCCGCCCCCTTTTTCCATCTTCACGAGTTGGAGTTCCTTGTCGTCATTTTTGCAGACAAACCAGCTTTCATTACTCGACTCAATTGCGCTAGCGGCCAGTACATTACCCGGCGTTTTAAGGATCGTTGGGAAACGCTCCAGATCGTCCGCTGCATGGAACGCTGCAATCTTCTCTTTTTTGCTGACAACGAGAATATCGCCATTGGCTTGCCTGGACATACGAGTCACTTCAGAGAGCGTATCAATGCGTAGAGGCTCGGGATTAAGTCCCTCAATGCCGCCGGAATACAGATGGAGTTGACTTAGTTCCGGTGCAGCCACGATCAAATCATCAAATTCATCCATATTAAAGTCGCCGGCCAGCCAGGCGGGGGTGGCCTTCTTATTGGTTCCCTCCAGGCCAATGCGACCCGGAGAGACTTCCTGCGCATCCAGCAACTGAGGTTGTTCCTTTTCAGAAAAGTCGTAGGTTCGGAAAGCGAGGCGATTGCGCAAGACCATGCCGATCTGGGGAGCGGATCCTTCGGTTTGCAGAATGTCCATGTACTGGCGTCGAGGCAGGTCGATGGGCTGTTCGATGCCGTAAAGGCCCTCCCCTTTTCCAAAGCGGATCTTCAGCGGGTTGCGCGTTGAATTAAAATGGAAAGCAAGATCGGGGATGCCGTCTCCGTTCACATCGGCAATATCACCGAAAAAACATTTATCACCCGAGAAGGTAAGGGTTTTCTTTTCCTGAAAAGCACGCTCGGGACTGTTCCAATGCAAATCGGCCTGATCGTGACGGCAAATGAGAATATCCTTCAACGCATCGCCATTGAGATCTCCCAGTTGAATGGTTGTTGCCGAAGCGGGATCCTTGATGAAAATCCGCTTGGGCTCGGCAAAAGAGCCATCTTCCTGTTGGTAACGAATCTGCAGGCCAATCGCCGAGCCATACGTCACGATATCCATGCGGGCATCGTTGTTGAGATCACCAACGCGAATGGCTTTAAGGCTCTGGTCGACGATGATGCCTTTGTCCTCGAATCGATCTTCTAGATCGGGAAGGTCATCCAGAACTTCGCCGTTCGGTTTGCGAACAAGAATTTCAAGCCGTGAAATATGGTTATTAGCAAATAGAATATCATCGAGGCCATCGGCGTTGATATCGGCCACGATGAGCCGCGAAGAGCCCGGTTTAAATTTATAGATTTCCAGAGGTTGAAAGCCGAAGTCGCGTTGAGGGGTAGTATCCTTCGCGCCGACAGAGATAATCAACAGGCCGGATGCCAGCAGGGTTGTGAATATGCGCATGCCTTTTATTCCATTTAGTATTTAAGGATAACCTTCTGATGGAGGCCATTTCCTTTGGCTTCGATATATTGGTACGTAACGTTGAAAAATGAAGCGATATGATCGGCGGGCGGTAGCTTGGTGAAATCTGCCGGGGGAAGGGGAGATCCACTCGTTGCCCATTTTTGTTGGATGAGCGCAATATACTCCGGTTTGGAGAGTTCCCTGATTATAACGTCCATGTTCTTTTTCCAGTCGACTGCACTATAGGCAAAGGCGCGCGGGGAAATATGCTGGCGCAGTCCCTTCACCAGTTCGGAGCGCTCGAACGATTGGTTTTCGGCCGCCTCGCTGGTTTCGCTTCGGATAACTTGCCGTAATCCAGCGGGATCGCCGTAGAGCAGATAATCGCCGGCAACCGCAATGCCCATTGTATTATTGGGATCGCTCTCTTTCAGGGTATAGATCGTGTGATCGAGAAAGTCCGAAATTTCCAGACCGGTTGCGACATAGGGCTGCATCGCTGGAGAAGCGAGGGCGGTTTCAAGGCCTTTTTTGAATGCCATGCTGTCTTGAAGGTCGATTGCCACGATGGAAGACTGCTGCTCTCCTTCAACTACAGAAAAGGCCACATATTTAGTGCCCAGATGAACCAGCAGATCCTGTTCGAGACTGATGCCCGCCTGTTGCTGAATCATGGCCAGAATCATATCAAACTGCGGTTTCATTTCCGGTTGAGCGACGGAGAGAAAAATAGGAATTTCCTGCCAGAACCGCATCAGATTGAAGCGGCCAACCTCGAGCGATGCAATGGTTGAGGGAATGAAGGTAACGGTCGGGAGTTCCGAGGGCTCGACGTCCAGCAGCGTGAACAGACCTTTCCCGAGATCCGAAATTTTCAGGATATTATCAGCGACCATTTCGTCGTCTTTAAATTCTATCGTTGATGAAAACACTTCTATATCGAGGATGCCCAAGGCCGCCATTACAGCCCGTTCGCTCGGACCCGCACCGTCTTCTTCGAGTGCGGCATTAATCATTTGTGCCAGCGGAATATTGAAGGTGAGAACAGGATTCCCCTTGGGCTCCGTTATCTCATTTTTCTTAAGCCGGACAATGCACTGCTCCACCCATTCCGGCGTGTAGCCAAGTACAAACGTGTTCCCGACATGCGTCTGCCACGAAGATTGCTGTTCCGGGGTCCCGACGTTTTCGATGTGCTGAATAATTTCAACATCCTGAAAGGTACTTTTATTAATCTCGAAAGGATCCTTCACGACATCGCGCATTTTGTCGTCGAGCTCGAGCCCCCGGTCAAAATCTTCCTTGGTCATGGTGGCAATAATGTAGGGCTCTTCGTTTTCCAGGTCGAAGGCTAGAATGATTTCACCATCGAGCATTTTCATTTGCTCGAGGAAAATTTTATCCTCCGCTTCTGTTTCGCCCTGAAAGAACAACTCCTGCCAGATTGCGGCTTCTGGATTGCCGATAAAATCCTGAAACTGCTGGTCAGCCCACAGCCGACCGATCGACGATTTTTTCAGTTTATCCCAAAAACTCACGGCATTTGAAACGCGTACATACGTTTGTGCATCGGAAGGAAGCAGGGCTGTTCGTTCCATGCTCACTGCGGCCAGCGGCAGGGAGATCAGCAGGATAAGGGAGAGTACTCTATGGTAGCGGGACATCGGTTTGCTCCTTGTGTTCAGATGAAAACTTGCCGGGACGACGAGGCGGATCTGGATAGACATATCCCGATTCGGGATTCGTGGCGTCGTAAGCAAATGCATCGATATGATCGAGAATGTATTTTGGGTGGCGGGCCGGGATTGCAAAGTTAAGGCCCTCCATGGACGGCACGCCCATATTAATGATGCCGATCACCTGGCCGCGGGCATTGAATAAAGGTCCGCCGGAGTTACCGGGATTAACGGGGGCATCGACTTGCAAATAAAGAATGCCGCCAAAGTTGCGGTGCGTTTGGCTTAAGACGCCTTCGGTTACCGTACGTTCCAATCCGAGTGGGTTGCCGATCGCAAAAACAGTTTCACCGATATTGAGGTTTTCCTCAGGCGAAAAAATAACCGGCGTGATTTTAGTGTCAAAATCCGTGAGCTTAAGAATCACCAGATCGTGGAACGGGGCCGTGGCGACAATCTCAACTTCTTTATGCACCACGCGACGTAGAATCTTATTTTCCTGAAGGAACTGGGTAACGGAGATTTTCTTTTCGCCGGCAATAACGTGAAAATTGGTAATCAGATAGCCCGCTTTGTTAATGAAAAATCCCGAACCAAGACCGGCTGCCGTCTTCACGAGTACGACGGAAGGGGCATAGAGTTTGGCCGCTTCCGTAGTCGTGATGCGATTTGGCGACTGTACGGAATAGAGCTGATTTGTATCGTCGGGTACTGTTCCTTCAACGGTCTGATCATCGTACGTAGCCAGCACTTCCGAGCTGGGGATTCTCAGCACATCATAACCCAGATCCAAAATCAGCGCGTCATCCGCTTCTTTGATGACTGGGGCCTGTACCCGGGCCCCGCCTTTCAGAACAACGTCGTCAGCATGCGTACTTGCCAATAGTATGGTGAAGATTAAAAAAATCGTCGTTTTCATCAATCGTTCCTTGTTGCGTATTGCGTGCAGACCAATCTGCAAAACTACCGCACAGTGTGCAATACGGATTAGGTAGTACGCAATACACATCACGCATAAAGCTTTCGGACTTCGTCGGCGATTGTTTTGACGCCTTCCTGGACGATGGCGTCATCCTGTGCATACGTCACGCGGATGCATTCGTGCTTGTGCTGCCAGTATTCATTTTCCAGTCCCGGGAAAAAATGATAGCCGGGAATGATGAGTGTCTTCCGAGCCTTCAGTCGCTCATAAAGCTCTTTGCTGGTGCAGGGGAGTTCCTGAAACCAGAGCCAAAGAAACAGGGCCCCTTCAGGTTTATGAATCCGGCAGGGAATATCGCCCAGCTCTTCGCGGAACCACTGCAAGGTCTGGAATGCCTTGCGTTCATAGAACGGCTGAACCAGTTCCTTGCTGATTCGCATAATTTCGCCGCTGCGAACCATCTCCATGGCGAGACGCGCACCCATGCCGCCCGGTGCAAGATTTGTTACCCCGTTAATGTCGGCAACCGCCGAAGCAATTTCTTCCCGCGCAATGACAATGCCCGTGCGCAGATTGGGAAGGCCAAATTTTGAGAGGCTCATGCAAACCACCGTGTTCGAATTCCAGATGGGCTGCGCTTCAGTATAGATAATGTCGGGGAAGGGGGTGCCATATGCATTGTCGATGATGAATGGAATGCCTTTGTCCTCTGCGATGGCATCCAGATGAAGCATCTCGGCATCCGTCAGCACGTTGCCGGTTGGGTTGGTTGGCCGCGAAACGCAGATGGCGCCAATATCGTCGCCAACGTCCAACGCATCGAAATCCACGTGGTACTTAAACAGGCCGTCATCAAGTAGCTCAATGCTGGGTCGCTGCGCCTTGAAAAAATCATCGCTCAGTCCCGCATCGGCATAGCCGATATATTCCGGCGTCAGCGGAAACAGGATTTTCTTTTTCGAACCATCCGGCATTTCACCGGCAAACAGGTTGAAGAGGCAGAAGAAGGCATTCTGGCTGCCATTCGTCAGGGCAATATTCTTGGAGGTTATTTTCCATCCAAACGTCTCGCGCAGCATATCGGCTAGTGCTTCGACAAATTCTTCGTTGCCGCGCGTTCCGTCATAGTTGCCGATCATCGACTCAAAGCCCTTGGGCTCCGCCAGAATTTCCATCATGCGCTCGCGGAACAAATCCTGCACTTCCGGAATATGTGCCGGATTGCCGCCGCCAAGCATCAGCATGTCGCCGCCCGCCATCGCCGAGCCCAGATCATCCATCAGCTGGGTAATCCCCGCCTTACGTGTAAACTTTTCACCAAATTTTGAGAGGTTCATAATTTCAGGGTAAACCACTGGAAAGCCAGAATGCACAAGAAAAAGGCGACGAATTTCATCGCCGCCTTTTTTAAGCAGAATGGAATTTAACGATTTATTGGTTAAAGATCCTTCTTCCCATTATTGCTGCGATCCCACAGACAAGAATCATCGCTACGGAGGCTGGCTCGGGAATGACTCCAACGATAGTGGATGCATCGGCTGTGTTGTTATAGGCCATGCGTTTAATCGTGAGGTCTGCTGCAGCATCTTTCCCGTTTGAGTTGGCACTGGTATTTGCGGTGATTTCAGCCCATCCATAGAAAAATTGACCGCCACCTGCATTAAATCTAAATACTATATAATCATCATAAAAGTCGGTTTGTCCCTTGGCGGAAATCGATGTAACCGGAGTCGGGGTTGCATTAAATGAAACTCCTGCATTGATCAGATCATTTGATGAAGCGGTTGCAAATCCAGCACCCAAATTAACTGCTGCTGAATGGGAAGCACCTTTTTCGGCATAAGCGGATAAATCAATCTGTAATTCTCCGCTTACTAAATTAGCGCCACTGGTCGAAATATACAAAACCCCAACTGCACTGCCGACAGAATTGGCGAGAATGGAACTCGTTATTGGTGCGCTAGTATAATCATAATACACTAACCCAGCTTTAACGTTGCCGACACCAATTGATACGAGTGCGACCGCGTATACATAACTCATAATTGCTTTTATTTTCATAAATACCCTACAATGTTATCGGTTAACTAATCTATAATAAAGAGAATAATAGCACGTATCGTGCCATTAACGAGCGTCTTTTGAACTAAACGGTCGCAATGATGACTGCACGCCGAGGCGCGGGGTGGCCTTCGATGGTTTTGGTTGGATCGTTCGGATCCAGGAAGGTGGGGAGGGAGTCGAAGGTCATCCAGTCGGTCGAACGCTGCTCCTCTATAGAGGTGGTATTCACATCAACGGTGCGAATATTTTTAAGACCGCAGCGCTTCAGCCAGAGTTCGAGGGTCGGGATGGACGGGATGAACCAGACGTTGCGCATTTTTGCATAACGTCCCTGTGGAATCAGGGAATAGCCTTCTGGACCGTCAACCACCAGCGTTTCAATCACCAGTTCGCCGCCGGGGCGGAGGAATGATTTTAACTGCTCAATATGTTCAATCGGTGATTTACGGTGATACAAAACTCCCATGGAAAAAACGGTGTCGAAGGCGCCGATCGTTTCGGGAACATGCTCAATTCCGAGCGGTAATACCCACGCGCGGGGATCTTGGATAAAGTGTTTCATCGCGAAGAATTGGCAGACAAACATAGGGGAGGGGTCGATGCCGATAACGAGCTTGGCCCCTTCGCCGGCCATGCGCCAGCAATGATATCCATTGCCGCAGCCGACATCGAGAATGGTGCGGCCTTCCAAAGGTTGGAGATGTGGCCGAACGCGATCCCATTTCCAGTCGGAATGCCATTCGGTATCAATGTCGACGCCATGAATGTGGTACGGCCCTTTGCGCCAGGGGTGGAATTTCTTCAGTAAAGATTCCAGTTCCGGATCGGCGTCGCCTTTGGCTCGGACTTCGGTTTTCAATTCAATCGAGTTGTTTCCAATGACTGGAAGGTTTTCGAGGGCTTCTTCCCATTGCGGCATAAGGCCATGTCGTTCCGGGCGCAGACCGTGGATAATGAGATCGGGCAGCACGGCATTCCAGGATTCCAGATCGGAGCCTTTCAGCTGTTCGTATAGTTCGGTGTAATCGATTTTCATGATGTAAAAAGGTTGCGGTTTGGGGTGAATCTTATAATTCGTTATCGTGTTCGACCCTGATGCGGTAGAACGCCGCCCCGCTATAGTTCGTACGCGATCCTGACCATGTTGCAGATGATGGGCCAGGATAGATCGTTACGGTTTTAGTCCAAGTATTGGAAGCCAGGTTCTGGCTGCGTTCAATGCTGTGTGCTGCAAAGGTGGATAGATTGGAAAGCCCAATTGTATATGAATTGGCCGCAAAAGAATAATCCGTGATCATCGGCGGGATCATATCTACTTTCATTCTGAAGTGGTCATAACTGGTGTACACGCCTCCATCAACCAGTTGCCGCCCTGAAATAGGCCCCCACCAATAGGAGCCAGGCGTTGTGACAAGACCGCTTGTTACATGGATGGCATTGTCGGAAAAATCCGTCTTTTCCGTATCCCACCCATCTCCTTGCGCAGAGAATCCAACGTAGATATCTTTGGGAACATCAAGGTGCAAGGGAAACTGGTAGGTTTTGAATTTCCCCCAACCGGAGGGGATATTGGTAAAGACGGTCGTGTAGATGGGGTCTTTCTCGAGGTCATCGAAGATCCACAATTTACATTGTTGATTGCCTCTGATGGCCAGATGCATCTCAATATTCGTGATAATCCCGCCGTGGTGAAAGTGAACATCATCCGCAAAGATATTAATATCCCATCCGCCCGCCATTAAGTCGGTGGCATCGACCGTTTCATAGGTAGTGATTGCCATGGAACCTGTCGGAATGAGTATTGCGGTGATTATGCTCAGAAGTCCTATTGATGGGTTACGCATGGTTTGGCCCCTTTATTTTACGGCGAGCATGGACATGAAGTTGAAGCACTGGAACCAGACATCGACCGAAGTAAAGCCGGCGGCAAGCAGTCGCTTGCGGTGGGTGGCAATGGTTTCGGGTATGAGCACGTTTTCCAGTGCCGCGCGTTTCTGACTGATTTCAAGGTCGGAGTAGCCATGCGCCTTTTTATAGTCGAGATGGATGTCGGCCAGCAGTTCATCTAGATGCTCGTCTTCGAACACCACTTTTTCGGAAAGAATCAATACACCGCCGGGGCGCATGCCTTGGTTGACCTTTTCGAGTAGCAGGATTCGGTCGGCCGGCGGAACAAACTGGAGCGTAAAATTGAGTACCACGACGGAGGCCTCGGTGATTTCAATGTTGCGGATATCATCACAAAGGATATCTACAGGTGTCGGGTTGTGATCGCGTTCAATCGCCTTCTTGCAGCGTTCGACCATCGCTTCTGAAGTATCCACGGAAACAATGGTGCATTCGTCGGCTGTAATGCCGCGCCGCATGGAGAGGGTGGACGCGCCGAGGGAACAGCCCAGATCGTAGAGCTTGCTGCCGGGTTGGGCATAGTGCTCGGTCAGCGTTTCGATCATTGTGATGATGGAGCGATAGCCCGGTACCGAGCGTTCGATCATATCGCTGAAAACGTCGGCCACCTGCGCATCGAAGTTGAAATCGGCAATTTTTGCCATTGATTCGGAATAGATTTTATCCTTGTCCATAAGGCGCTGAATATAGCAAAGCCCGGTCAGGACATGCACCTAAATTTCCAGTCTTTGGAAACACTGCTCTAGTAAAAAATACTAATTTCTTTAGATATTTCGGGCGCTGTGTGGTCAAGATCCACGGTTTGTTACAAAAGGTGAGTGGAATGCGTGGTGCTTTAACCTATTTAGTTTTATCGAGTCTGCTCCTGTCTGGAATGGCAGGGCGGGTACAGGCTATTGCGACTTCGAATAATACAATCAGTGCCCAAAGCCCGACCAATCAGGGCTACAGCTTAAACTGGGATTATATCTATAAGTATAAAAATTCCTCCTCAGTTGCGGTTGATCACTACTGGATTCTGACAGCGGCCCACGTGGGTGATGACGGAGGAACAGGCAACTTGGTTGTTAATGGCGAAACCTATACGCAGCAAGAGGTTGTTTTACATCCTTCCGCTGATTTAGCACTCGTCCGTTATGACAAACCTTTTCCCGGATACTACGCTTTGCACGATGGGGAGGTTTATCATGAAGAAGGCCCTCCGGGGAATCCGACTGCGGTATATGATGAATTAATCATGGCGGGATATGGTCGCACGGGTATTGTTACACAAGCGACCTTTACGAATGGCTCCGGAGGCAATGGCACAAAACGTTGGGGAACCAATAAGGGAAATGGAACTGAGGAAACGGTCAATGCCAACGTTGGCGGAACTGCTGGTAATGTTTCCACCGAGTGTTTTCTAATGCCTTTCAATCTAAGTGATACCGATTTCGAAGGCGGCGCAGCCCAGCATGATTCGGGTGGCCCCGTGTTCGTGGATAATGGATCAGGATGGAAGCTTACCGGCATCAATATATACCTCACGGGAAGTAACCCATATACGGGGAATTATGCTGCCATGATCCCCGACTACATAAGTTGGATTACAAACAACATTCCCGACTACGACACTGACATGGATGGGTTGCCGGATTGGTGGGAGGATGAACATAGTGTAAGTGAAGCGGGCGGATATTCAGATAGCGACTCGTTTACGAATTATGAAGAGTGGTTGGCGGATACGGACCCGAATGACGGCAATTCTTTCCTCGCGCTAAGCGACTACACCAATGCAACCAGTGTCGTTTTCAGCAGTTCCGCGAACCGGAAATATCAGGTGCAGTATCAGACGAACCTGACTAATGATATTTGGGGAACAGAAGTTGATTGGTTTACCGGCTTTGCATCACAAACCACGACCAATGTCTCTGCGACAACGAGCAACCGTTTTTACCGTATTCGCGTTAAGCTCCAGTAACCTCCAGTCGTTCGAAGTTTTTTACGGACTTTCCGGAAAATAACATGCAATAATCTGACTATAGATCGGTTTAATATGTTTCCGCGGAGATTCAATGAAAAGCAGACTAGTTGCCATAACCCTCATGCTCGCGAGCGTATCGCTGGCGCAAACCAATAATTTCCTGAGTTGGGAGCGGTGTCTTGAGCGCACCAAGGCCTATAATCCTGATTTAATTTCATCACGAGCTGCTGTTCGGGCGCTGGAGTATGGGGTGGCCTCGGCGAGCTCCGGATTCCTTCCTCAGATCAATGCCAGCGCTAGTGCGGATCGCGGGCAGCGGGAAGTCCAAAATAACTGGATCGATAGCGACGGCTCAGGTGCAAGCCTGTCGCTTAGTCAGGATCTCTTTAGCGGTGGAGGTAATATTGCATCGCGTAAAAGAGCGCTTGCGCAACTGGAAGTAGGCAATGAGCAGTATCGTAAATCCTTGTCGGATATTGAACTGCGAACGCGTCTGGCCTACATCGATGTGCTCTATGCTCAGAACCTTGTTGATTTGACAGAAAAAATTGAAGAGCGCCGGGGAAACAATGTGCGCTTAATTCAGCTGCGATTTGACGGAGGTCGGGAAAATGCCGGCTCACTTGCACGCAGTAAAGCGCAATATGCTCAGTCGCAATTCGAAGTTCGTGAGGCAAAGAGATCCTTGACCTATGCGCTGCACAATTTAGCAGCCGCAATGGGGCAAATGGAACCGATTGCCGGCGCTGCGGGAGATCTGAAAGCAAAGCCTCCAGTGGAGCTGGAAGATTTACAGAAACTAGTGAAGCAAACTCCTGATTACACGATTGCAACGACCCAGATTGAGGCCTCTAAGCAGGGGATGAAAGTAACGCGCAGTGCGCGATTTCCGCAAATTAGTTTCGGGGCATCCGCGGGTGTTGGCGACCAAAATGCGGATCGGTGGTTTGCGAAGTACGATGGGAGCTGGTCCGTTGGTCTGGATGCCCGCATGCCGATCTATACGGGCAATCGACTAAAAAGTGATGTTGCTGCAGCGAAAGAAAGGATTATTCAGTCAGAAATGGATCTGCTGGATACCTCAAATACACTGATGGCGACACTTCTTCAACGCTGGAATCTTTATACCGATGCAGTGGAAAATGAAGCCGTGCAGAAGGAGTTGTTCGATGCCGAAATGCTGCGCGCCGAGATCTCGACTTCCAAATACAAGCAGGGACTTCTTTCCTACGAAGACTGGGATATTATTGAAAGCAATTTGATTAACCAGTCTCAAACTCATTTGCAGCGCCGCCGATCAGCAGTACTTGAACAGGCGCGCTGGAAAAATGCATTGGGTTGGAGCGAGTGGTATATGGAACAGGGTAAATAATATGAAGAAATCGAAAAAATGGATCATCGCGATAATTGTTATAGCTGGCGGAGCCTATTGGTTTTTTGGATCCAAATCCAAGCAAATGGAATCGACCAAGCCGACCTACGACCGTGCCAAGGTTGAGGTTCGAGATTTGCGTACTGTGGTTGAATCCACTGGGGAAGTTCAGCCGCGTAATCGATTGGATGTAAAACCGCCCATCGCCGGCCGTCTGGAAGAACTGCTGGTTGATGAAGGTGTTGAAGTGGATAAGGGTCAGATTCTAGGATGGATCAGCTCAACGGAACGCGCCACCTTGCTGGATGCCGCATTAGCCACGAGTAAAGACGAACTCGCATATTGGGAAGAGCTCTATAAGCCATCGCCACTTATTTCGCCGTTGAAAGGGACGATTATTGCCCGCAATTTTGAGCCCGGGCAGTCGATTGGTGTCAACGATGCGGTTGTCGTTATTGCCGATGATCTGATTGTGGTGGCGAACCTGGACGAAACGGATATCGGCCTGATCAAGCTGGAGCAAAATGCCGAGGCACGATTGGAGGCCTACCCGGATAACGAGTTCTTCTGTATCGTGGAAAAAATAGCGTACGATGCGAGTACGGTTCAGAATGTCACGATGTATGAAGTCGATATTCGCTCGGATCGTCTGCCACCTTTTGCCCGGAGCGGGATGACCGCCAATCTGGAGTTTGTGATTGAAGAGAGAAAGGGTGTATTGGCGGTATCGGCATCTGCGATTAAGCAAAAAACCGCCGAAATAAAATCGGCTGGCAATCCGCCAAAACCCAAGCCGGAAAATGCGGGGTCTGGTGGTGAAGATGAGGGCCGGCGTAAAATGATGATGGAGCGGATGCGTGAACGCGGCATGTCGGACGCTGAGATACAGGAACGCCTTGCCCAGTTTGCTGCGGGTGGTGGTCGTCCAAGAGGAGACCCTGGTGGCGAGCGTTCGGGTGGGGGGTGGAAAGGCGGAGCAAAAAGGGATAGTGGAGGAATCTCTTATGTGCTGGTTCCTTCTGACGATGCGGAAGTTCCCGAAGAACGAATTGTAAAAACGGGTCTCAGCGACGGCTCCTACATCGAAATTATTGAAGGTCTCGAAGAAGGTGATGAAGTGCTGATTCAGAAGATAAGAATCAGCTCCAGCAGGTCGTCTTCCGGATCAAGCAGCCCGTTCACCCCAACGTTGGGTCGTGGTGGAAGAGGTTCTCGCTAACCATGATAAAGGTCGAAAATATCCGAAAAACCTATCAGATGGGTAGCGTCGAGGTACATGCGCTCGATGGGATTTCATTATCCATTGAGCAAGGCGAATATGTTGCCATCATAGGGGCTTCGGGTTCTGGTAAATCAACACTGATGCATATTCTAGGCCTGTTGGACGTTCCTGATTCCGGAACGTTTGAAATCGATGGACACGATGTCACGAAATATAAGGATACGGAACTGGCAGCTTTTCGAAATCGAGTTATGGGATTTATATTCCAGCAGTTCAATCTGCTGAAGAGAACCAGTGCATTGGAGAACGTTGGGCTCCCATTGATTTATACTCGTTCCGGATCTAAATCCGACATGCCCCGAAAAATGCTGGAAATAGTCGGACTTGCCGACCGCATGTCGCACCATACGAATGAGCTTTCCGGCGGGCAGCAACAGCGTGTAGCGATTGCCCGTGCTCTGGTGAATGATCCGTCAATCATTTTGGCTGACGAACCAACGGGTAATCTCGACTCTAAAAGTGCACGTGAAATCATGGAAGTGATGAGTAAACTCCATGCGCGCGGGCTCACCGTTCTACTCGTAACACATGATGCCGATGTGGCGAATCATGCACACCGAATTATTGAACTTAAAGATGGGAAGATTATTTCAGATAAGAAAAACCCTAATGCGCCTTCCGTTCCAATTATTGATATTGCTCCAAAAGGCGAGGATGCACCGAAATACATATGGTTTCAGAATATACGGGAAATTGGAACGCTTGTTAAGCAGTCGATCCGCTCATTACTTTCAAATAAAGTACGAACGTTACTCTCTGCCCTCGGTATTATGATTGGTGTAGCGGCTGTGATTGCCACGATCGCGATTGCCAATGGAGCGAAGGCAGAGGTTGAAAAGCAACTATCGCGGTTGGGGTCAAATCTGTTGACGCTTTATCCGCAGCGCCGCTCCCGAGGAGGAGTCAGCCAGGGTTCAGGCGCCACATCAAGATTGTCAGAACAAGATGCCAACGCTATCCGTTCTGAAATTGAGCATGTTACGCTAGTTAGTTCTACCGTCGATAACAACGCACAAATTAAAGCGGGCAATAAGAACTGGAGCTGTCAGGTGAATGGCGTTGAAGTGGATTATGAATTCATGCGCTACTACACGCCGGATATCGGTCGGTTTTTCACCAAGGAAGAAGGCGTCCGCCGCGCTCGGGTCGCCCTGATCGGTCGAACAACGCTAAGCGAACTTTTTGGTGAAGAAAATCCGATCGGCAAAGATGTAAAAGTAAACCGTCAAACCTTCACCATTATCGGCGTGCTGCCTGAAAAGGGGAGCAGCGGTTTCCGCGATAGCGACGACACGCTGATAATCCCGCTGCAAACAGCCATGTATCGTTTGTTTGGGGAAAAGTATGTTGAACGTATTGATATCCAGATCGACGAGGCCGAAAACATGGATCGTGCCCAGGCTGACATTCTTGCTCTGATGGCCAAACGACATCGAACCGGAACGAAAGCGAATCCATTCACCATCCGCAATCTGGCCGAAATTCAGGATACGATGTCGGCCACCAGTGACACCATGGCCGTATTGCTTTCCAGCATTGCCGCCATTGCGCTCGTTGTTGGGGGTATAGGCATCATGAATATCATGCTGGTTTCAGTCACCGAACGTACGCGCGAGATCGGTCTGCGCAAGGCGCTCGGCGCCCGCCGTAAGGACATCATGTTGCAGTTCCTGATCGAGGCGCTGATTATCAGTTTCTTCGGAGGTTGCGCCGGAGCGGGTATTGGAGCCGGAGCGAGTATCATCATGAGCAAGATGTCAGGATGGAGCGTGCTCATCACGCAGGAATCCATCCTGCTGGCCTTTGTTTTCTCTGCTGTAATCGGTGTCTTGTTTGGTATCTGGCCCGCACGCAAGGCCGCGAAACTAAATCCGATTGATGCGCTGCGCTACGAATAGACCATTTCGAGGATTCCGGGACAGACGGTATAGGTGACCGGTGTGGTTCCGAACAGTTCTCCATCCAGATCAACCACGGCTGGTGGTTCGCTGTGCACTTCTATTTTTCTGCCGGTGATGTAGCTGACACCGGGCGTATTAATGTGCGTGCCTTTCGCAATGGTAAAAAACAGCTTCGTGACGACCGTGAATACTGACAGCGATGGGATGATGCTGACATTCAATAATCCGTCGTCAGGAATGGCACCCGGAGATAATCTCATACTTCCTCCTGAGACCCACTCTGCATTGCCCGCAACGACGAGATACGTATGGCCCGTAAATTCTTGGTCGTCTACGCGCACCGTCATTTTCGGAGCGCGATAGAAAAAGATCTGTTTCAGTGTTGCCAGATAGTAAGCACCGGTTGCGCCCAACAATCGTTTCATCCAGGGCTTAAGCATTGGAATGCCCGAGAACCCGGTATTCCCAAAGAGGAATGCATATCGAAAATCAGCTTGTTCGCCAATCTGTCCGTCGACGCGGATGAGATCAAAAGCTCGCGCTTTCCCTGCGCGTAAGGCCGTTGCGGCATTGACTACGGAATGGATACCGGCGACCCGGGCAATATCATTTCCCGTGCCGCACGGAATAATCGCCAACTTCGGCCTGATTCCCGTCCTTTTCATGATTCCGGAAATGACTTCGCCGACGGTTCCGTCGCCACCCACCGCAACAATAATATCGTAGCCGTCTGCCGCCGCAGCGATCTGTTCGGCATGGCCGGCTCGTTCGGTAATCATCACCTGAGCCGGATCAATGGATTCGCCCCAAGCGGATTTGAAGGCCTGAAAGGCCTTTATTCCGCCTCCGCCATGGCCTGCCGGGTTCACAATATAAAGCACTTTGTTCATGTATTGTCTTCTGTGCCGTGACTGTAGGGTGGTTCAGAAAATTCGGCTATTTCAACATGCCGGAGTTGTAAATCTCCACGCACAGGTTGTCGAGGAGTCGGACCCTGCATTTTTCAAGCTCGTCGTCAGGACGGTTAAAAAGAGAAAAGGGCACCAAAAAAAGTTGCTGCCAGTGCGAAACACGCTCTTCAAGTTTAATGGTCTTCTGCTCCCTGGTTTGCGGGTTCTTCACCACCGCGAGCAGCTGGAATGTATCGGTCGACTTATAAGGCACAATAAACAGCGTTAAAGCAGTCAGGATTTGCCGACTCGGGTTGGTCGCCTTTTCATTGATAATGGCGACCTTAAGCTCAAGATCCAAGGGGATCCGTCTAGTCGTGACCACTCTGAACATATCGCTCTCCTGCAAATGCTGAATAGACAGGTTCTTCAGATATTCGGTGTTATGAACGTCGTTTGCGCTCCAAGGCTTTCCATTGAGTCTTCCGGCAAATGCCAGGTCGAGGGAGACGGATTTGCGGGGATGAACTACCGGAAAGTTTTCTATCGGCGACAAATTATTTCCCTGCATGGAAGTTGCACATCCAGAGAGGCCGATACCAATCAATAGTGCCGCCAGTATAGAAGCCCGTTTAACTATATTTTCTTTCATCCCCCATCTCCTGCAGTTCGGTATGATCCGTACTCCTAAAGTACAAAGTATATTGTGCATTAGCCCGTTGGGAAACCTCCAATGACTAGAAAATTAAGAATCTGTTTGAACATCATGCTTAGAATTCTACGCAGGCGGCGAATAAAAGTGCCGCTGATTTTTTTTACGTCACGCTCTATTTCTCATGCACAACAATGCAGGCCTTATAGCTTCCGTGGTGCTTGAACAGGTCCTCGTTGTCTGCATGTTTCAAAAAGGCCTTCCGGAGTGCTTCGGATTTTTTCAGCCCGGTATCCACCAGTTTGGTATTCAGTAGGCCGATTTCCAGAATACCTTGTTTGAATTCGTATGCCGCAACGTGGAAAAGTTCACCTTCATCATCAGGAACAGGCGCTTCTTCGAAGTCCGATCGCTTCAACCGGGAACGTTGAAATCGAATGGTAACGCATTCGCTGAAGGTAGGCCTTCGCTATAGGTTCTAATTCCCACCGACCGGTTTTTTTATCACGTAACCGGCCAGTTATCCGCATTCGCCATCAAGGTTTCCAAACAGTGAAACGCGGCGGGGGTGTTATTGAGGCAGGGGATCATGCGGAAGGTTTCGCCGCCCGCTTTCATGAAAGTTTTCCTGCCCTGCATGTCGATCTCTTCGAGCGTTTCAAGGCAATCGCAAAAGAATGCCGGGCAAATGACCGCGAGGTTTTTGATGCCCTTCTTGGGTAGCTCTGCGAGCATTTGGTCTGTGTACGGTTGCAACCATGGATCGCGTCCAAGTCGCGATTGAAAGGAGAGGGTGTAGCGATCCTTCGTAAGATTAGCCCGAGCCGTGATCGCCTTGGTGGTTTCAAGGCATTGGTGGCGATAGCATGTGGTATGGGCAGGCGAAGGAGTTTCGCAACAATCCGGCGTCGAGAGGCAGTGGCTCCCGGTTGGATCCGTTTTTTTTAGATGGCGTTCGGGCAATCCGTGGTAACTGAAGAGGATATGTTCCTCCACGCTATTCAATGATTCAGTCAAAGGTTGAATGAGGGTCGGCTCCAAATAAAACGGAGGTACAACCCGCAGTGTCGCGTTGCTCTTTTGACGTTTAATTTCCCGTTTAACAACCGCAGTGCAGGCTGCCGTGGTCGCCATGGCATAGTGGGGAAACATGGGTAACAGGCAGATGTCATCCACCCCTCGGGCGAGAAGGTTACGAACCGCATCGCGATACGATGGATTCCCATAGGCCATTGCGAGTTCTACCGGTTCCTCAAACGTGTCGTTGAGTTCCTTGGTTAGCTCAGCGCAATAGTGGATCAACGGCGATCCGTTCTCCGTCCAGATTTTTTTATAGGCCTCGGCCGATTGCGCTGGACGGCGCGGCAGAATAAGCCCGTAAACCAGCAAGGCCCGCAGTGGCCAAGCCAGATCAATAACAAACGGATCCATCAAAAATTCTTTTAAATAAGTCCGGAGATCGGCCACTTCAGTAGAATCCGGCGAACCGGTGTTCATTAATATAAATCCACGTTTCATATTTATCATCACAACTGGTTTTTAAGGAAGAATAATTTTAGGGCAGAATAAATGCAGGGCTGGTGGGGAGGAAAAATCATTCTGCCTCCAAATCATTCTGCCCATTAAGATCCTGTTTCTCGGAAGTGCCTGAAATACGATCAGCGACGTCGATGCCCGATAGTATTGAATTGGCGACGGAAATGCCGTCGCGGTAGTGGCCTGCGAAATGGATCCCCGAAAAATCGGCTTCAATTTTTTTCATATGATTGAGATGTTTCTCATACCCTATTTCGTATTGCGGAATGGCTTTGGGCCAGACGCTCATGTGCTGGAACTCCGGTTTACCATCGATGCCAAGCAGTTCGTTAAGGTCGCCGAGAACGTTCTGAAGCATTTTGTCTTTGTCCATTAACGCCCGATCCGCCGACTGCGATCCGCCGATAAATAGGGTCAGCAGGGCCATGCCGTCTGGAGCCCTTCCCGAGAATATGGAGGAAGGAAACAACGCGCCGAGCGAAAAGTAATTTTCAATTTTAGGAATCAGCACGCCGAACCCGTTCAGCGCATGAGCGATTTGGTTCACGTTAAAGCCAAGCGAAATACTGGTTACGGCCGGGTAATAAATTTCCGAAAATGGATTCAGGTCGAACGGTGTTTCCAGTTGGGTCATGACATGGGCGGGCAGGGCAATCACAACATCGGTGAATCCTTCGTTTCCGACATTCCACCGCCCGCTTTCAAGATGCGAGATTCCAGCAATGGGGTGCTCAAACCGGATGGAGCCATCCAGTTTGTCAGCCAGTGTTTTTGGCAACACCTCCATGCCGTCTTTAAATGAAAACATGCGTGCATCCTTCGATGCGGTATCGGCACGTTTCTTCCGTTCCTTGGCTCCTTTGATGGCCCCCTTGATGAGCGAACCATACTGCTGTTCGAGTTCATACAGTTTCGGAAAGGCGAGGCAGGTTGCGAGCTTTGCCGGATCGCCGGCGTAGACACCGCTTACAAACGGATTGATGGCATAGTCGAGAAATTCCTGTCCCAGCCGTCGCACCACAAAATCGGCTAGACTTTCCGATGGGTTCGACTTGGACTTGATAAACGGTTCTTTCAGTAGGCGCAGTTTAGCCTTTGTTGAAAAGGCCTTCGATTTAAGTAGTGCAGGGGGAGAGGTTGGTAGGGCGACCGGTTTGCCGTCCCGAACAATAAAGCGGTTTTCGGCTGCGGGGTTGGATCCCAGTTTTTCATCATCAAGCCCGAGACGAGAAATCAGTTTCCCAAGGTTGGGATGTGTATCTAGAATCGAATTCGGCCCGCACTCAACGAGAAATCCATCTTCCTTTACCGTACGGATTACGCCGCCGCTCCGATCCGACGCCTCGAAAATTGTAAAATCGATCCCGCGGCTCTGCAGCTCAAATGCCGCTGTCAGCCCCGTGATCCCCGCTCCTATGATTGCGACCTTTTTATCCGTGCTTTGCATGACTATGTTTTAACCGCGAATGAAGATGAATTCACGCGAATAAACCTATGTTATTTTAAATCATCATCATGGTGGGCAAGCAGAAGATAAATGGCGGAATTTATTTTGGAGGGACGGGCTCAGTCTCGTCCTAAGCATGATTCCTGAAATTCCTGCCGCAGGGCGACACGGAGGTCGTCCCTGCATAATGTTGTCCGCGACTAGACCGTCTGCGAATAGCGGCCTTGGGATGGTTCCGCCCGGATGTAGGCATCGAAGCGCATGGCGATGATGCGGATAAACATTCGGCCGAGCGGCGTGACGTGCAGGCCGTTGGTTTCACGACGCACGAGTCCGCCTGCTTCGAGGTCATCGAGTGAAGCAAGGTCGGCCGCAAAGTGTGCTGAAAAGTCGACTCCCAATTCTTCGGAGAGTTTCGCGTAGTCGATATAGAGGTTGCACATGATGTGCATGATGGCGTGGTAGCGGATGGTGTCTTCTTCCGTCATCGAGTAGCCGCGCATGAGCGGAAGTTTGCCGGCATCCAGAGCGGCGTAGTAGGGATCGATCTCTTTATGGTTCTGCAGATAGCGTCCGCTGAAATGGGAAATCGACGACATACCGAATCCGTGCAGTGCAACCCCTTTGTGGGTGCTGTACCCTTGGAAGTTGCGTTGCAGAGTGCCGTTTTTAAGGGCTTGCGCCATGCCGTCGTCCGGTTGGGCAAAATGGTCCATACCGATATATTCGTAGCCTGCCGAGGTCAGTTTTTCGATGGTGAGCTGTAAAAGCTCCAGCTTGGTTTCCGCACCCGGTAGTTTATCCTCGAAGCTTTTCTGGAAGGGCTTAACCCATGGAATATGTGCATAGCTGTAAATGGCAAAACGATCAGGCGAAAAAGAAAGGGCATCATCGAGCGATTGACTGAAGGATTCGACGGTCTGATTGGGCAGACCATAGATCATATCAAAGTTGATCGAATCCATTCCGCTGTCGCGAAGCCACTGGGTGGTATCAGCAATCAGCTCCAGGGGTTGGATGCGCGCAATGGCTTTTTGTACATCCGGGTTTGTATCCTGTATCCCGAGCGATGCGCGGTTGAATCCCGCCTTGCGTAACGCATCGACCTTTTCAAGGGTCAGCGACCGGGGATCTATTTCCGCGCCAGCTTCGATCGTGGAAGCCATAGGAAAATGATCGCGGATCAATTGGCCGAGTTGTTCAATTTCAGAAGGTTGGAAAAAGGTTGGGGTACCGCCGCCGAGTTGGATTTGGACGGTTTCGGAACCATCTCCCACATACGTTGCCCGTAGAGCAACTTCGCGTTCGAGGTAACTTAGATATTCGCTGCTTTTGGCCTGGTTGCAGGTAACGATGTTGGTGCAACCGCAGTAGAGGCATTGGGTTTTGCAAAACGGCAGATGAAAGTAGAGGGACAGCGGGGCGGGTTCGCCCTGAATAATTTCCGGACTCTGGGTAAAGTGTGTGGCCGGCGGATATGATGTATAGCGGGGTCCTGCCTGATCATATTTTCGGAGTTGTTCAAGGCTGACGGTATACGGCTTCATGAAAAGGACTATTGCGGATTTGAAAAGGGAACGGAATTCTTGAAGCGCATAAAATCGACTTTTAAACGAAGGTGGCAGACTGGATGCCGTCTTGACAAAAACTTTTTCTTTCACTAACTCTTATTACAAATGGGCGCTTTTCAGAACGACCCTCCCGCGTGCTACAATCGCGAAAAAATCGATTTAACATATAAAAAATATGAAACTACATCTGTTGTGCATATCTATCTTTTCTTTACTTGTATCTACTGAGGCGGGTCGCGGGGTGTATTTATATTCGCTGGAAAAAGGGATTAGTTTTTTTGGTGCAGGAGATGAGAGCGTTCTTTTTGAGTGGAGATCCGGATGGGGTTCTTCCGAACTTGGAGGCAGAACGTATACGGATCTAGCTGGTTTTATGAGTGAAATTGAGAAAGGCCGTCCCGTGGAAAAGTACGATAAATAGCGCCGTCGTTACGGCGCTCAATAGCCTACTTGAAACGCTGCACCGTTTCCGTAATGGCCTGAATGGACGCAATATCCGCTTCCGGCGGAACGCCGTGGCCTAGATTAAATATAAATCCATCACGTCCACGCATCTGTTCGAGTATGCGCTGTGTTTCTGCTGCTGCTGCGTCGGGGCTTGCGATTAGCAGGGCGGGATCGAGATTTCCCTGTACGGCGACGTTAGTCGGGATTTCGTTGCAGACATCGGTCAGGCTGATGCTCCAGTCGATACCAAGTGCGCTGGCGCCCGTTTGTACGACTTCCCCAAAGTTATGGTGGACATTCCGGGCAAATACGATCGTTGGGACTTCGCCGTCGATGGCTTCAATGATCTGCTGCATCCAGCGTCCGGAAATATCCCAGAACTTGTTCGGAGCAAGCGTGCCGCCCTGACTGTCGAAGAGTTGGATTACGTCGGCACCGGCTTCGATCTGTGCCTTGAGGTAGGTAATGGTGGCTTGCGTAATTTTTTCGAGCAGGGCGTGAAAGAGCTTGGGCTCGTTATAAATCATGGCGCGTGAACGAAGGTTTTCGCGCGAACTTCCTCCTTCCACCATAAAAGAGGCCAGGGTCCACGGCGAACCGGCAAACCCGATAATGGCGCGTTCGTTGCCGAGTTCCTTGCGGGTGACTTTAATGGCTTCGGGTGTATAGCTGATATGGTCGAGCACGTTGGTGGGATCGAGTTTGTCGACATCGGCTTTGGAGTTCAGCTGGAAATCCATTTTTACGCCGCCCGCATCCATCAGCTCATACTTTTGGCCCATGGCTTCCGCAACCACGAGGATATCGGAAAAAATGACTGCGGCGTCGTAGCCGAAGCGGCGTATGGGCTGAAGGGTGACTTCGGCAGCCAGTTCCGGGCTTTGGACGAGTTCGGTAAATTTATAGCCGTCTTTGAGCTTCATGTATTCTGGCAGCGAGCGCCCGGCCTGCCGCATCATCCAGATGGGCGGTCGGTCGGTGGCTTGGCAGGTGCAGGCACGAAGAAAGCGTTCACGGCAGGAAATGGTAGCTGGAGTAGTTGTCATAGGCCGCAGGTTATCGCATACCGAAGAAGGCGGATCAATCCGCTTTTACGGCATCGAGCTCGATTTCGAACAGCAGATCGTGGCGGCAGACGTCGGCATGGGAGATGGCGATGGGCAATTCCGGAAGACCGTGCTGATTGCAGTATTCCTCCAGCAGAGAGGCTTCGCTGTCATCCTTGAAATAGGCGATGGCCCGGGCGGTATCTTTCCAGTCCATATTGCGCGATTTCAAGATTTCATGCACCACTTCCATGGTGAGCTCAATCTGCTTTTTCGTATCGCCGATATGGAGCGTTTCCCCTCCGGGTTCGATGCTCGCAGTTCCGGAAATGGTCAGCAGGCGCGAGCCGGGCTGATCAATTTCGACCGCGCGGGCGAAGGAGCTTTTATAGTCAATGGCCGGGCACTGCAACGGAGACGGCACGGCAAAAACCTTTACCCCGTCGTGTTTGGGTTTCACGGCGAGCAAAGCGCAAACCATTTCTTCGCCTGCGGCGGATCCGGCACCGATTCCGGTGCTGGCCGGAACCATTTTGTCGAATGTGCCGCGTTCCTGGAAGAACTTGGTGCGGACGGCATTAAACTCATCGTACCATTCCAGCAGGTTATTCAGGTAAAGCCAGGTGCGGGCAATGTCGGTGAATTCCATGTCGGCCTGTTTAAGCAGGCTTTCCATTTTTTCAAAAACGGCTTGCGCCTGTTCTTCGCGGGAAAGGGTCAGATCGTCGGCTCGGATATCGCCCAGCAGGCAGTAGCGCGCGTCTTCCGTATCGTACCAGTTGCCCACTTTGCGGTCGCCATCCATGACAGGATTCAGTTCAGCGCCGGAGAGCGCAATAAACTGGGTGCCGGTGATGGTGGAGCCAGAGCAGGCATCGCCATGGAGCAGGGTAAGCGGCCAATCGAGTTGTTTGATTGCTGAAACGGCCTTGGGATAAAACTGACGGCCGCCGAATAGATATTGGAACGCAATCGTGGCATCGCGCGCAGCCATTTCAGCCGAGACTTCGTCGAAGACCTCGTGCATGTTGTCCTCCGTGGTTTGAGCAGTGATGAAGTAGGCTTTCACGCCATCATGCGGGAAGTCTATAACCTTGAGGCAGTCCGACGGTATTGTTGCAGGCGTTTCCATATCTAAAATCTCGTTCATAGGTTCCTTTTCAAGTGTCATACAAGGACTATGTCTAATAAGAGCCTTTGCAAACCTTGATGTAAGTCAATTTGCACGGAGTTGTGCAATTTACCTACAAAGGAGAAGACGGAAATAGATTTCAGAGGTGGACAGAAATGGACTACTCGGATTCTGTCTAAATAAGTTCCGGCTGGGAATGTTCGGCCTGAAAGTGCGCCTCAAACGCGTGAACAGCAGCGATGAGCCGCTGGTCATCTTCCGGGTTTATAAGCGTCCCTGTTTCCATGTCGAAGTTTTGATAAAAGCTACCGAGACTGAAGTCGGCAAAGACAGCCGATGCACCCCAGTGTGGAAAAACCTTTTCCATATTTCCCAAGTTGGTGACTCCTCCACGTGGTCCGGGCGAAGTACTCATCAGCATAACCGGTTTCTGCTGGAAAATCTTCCCTTCCGTACGAGAGAGCCAGTCCATAATATTTTTGAAGAATGCCGGGATCATGCCGTTATGCTCGGGAGACGAAATCATGAATCCGTCATGTTGGGTGAAAAGTTTTTTGAGCCGCTTTACTTCGGAAGGGATACCGGTTTCCTCTTCAATATCCATGCTGTACATCGGTACCGGAAAATTCCGAAGATCGATCCCAGTTGTGTTCAAAGAGTGGACTTTTGACATGGCCAGTTCGAGAAGTATGCGGTTCACCGAATTTGAGCTGTTGCTTCCAGTAAAGACGAGTATTGATTTCATGTACGGGCTCCTCCTGAAAAAAGAGAACTGTAATGGTCTTGATTAGTTCTATCTAGTCAGAAATCTTCCGCCGTGGTGCGGCGTATGTTTACCATCTTCCAAGGTGTGGACGCCGTTAACGAATACGTGGCGCATGCCGCCGGAAAGCTGGTGAGGGTCGGCATAGGTCGTGTTTTCTTTAATGGATTCGGGATCGAAAATCAGAATGTCGGCCGTATAGCCCTTCTTCAGAAACCCCCTTTTTGGAAGTTTGAATTGCTCGGCAGGCAGTCCGGTCATTTTATAGATCGCCTCGGACAGGGGGACTGTTTTTCCATCGATTGCAGCACGCAGAAACTTGGTGTGGCTGCCATAAGCCCTTGGGTGTGGATGGTCGTGGCTAAGAGGCCCCCAAGGCGCGCGCATCGAACCGTCGGAGCCGATCGAGACAAAAGGCTGTGCCAAGACGTGCCACATATTTTCTTCGGACATGCTGAAAAAGATCCCGCCCGTTTTCAAATCGTCCGTATCAATCAGGTGGAGCAGAGCATCAACGGGATGCTCTTTAAGACGATCGGCCACATCGGGCAGGAATTTCCCTTTGAATTCGTCGTATTGAGTGGACCCAACCATGACGTTGTCCCATTGATCGGCTGGGTTATCCAGCAGCTCGGTACGAATTTTATCCCGCGTTTCAGGATCCCGGAGCCGCGCTAGAATTGCGTCGCGTCCACCGTAGGTGGCCCAGAGCGGCAGGACAATATCGAGATCCGTGCAACCGGCGGTATAGGGATAACGGTCGGAGCCGATTTCAATGGTTTGCCCTGCCGCCACAATTTTTTCGAAGGCCGCTTCCATCTTATGCCAGTTTCCGGTGCCGGATGCCTTAAGATGAGAAATCTGGAGTCGGGCATTGGAGCGTGTTGCAATATCGATGGCCTCGTCGATGGATTCCAGTAATTCGTTTGATTCCGATCTCATGTGGGTCGTGTAAAGTCCGCCGTGCCGGGAAACAACTTTTGAGAGTTCGATAATCTCTTCTCGTGGAACCGCCGAGCCGGGCGGGTAGGCAAGTCCGGAGCTTAGGCCGATTGCTCCTTCTGCAAGTGCCTGTTCCAGCGTCTGGAACATAACTTTCATTTCATCCGGTGTGGCGGCGCGGGGTTCATAGCCGCAGATACCGGCGTGCAGGGTGTTGTGGCCAATGAGCAGGGCGGCATTGATTGCGGGTTGGGCCTCGGCATAGCGTTCGCGATAGTCGGCAACCGTTTTCCAAGGTTTTGCATAGTCCTTGTCGAGCCAGTCGGAGGGCATTTTATAGTCGCCGTTTAGGGGCGCTGCCGAGGCGCCGCAGTTTCCGCATATTTCTGTGGTGATGCCTTGATACACTTTAGATGCTGCGGATGGCTCTAGCAGCAGATAGGTATCAGAATGCGAGTGGGCATCAATAAAGCCCGGGCAAACAATGCAACCTTCGGCATTGATCGTCTTTTCGGCTGTCGACTCCGAAAGATCCCCGACCTCCACGATAGTTTCGTTGTTAATTCCTACATCGCAAATAATAGCGTCTTTGCCGTCTCCGATGAATACCGTGCCATTGCTGATTTTAAGATCAAAATTCATGAATTCATTGTAGCGGCCTAATTGAAAATTCGGAGGAAAAACGAGTTTCTATTGAGCATCAGATTAATAAAAAAGACAATAATGTATAAATATGAGTGCAACATACATATATGACCTATTCTGAGAGTGCTGGTTAAATGTTTCATTAAGTACGTTGTGTATATAAGTGTTTAATAATGAGCAGTATATGGGTTGTGTGGCGATGATGTTGCGCCCGTTGGCACACCTGTTGCATTAGAGTACATGCATAGTCGAGGACAGGGAGTCTGGACTGATTGGTAAACCTCATCATGGGAGTGTTAAGGATGAAAATGAAATGGTTGAAAATTCCTGTACTTGCTGCGGCAGCGTTAGTGTTGGGAATGACGTCCCCGGTATGGGCGCAAGAAACTGCTGAAGTTGTGGATGTCGCTGCCGAAGTTGAATTCGATGCAACAGCTGTTGCCGGAGAGATGGCGTATGCCATCGATAATATGTTCCTGTTGCTTGCTTCGATCCTTGTGTTGTTCATGCAGGCCGGATTCGCGATGGTCGAGTCTGGTTTTAATCAGGCGAAGAACACCGTAAACATCCTTTTCAAAAACCTGATGGATCTGTGTATCGGCATGATCCTGTATTTTATCATCGGCTACGGGTTAATGTATCCCGGTGAAGGAAACGGGTTCCTGGCCTTTGGTCAATTTGGCATTGGCGGTATCGGAGCGGATGTGGCCGAAGCCGGCGCGTTGGCTCCTCAGGTCGATTGGTTGTTTCAGGTTGCCTTTGCTGCAACCGCGGCCACAATTGTTTCCGGTGCGGTTGCCGGGCGCTTGAAGTTCCACGCCTATCTCGTATACAGCGCAATCATCACCGCCTTCATCTATCCGATTTCCGGCTACTGGAAATGGGGCGGCGGCTGGCTCGATGGAATGGGCTTCTATGATTTTGCCGGATCACTGGTTGTACACGCCGTTGGTGGATTTGCCGCCCTCGCCGCCGCCATTGTTCTCGGGCCGCGTATCGGCCGCTTTGGCAAAGACGGAAAGTCACGCGCCATCCCTGGGCACAACCTGCCGATCGCTTCCCTGGGTGTGTTCATTCTGCTCATTGGCTGGTTTGGCTTTAATCCCGGTTCGCAGCTCGCGATTGTTGGAAAGGGTAATACCGATGCCGTCATGCTGATTGCGGTAAACACGTTGCTCTCAGCCGGTGCCGGCGGATTTGTTGCCATGCTAACGACTTGGTTTATGCACAAGAAACCTGACTTGACGATGGCTGCCAACGGTGTGTTGGGTGGCCTGGTGGGAATTACAGCCAACTGCGACGGCGTAACCAACGTAGAAGCGCTCGTAATTGGCACGGTTGCCGGAGTGCTGGTTTGCCTCGGAGTCAAGTTGCTCGATAAACTACGGATTGACGACACCGTTGGTGCTTTCCCGGTACACGGCCTATGCGGTGTGTGGGGTGGAATAGCCGTGGCCATCTTTGGCTCCTACGAGGGTTGCAGCTCACAGGCCATGGGCGACTACGGAAACTGGCTTGCCCAGCTTACCGGTTCGATTGTCATTCCAATCTGGGCCTTCGCAACCATGTTTATCCTGTTCACAATCCTGAAGGCGATCGGCATGCTGCGCGTCAGCAGAGAAGAAGAACTGCGCGGTCTGGATATCAGCGAACACGGCGAAGAAGCCTACAACGGCTTCCAGATCTTCACCACCAACTAGGGAGTACTACTGGGCGAATGTCCTGAACAACCTACGGCGCAGCGAAGTGAAACGAAGCTAGGAGAATAAAATGAAACTGATTATTGCATATGTTCAGCCTGAACAGCTCAACGAGGTGAAGCAGGCGCTCTACGAAAAGGAAGTTTATAAAATGTCAGTGACCAACGCCATGGGCTGTGGTCAGCAGAAGGGATATCATGAGACGTACCGTGGAGCGGACATCGAAGTTAATCTTCTGAAAAAAGTACGGATCGAAATTGCAGTGAATGCCGAATTCGTGGACTCCACGATCGAAGCAATCGTCAAGGGTGCCCGTACGGGGAATATTGGGGACGGTAAAATCTTCATTATGGATCTTACGGAGTGTATCCGAATCCGGACCGGAGAAAAAGGGCCGGAGGCCGTTGGATAAATTGAATTTATAGGAGGCCGGGTTTCGTGCGATTACCTTTCGCATCCTCGAGGGATTTTGCCGGGCTCGGCCTCCAGTTGAGTGAAACCAAATAGCCGTTAAACAGAAGTAAAAAATAATGAAAAAAGCTAATGAGACGCTGTCTAATTAGACATTGACAGTAGGGCTGACTCCATGCACTTTCCTTGAAATTCTCGAGGAACTTAAGTTGGGCTTGGCCTCTGTATAAGTAGGTTAACACATAACAAGTAGAAGGAGATAACATGAAGAAAATTATTACTACTACACTCGCAGCTGGATTGGTTGCTTCCATGGCGACCGCTGAAGTCAGCACGACATTTGACTTTTCATCTGCATATGTCTTCCGTGGTGTGACATACAATGATGGAGCTGTTTTTCAACCAGGAATTGAAGCAACTGGTTTGGGTGTTCCGGAAGCGTGGGGCGGACTGACCGTTGGCGCGTGGGGTAACTACGATTTTGATGATTATGACGACACCTTGCCAACATCCGAGTTCTCTGAAGTGGACTGGTATCTATCCTACAGCCTGCCGAGTCTCGTTGATAGCCTGGATCTGTTCCTCGGATATACTGAATACACCTATCCGGGAGTAGCGGGTGGTGCGGACAAGGAAGGGAATGTTGGCGTAGGCTATGGAATTGCCGGCATTGGTCTTGGTTACACCCTGTACTTCAATGTGGGTAATGGAGACAAGTACTACTACAATGAGTTCGCAATCGACTATGGTTTCGAATTCACTGAAGAACTTGGCGCAAGTATTTATGCCACTGCAGCATATCTCAGCGTCGACGTTGCCGGTGCGGAAGACGGCTTTGCCGATGGCAGCCTCGGTGGGGATATCAGCTATACACTGTCTGACGTTTGGAGCGTAGGTGCTTCGGTCACTTACATTGCCCAGCTCGATGACAAAGTTCTCCCGGATGCAAAATATGGTGCGGGCTACGATGTTGATCTGGTCGGTATGCTCAGTCTTGCTGCATCCTTCTAAAGGAACACATTTCAAGCATAATAAAAGAGCGCCCCTTTTGGGGCGTTTTTTGTGTGTGTTCAGGCAACGCGACCTAGTGGTATTTAGTAAAATACCTATAATAAACCACAAGATGTTGGGTTATAAGAATTGACAAGGTGGCATTGCTTGGTACTAATTCGCCATTGAACCTCGGGACTCATTTGACGGACATACGTCGACTGGGTTGTAAGTAATCAGAAGCAAAGGAGATCGTATGAAGAAGACGCTTACAGTAGCAATCGCAACAAGTCTAATGGCCGGTAGTGCTATGGCGGGAGCATCTGGAACAGTGGATTTTGCCAATGCCCATATTTTCCGTGGTGCTACCGTTTTGGATGAGTTCTCTGTTCAACCTGGAATCGAGTTGTCAGGTTTTGGAATGCCCGAACAGTATGGCGCATTTACGGCCGGTGCTTGGTCAACTTTTGCTCCGTTCTTTGATGAAGGTCCTGCCGAGTATAATAATATCTATGAAACAGATTGGTATCTTGCCTATGCATTACCCCAGTTCGTTGAAGGTCTGGATCTCTCGCTAGGGCTCACGGAATATCAGTATACGTTTGGTGCGGGCGAACGAGAAATTAATCTTGGAGCGGGTTACGATATCGGTGGTTTTGCCTTGGGTACGACGTTCAACTTCATGATTGATGATGAAAACTTTGCAACCGACGGGCAGACCTACATAGATTTCTCCGCTGACTACGCGTTTGATCTGTCAGACGGTTTTGACGTAAGCGCTGGTGCCTTATTCTCGTACATGATGCAGGGTCAAGGTAATGATCTCTTACTTGATAATGGGTTTAACCATTACGAATTGTACGGTGCAGTTGGCTATGACCTGGGCGAAATGTGGAGCTTAGGGTTCTCGCTGGCTTATATTGGCCAGGGCGATGATAAAGTGCTTTCCGATGTGGCATATGATGTAGGCTTTCTCGGTATATTCGGCATCGCTTGCGAGATGTAATTTTTCATTGAGAATGATGAAAAGCGTCCCGATCGGGGCGCTTTTTTTATGCTAAGCGCGCTTTGTAATCCTGGAAATCAAACGCGCGCACAACGTCCACCTTTCCATTTCGATTAATGACGATGTCAGGATGCTGGATGCCGTTAAAGAAGGAGGTCTTGACCATGGAATAGTGCGCCATGTCCTGAAAGACGAGCTGATCGCCAATGTTGAGCGGCTCATCAAAGGAATAGTCCCCAATCACATCACCCGCCAGGCAGCTGAGCCCGGCCAAATTATAGGTGTATGCCTTTTCATTGGGCAGCCCGGCGCCTTCAACTTCCGGGCGGTAGGGCATTTCAATCACATCCGGCATATGGCAGGTGCAGGAAGCGTCCAGAATGGCAATGGGGCCGTCGTTATCAATAATATCAAGCACGCTCGTAACGAGTACGCCTGCATTCAGTGCCACTGCTTCGCCGGGCTCCAGAATCACTTGAACATCATACTTGGCTTTGAAATCATTGATGAGCCTGCAGAGCCGATCGATATCGTAGTCGGGGCGGGTAATATGGTGCCCGCCGCCAAAATTCACCCATTCCATCTGTGGCAGGAACTCACCGAACTGTTCTTCAACCGCTTGAAGCGTGGTGGCCAAATCATCCGCATTCTGTTCGCACAGCGTGTGGAAATGCAGGCCGGAAATTCCTTCCAATGATTGGCCTTTAAAATCGGTTCGTCGAATACCAAGCCGTGACCGTGGTGCGCACGGATCATAGATGTCGTGCTTGCCGCCTTGCGTCGAACATTCGGGATTTATCCGCAAACCGAATTTTGTAGACCGGGTCGCCGACCCGGCGAGCGGCCGGAATTGTTTCCACTGCGCAAACGAATTAAAATCTATCTCGTCACAGAGGGTCAGAAGTTTGGTAAAATCCGCTTCCGAATAGGCAGCAGCATAGGCGTGCACTTCACCGCCGAATTCCTCGCGGCCCAACCGCGCCTCCCACGGTGAGCTCGCGCAGGTGCCATCAAGATATTCGCGGATAAGCGGAAACAGCGGCCACATGGCAAAGCCTTTAAGAGCCAGCAAAATCGTGCAACCCGTCCGATCCTTGACCGAAGCAAGAATCTCACAGGTTTTTTGAATCAGTGATTCATCAACTATGAACGCTGGAGTCTTGATATTCATTAACCGAGTTCTACCACGGAACCCTCGATAATTTTCCAGGGAAGTCCGTATTTGTTCAGGTCTGCCATAAAGGGATCGGGATCCATCTGTTCAATGTTGAATACGCCGTCGCCGGTCCACTTTTTCTCCAACAGCATTTTTGCGCCGATCATAGCCGGCACGCCGGTGGTGTAGGAAATGGCCTGAGAATTCACTTCGGCATAACATTCCTGATGGTCGCAGGTGTTGTAGATGACGACGGTTTTTTTCTCGCCGCCTTTAATGCCGGTAACCTGGCAGCCGATCCATGTTTTACCTTTGGTGCGCGGCCCGAGCGATGCGGGGTCGGGCAACAGCGTTTTAAGGAACTGGAGCGGAACAATTTTTTGTCCGTTAAATTCCACTTCATCGATGCGGGTCATGCCGACATTACCCAGCACTTCGAGGTGATTGAGATAGCTTTCGCCAAAGCTCATCCAGAAACGCGCGCGTTTGAGGTGCGGGATATGGGTGGCGAGTGATTCGAGTTCTTCGTGATACATCAGGTAAATGTTCGGGGTGCCGATGTTTTCCGGAACTTCGAACGAGTGTTTAACGGAAAGGGGATCGGTTTCGATCCATTCACCGTTTTCCCAGTAGCGTCCTTTGGCTGTCACTTCACGGATATTGATTTCCGGATTAAAGTTGGTGGCGAAAGGATATCCATGATCGCCCGCGTTTACATCGATGATGTCGATCGTGTGGATTTCATCGAGATAGTGTTTCTGAATATAGGTGCAGAAAACGGAGGTCACGCCTGGGTCGAATCCGCTTCCAAGCAGGGCCATGATGCCGGCATCCTTGAAACGGTCGTGATAATCCCACTGCCATTTATATTCAAACTTGGCGGTATCTTCCGGTTCATAGTTTGCAGTGTCGAGGTAGGGCACGCCCGTTTCAAGGCAGGCATCCATGATGTGTAGATCTTGGTAGGGCAGGGCTACGTTCAGCACGAGGTCGGGGTCGAACGATTTAATGAGTGCCACCAGTTCCGGGACATTGTCAGCATCCACCTGCGCCGTCAGGATTGGGCGGTCGAGCTGGGCAGCAATAGCTTCACACTTCGACTTCGTGCGGCTCGCCAGCATGATTTTCGAAAACACGTCCGGCAGGGCTGCGCACTTTTGCACCACCACGCCGCTAACTCCGCCGGCTCCAATAATGAGAACTTTTGACATATAGCCCCTCTTTAAAAAACTAGGCAAAACTGATAGCTCAGCTATGTGTTAAATGCAAGTCATGGGATAGTGCAGTTTCAAAACATTGTTTTAATATTGACGGCCGTGGATATAGAAACAACTATCGCGGCATGAAATGGATTCCTTTTCACCACCCGGATATAAGCTTTCCTGTTGTGCGCCGGCGTATGGCCATGGAAATGGTGGAGTTGTTGAATGCCGCGTCCTGCTTTGCCAGTCGGGGTGGGTGGGCTGTGCTGAATCGAGCGTGTTATCCGAATCGGAAGTTGTATCGCGAGGCCACGTACCGCTTGCGGAATAAGGGGCTTATAATCAAGCAGAGTGAGGATGCAACAAAAACGCCGCAGCTTGTTTTGACAAAGGAGGGGGAGTTGACTCTACCAGCATTCATGGCTCCCGAAAAATTCTGGAACCGAAAGTGGAATGATATCTGGTACATGCTGATATACGATGTGCCAGAAGTTGATCGGCACTATCGCGATGTGCTTCGCCAATTTCTGAAACGTTTGCGTCTGGGTTGCCTCCAGCAAAGTGTGTGGATCACGCCGTGTGATATTCGTCCGGAGTTCGATGATTTGGTGAAAGGGGCATCGGTGGATGCATTTGCTTATTTGTTTGAGTCCAGAACGGTGTTGGGGCTCCCAAGCCGTCGAGTGGTCGATGACGCATGGAATTTCGATCGGTTGTACAACATCCAACTGCACTTTTGCCAAGTGCTGGAAAAAAATCTGGAAAGGCTGGCGGACGATCCAGGCAGTCCGGAGGAACTCGCTTTTCTCATGCGCATGTCATTGGATGGTTTGCAGGCAGCATATGTTGAGGATCCACTTCTTCCACGAGCTCTTTTACCCAGTGCCTATCAGGGCGAAAAGGCTTTTCAAAAGTATCAAACGCTCATGGCTGCTATTGGCGACAAACTATCTGGGGCCTAATCCAGATCTACGGCCGTGGATTTGGAAATGGCGTTTTCTATGCGGGAGATGAGTTCGCTGGCGGGTTCTAGTCCGGCGGAGATGCGGATGAGGTAGCGCGAGGCTCCGGCGGATTCCGCCCAATCCAGTTCGTTATAATGCGCAATCAACGTGAACGGGCAACAGAGGCTAAAACTAGTTCCTAAATTGGGACCTTTCGTGATTTCCAGCGCGTCGTAGAAAGTTTCTGTAACGTTTACGGCATCCTTCAGCACAAACGAGAAGAGGCCCCCGTATCCACCTTCCGGCCGTTTGAAACGGTCATACATTTCCCGATCCGTAATCGACGGATAATACACGGAATCAACTGCGGAGTGTTTAGAGAGGTATTCGCAAACCGCCAATGCCGATTGATTTATTTTTTCAACGCGTTCGCGGCAACATCTGGAATCCTGCTCCAGCTGAATAATGTCCGCAGGGTGGAAGGCCGCCCGCTCATGGATCGTGCATAGCAGGTCTTTAAACCGCGTTGCAAACGGGGTATTCGGATTAAGGATCAGTGCGCCACCCATTACGTCGCTGGTGCCGGAGAAAAATTTGGTCAGGCTGATCGCCGACAGATCGGAAACCGGCAAGGTGTTCTGATTGATGCACGCGCCCAGTGTTTCATCGATGATGATCGGGAAATGATGTTTATCTGCCAGCTCGCGAAGTTTTGGCAGATCCACACTGGTCAGCAACGGATTGGTCGGGAACTCGCAGAAGAGGCCGTTGATCGGGGTGCTTTTCAGATCACCTTCCAGGGTCTGCAGATCAGCGGCATCGCCGCGTGCATAAAACAGGGTGTTCTGCACTCCCATTTTTTCCTGAAGCTTTAGCGTGTCGCCATAAGGGAATGCAAACTGAACGGAAGGTCGGTTGTTGTGCAGTTCCTGAATCGCAAGGAATGCCGCATTGATGGCCGCCATGCCGGATGGAAAGAGATAGATATTTTCCGTATCGGTTTTAATAAATTCAGCCAGTCGTTTCAATATATCCTGTTCCGCCTGAGTAGAATCAGGCAGCTCCCGACCTTCGAGTAACGCTTCTGCGCAGCGTGATGAAATGCCTTCGCCGGCGTGCTGCCAGTATTCTTTGGCGCTAACGGCGCAGTCTTCGGGATATGCAACCACCGTACAGGGGCTGCCATCGATTTCACGCAGCTCAACCGAGGCATCCGGGTGCTTGCTTTGAATATAGGCCTGAGCCCGTTCCGCAGTCGATTGAGTTGTATAAACCTGGCCCTCTTTATCCTCGTCGGGGCAGAAACGCGCAAAGGCCTGTTCCACCAGCGGATGATAATAAAAGCGCGGGTAGCCGAGCTCAAGCCGGTCCATGGTTGCCGGGTCGCGTTCTTCATAGCCGACAACATCCTGCCAGCGCGGCAAACACATGGAGATGGCATGCTTCGTATCAGGGATGCGTTTTCCCAAATCTTCGGCGCGGAACAGTGGATTTTTACGTAAGTTTTCTTGAGGCATGGAATTAAAGATTTTCGAGTGAAGTCTGGATATCTGCAATCAGGTCGTCGGCATCTTCAATGCCGATGGAGAAGCGAACGAGTCCATCCGTAATGCCGACCACTTCGCGCTCCGCCTGTGGAATGGAAGCATGGGTCATCGAAGCCGGATGGCAAATAAGTGATTCAATTCCGCCAAGGCTTTCCGCCAGCGAAAACAGCTTCAGGTTGGATATCAGTTTAATGACCTTATCCATCGGCAGGTCGAAGATGGCGGTAACGATGCCGCTTCCGCCGCGCATTTGCTTTTTGGCCAGTTCATGCTGGGGGTGCGACGGCAGGAATGGATAGCGTACCGTAGAGGTGCAGGCCAGTTCTTCCAGGAAGGTCGAAACCGCGAGCGCATTTTCGAAATGTTTCTCCATGCGGATGCCGAGCGTCTTGAGCCCTCGGGAAATAAGCCAGCAGTCGAATGGTGATGGATTCAGGCCGAGGGCCTTCTGGGCAAAAATCATCTTTTCATTCCAGTCTGTGGAATTAGTGCAGACCACACCACCAAGGCAGTCGGAATGCCCATTGATATATTTGGTTGTGCTCGATAGGCAAATGTCGGCTCCGAGAGCGATCGGGTTCTGGAAGTAGGGCGATGAAAATGTGTTGTCGACCAGCAATGCTGTGCCAGCGTCGTGGCAGGCTTTGGCGACCGCCTCGATGTCGATAATCTTCAGCAGCGGGTTGGTCGGTGACTCGATCCAGACGAGTGCAGGTTTCTGCTTTCCGATTTCGGCATAGTTGGCCGGATCGCTGAGATCGGCATAGCTGATCGTTACGCCAAACTTTTCAAAAACCTGACTATAAATGCGGTACGTGCATCCATAAATATTTTCTTCTGCGACAACATGGTCGCCGGAGGAAAGCGTTGAAATTACCGCAGTCACGGCGGCCATGCCGCTACCAAATACGGTGGCGTATTCTGCCTTTTCCAAATGGGCGAGAGTGGCGCCGAGTCGGTCAAAACCGGGATTGCCCGAACGCGTGTAGTCGTAGCCCCGGGTTTTCCCGGGCTCGAGCTGCGCGAAGGTGGACGTCAGATAAACCGGCGGAATAACGGCGCCCGTTTCCTGATCCGGCTCCTGTCCAACGTGTATGGCTGCAGTATTAAATTTCATGGTGTTCTCGTATTACGTGTTAGTTAGCTTAACTGGAGGGACAGCGTCCTCGCTGTCCAAGGACGATGAGGACATCGCCCTCCAAAATGACCTTTGCCGATCATGTATGGCGGAATAGGGGGAAAAAGTAGCGTGTCGGGACGGTTACGTCAAACCCGGCTAGCGTTCGAAATAGGTGTAGCCGCGCATGCCGTTTTCGAAGGTTTCCATAATTTTCCGGCGATCTTTGGCCGTTATGGATTCGTTGCGGACGGCTTCTTCGGCGAGTTTTCGAATTTGATGAAGCATTCGCTTGGGGTCGTATTCAACATAGGAGAGCACATCGGCAACAGAATCGCCTTCGAGTTCGCGCGTATAACGAAGGCGCCCGTCACGATCAACTTCGACCGTTGCCACGTTGGTATCGCCCAACAGGTTATGCAGATCGCCTAACGTTTCCTGATAAGCACCGACCAAGAAGACTCCGAGGTAATATTCTTCGGCTGTCAGATTATGCAATGGAAGGGTAGACCGCGTGGTGTGCTGACCCACAAAGTGATCAATCTTGCCATCGCAGTCGCAGGTAATGTCGGCGAGGATAACCTCGCGGGTCGGTTTTTCCTCCAACCGGTGGATCGGCATAATCGGGAAAAGCTGGTCGATGGCCCATACGTCGGGAAGCGATTGGAACAGACTGAAGTTTCCGTAATAGATATCGGCCAGCATGGCGGGCAGTTTTTTCAGCTCTTCAGGAATGAATTCCATTTCCTTGGTCAGTTTCAAAATGCGGGTCATGATGTGCCAGAAGATTTCGCCGGCCATCGCACGTTCGCGCAGCGTCATGGCGCCGCGTTTAAACCGTTCGTGGATTTCATCGCGATAATAAAAGGCATCGTTGTAGCACTCCTGTGCATTCTTGGCTTCGAGGTCATTTACGACAATCATTAAATTATGCAGCAGTTCATTGGCATCTTCATCGAGCTGTTGAGGCGGCTTGCTGATTTCAAACCGGCTCTGGTCGAGGATGTTGAACAGCAGGACGGAATAGTAGGCCACCGTGGCGCGGCCGGATTCGGTGATAATGTTGGGGTGAGTGATTCCTGCTTCGTCGAGGGTGCTGACGATATTCTCAATCAGGGCGACGCAATATTCATTAAGGCCATAGTTTCGGCTCGTGGCCGTGTCGGCATGGGAGCCGTCGTAATCAACGGCCAGACCGCCGCCCAGATCGAGAATGCCCATGGGAGCGCCCTCATTCACCAGACCGGTGTAGACCCGGCAGGCTTCAACAACCGCTTCGCGAATATCGCGAATATTCGGAATTTGAGATCCAACATGATAGTGCAGCATTTGGAGGCTTTCGAGCATGTCCACTTCGCGAAGCCGATCAACAAGATCGCACACTTGAGATGGATTAAGGCCGAAAACACTGCGCTCACCGCCGGACTGGTTCCAATGTCCGGTTGTCTGGGTTGAGAGTTTAAGGCGTACTCCAATGAGTGGAAAAATAGCGAGTGCCTTGGAGCGTTCGATGATCAGCTCGAGCTCGGAAGGACTTTCCACCACAAAGATGCACTGGAGGCCCATCTTGCGGGCGAGTAGACCCAGGTCTACAAACTCGGCGTCTTTATAGCCGTTGCAGACGAGGTAGGCCTCTTTATCGTGCAAAAAAGAGATGGCGGCAATGAGCTCGGCTTTGCTGCCAGCTTCGAAACCATGATGGTAGGCTGCGCCGAATTTGGCGATCTCTTCAAGTACCTGCTGCTGCTGGTTTACCTTGATGGGGTAGACGCCTCGGTATTGCCCCTGATACTCAAACTCGGTAATTGCCCGTCCGAATTCTTCGTGAAGCTGCTTGATGCGCGAGTCGAGAATGTCGGAAAAACGAAGGAGCACGGGCATTTCGAGCCCGCGGTCGCTAAGACCATCGACAATTTTCCGAAGGCTCACGCCCACGCCATTGCCGTGAGGATGCACTATCGCTTCACCGGAATCAGACACGCTGAAATAGCCCGCTCCCCAGTTGTTGATGCCGTAGATCTCTGCCGACTGCTCGACCGACCACTCTGTATTATCCGTGTTCAAGAGAATCGATATAGGCATCGGCAGGTTTTATTGAAAGCCAATTCTTTCTAAAGATATGAAAAGGTTAAAAACGGACCCTGCCAATTGGCTGTTCTTAGGATTTGCCTTTTGAGGGTTTATCAGAGACATTCGCGCGCAATTATCAGGAGATTTTTCGATGAAGTACGTGGTTTTAGTTGGCGATGGCATGGGGGATTACCCTGTCGGCGCCCTGGGCAACAAGACTCCCCTGCAGGCCGCAAATATTCCGACCATCCGGAAATTTGCAGCGGCAGGCGAGGTGCGCATGGTGCAGACCGTTCCGGAAGGCATGCCGCCCGGAAGCGATGTGGCCAACCTGGCTTTGCTTGGATATGACGCGGCGCTGAACTATACCGGCCGCGCACCCATCGAAGCCGCGGGTGCGGAAATCCCGATGACCCCGGACGATGTGGCATTTCGCTGCAATCTCGTAACGGTGGTCGACGGGGTGATGGATGATTATTCCGCCGGACATATTACCACGGAAGAGGGGCAGGCTTTAGTGCAGTCGCTCCAGGAAAAGCTGGGCCGTGAAGGACTGACCTTCAAGCCCGGCGTACAATACCGCCACCTGTTGATTTGGAACGGTGGTCCCGCGGCTTGCGCTTGCAACCCGCCGCACGAGGTCTCGGATAAGCCGGTGGAAGGAAACCTCCCGGCAGGAGATCGACAGGATGAAATCCGCGAACTAATGGAGTTATCAAAAGAGGTGTTTGCAGATCATCCGGTGAACCAAAAGCGTATTGCGGAAGACAAAAAGCCCGCAACGCAAATCTGGCTGTGGGGGCAAGGCAATGCCATGCAGCTGGAGTCATATCAATCCCTCTACGGTCTGGGCGGCGGCGTTATTTCCGCAGTCGACCTGCTGAAAGGAATTGCAAAACTGGCCGGTTTGGAAGCACCCGACGTTGTCGGTGCGACCGGTTTCCTGGACACAAATTACCAGGCAAAAGTAGATGCCGGGCTTGAGATACTGGAACGGGAAGATTTTGTCTTCATCCATATCGAAGCGCCGGACGAATGCGGGCACATGGGTGACGCGCAGTTGAAGACGCAGGCGATCGAAGAGTTCGATGCCAAGGTATGCGCGCCGGTTTTCCAGTGGTTGGAAAAACGCGGCGAAGCCTACACGTTGATGCTGTGCACAGATCACCGTACGCCGGTTGCCCTTAAGGGGCATACCTCCGAGCCCGTTCCTATGGCCGTAATGTGCGGACCCGTGGGAGACATCAACACGCAGGTTGCGTTCGACGAAGACGTCAACGAAGGTAATGCACAAGGCATGGCCTGCGAATGGATACAACAAATACTAAACGCATCATCCGAACGATGATCGGAAGAATGGATTTTTTGGACAACTGATTTTTGGACTGCCTTAAGGAGGCATCGCAACAACCCTTTATAGACCTAGACGAATCCAGTGATCCATTCTTCCTGTCCCTTTCGGATGCGAAAGGACTAGAAATTGAGCTTAATTAAAAAGATCGCTTCTGTTTTCGGTAAAAAAGAAGCCCCGAATAAAAAAGAAGCACCAAAGAAAAGACAGACCCAGCAGAAGAAAACAACCAAACCGCATCAGGAAGAATGGCGCCCGGGCGATAAAAAGAACCCACGCTCACAGCAGCAACAACGCCGTAAAAAGAAGCCCGAAGAGGAGCGGGGACCGAAGCCCGATGGGGAAAAGTCCAGGCCTCCGCGTAAGAAGCCGGCAAAGGTTGAACCTTTTGTCCTGACGCCTGAAGAAGAGGCGCGGATGAAAGAGTTTCGTCCGGAAGAAGAAGACCGTCGTATTGCGTATGAGAAACGCCTGCGTGCACGTCGTCCGGGAGCTGAACGTCCGGAACGTCCGCCACGCAAACCGCGTCCTGAGGGCGAACGCAAGCCACGCTCTGAAGGCGAACAACGTAAACCTGCGGCCAAAAAACCGCGCCAGAAACAGGAAGAAAGCGGCGGAAAGCCGAAGTATGATGCGTCAAAGGAACGCGATGAAGAAACCCCGTGGGATGCTACCGAATTCACCGTGGCTCCGGAAGAAGGTCAGATCCGTTTTCACGATCTGGATCTGCACCCGCGTCTGATGCGCAGTATTCATGCGCTGGGCTGGAAGTTTGCGACCCCGATTCAGGCTCAGATTCTGCCGGGCACACTGACGGGCAAGGATATGGCCGGTCGCGCCCAGACCGGTACCGGGAAAACGGCCGCATTTCTGATTTCAATCATCAACCACTGTCTGAAAAACCCACTGCAGAAGCAGAGTGTCGGAGCTCCGCGTGCACTGATTATTGCGCCGACCCGCGAGCTGGCGATGCAGATTGCTGAAGACTCGGACGGCCTCAACCAGTTCACCGGCCTACGCACCGTTGTTCTCTATGGCGGTATGGACTACAACAAACAGCAACGTGATCTCGAAGATGACAAGATTGATATCGTGGTGGCAACGCCCGGCCGCCTGCTCGACTTTGCGAGCAAGGGTATTGTTAAGTTGAACTTTACCGAAATCATGGTCATCGACGAAGCCGACCGTATGCTTGATATGGGTTTCATTCCCGATGTCCGTCGCATCATCTACAAAACGCCGGATAAGCAAAAACGCCAGACCGTACTGTTCAGCGCAACCCTTACCGACGATGTCATGCGTTTGGCTGCCGATTGGATGGTAAACCCAGAGCGTATTGACGTCGCTCCGGAAAAGGTGGCTGTTGATTCGGTAGATCAGAAGGTGTTCATCGTAACGGACAAAGAAAAGTTCCCGCTACTCTACAACATCATCAAAAACGATAATCCCGACCGGATCATCATTTTTGCCAACCGCCGCGATCAAACGGAACGGTTGCAGGATGAACTGGAGCGTTTCAGCATTAATTGTGAAATGCTCTCCGGTGCCGTAACCCAGAAGAAACGCATGCGTATTCTCGAGGACTTTAAGGCGGGCAAAGTCAAGGTGCTCGTTGCAACCGACGTTGCCGGTCGTGGTATTCATGTGGATGGCGTTAGCCACGTGGTGAACTTCAATATTCCGGAAAACCCGGACGACTACGTTCATCGGATCGGGCGTACCGGCCGTGCCGGGTCAACGGGGAAATCGATTACCTTTGCCTGCGAAATGGAATCGTTTGAACTTCCGAAAATCGAAGAGTTGCTGGGCATGGAGCTTAAATGTTCCATGCCTCCGGAAGAGCTACTTGAAGAGCTTCCGTCCGCGCCGCCGCGCAAGCGACGTCCGCGTCCTGCATCTACTTCAAACCGCCATGGCGGCAGTCGCCGTCCCGGTGGGCCGAGTCAGGGCAGTAGAGGCCGTCCGCGTCGTTAGTGCGGTCTCGTCATAAAAAAATCCCCGCCGATCAGCGGGGATTTTTTGTTCCAACTACGGGAAGCATTCGTGGGCTATTTGATGGCACTGCGTCGACCGGCAGGACCCCGTCGTTTCTTTCTAGGCTCTTTTAACTTTTCCACAACATCGGCTGCAGCTTCTTCTGTTCTGTTGACCATCGAGTCCAGCCCTCCGGTCACTCGGTCGGTCATGTTTTCAAGGGCACCGAAGGTAAATGCACCCGCTCCTTTGAGAGCATCGCCGGCAAACCCGGTTGCACTGGAAACAGAACCGATGATGGCATCATAGAAAGCGGTGTACAGCCTGGAGCCTGCATCGCCAAGACTTGTGCCGCCTTCCTCTTTTCCAAGATCGGTCATTTCAATATCGGGCAAGGGAATGGGGGCTGTTGGAAGCGCAGAAATCTTAGCCCGAACGATGCCGTTTTGTACCAGCAGGTGCTCGATCACCACTTTCTGTCCTCCTGCGTCATCTTCGGCTGCTTCCGGTTTTGGAGTTTCTTCTTTTGCCGTAATCTCTCCGCGGCGCATGGCGGCTTTTTCGATCTCGTCTTGTAGTGTTTTGATGTTGTCCGTCATGATCTTCCGTTCGTAAGAGACTCGGGGGTTGTCGATCAGGATATCTTCAATCACAAGGATGTCCGACTGAAGTGTATCCGGATCAAGATCGATTCGGAACTGTTCAATCTTAACGAGATGCTTGTTTGCAAATCCCCTGGGGTTGGCAATCTGCATGTTGTTGATGTAGAGCAATCCTTTCAGCGGTTCCAGCGACAGCTGGTCGAAAGTGATCAGTTTTAACGGACGTTTGTCTTCATCAATATCAGCAACGATGTTTGTATCCGAATGGCCAATATGCTGCATTGGGTTAAGTATACTTAGTTCCATGTTACGAATCGGGCCGGATGCTTCGTTGGTTGATGCTGGCAGGATCATGTTAACAGCGAAGTTGGTCACGATAAGGCTGTGAAGCACCACCGGCTGCTCTGCAATCGGAATAGGTGTCTTAGTGGTTGCGGCCGTTGCTTCCACCTGATTGGTCGAAGCGGCCGTGACGGATGGAGCCGGAGCAAAGCCGCTCAACGTTGTCTGCATATCGGACACGTTTCCGCTGGTTTCGGTTTGCTCCAGATTGATTTCGGGCGAGTTTATAAAGATCGTGTTAATGATCACCTGTTCCGAATGAACTGAGTCGGGTTCGATGGAAATATCGATGTTGGCCAAATGGAAAATGTTGGTTGCATTAAACCCCGCCATGTTTGGAATCGTAATCCCTTTAATCTGAATGTTCCCGTCGACCAGTTTAACGGAAACGGATCCGATGCCGGCCAGCATGCGGGATTCCGTCGGAACATCATTCGTTGGAATGGTGTCGAGCAGGCGGATTTCGATGTCATCGACCAATAGGTTGTGCAGTTCAAATGGGGGTGCAGATGGGGCGGCATCCTCTTCAGCAGTCACCGGGTTATCTGACAGGACAACCTCCGTGCCGGACTTCTCAGGAAGGGGATAGGTTGGAATGCGGGAGGTGAATCCATGGGCAATTTTGGTGAATTCGCCGACCGTATTAGCCTCTTTGTTGAGCTCAAGAAATGCATAGGGCTTCAGAATCTGAACGTCGTTAATCACGAGCGTATTGGCCTTGAGCGACTCGGGGGTGAAATCGACGGTAATAGTTTCGAGCGCAAAAACGTTGGGTAGGGTCAGGCGTTTAGGATTCGTAACGTGAATGTTATCTACAGAGACCTTTCCCGGGTCCAGCGCAACGCGGATGGCATCAATACCAAAATGAACATCAAGCTGTGGATCGCCGATATTAACCACATGTAAGCGAATACCTTCAACGGCCAGCATTTTAAGGATGACTTCCGATGGCGGTGCCTCTTCTGCTTCTACAATCTCAACGGTATTGGTTTCAGTATTTTTTTCAGGGATGTGATCCACAATGCGGTTGGCGATTTTGAGGAACTCACCAATCGTGTCCGTTTCGGGATTATGCTCAATGTAGGCCTGAGGATTCGTAATCTGAACCGCATTGATGGTGATGTTGCTGGTATAGATCGTTTCAGGTTCGAGCTCAATGGCGATCCGGTCCAGGGTAAACAAATTCGGGGAGGTCAGCCGACCGGGGTTCCTGATATACAGATCGTCCAGCTGAACCATTCCCTTGGTCATGCTGATTGAAAGGTGTTCAAAACCTACGCCGATATCGAGCAGATCATTACCGGTATGATCCATATGGATCTGAACATCGTTGATTTCCAATGCCTCGATCATCACGATTTTGGGCTCCTTATTGGATTTCTTCTGTTTCTTCTTCTTTTTCTTTTCCTTCTTCGGAGGAGCATCGGGGCCAATTCCAGCAAATTTCTGAATGTTCAGCACAAACTCAGTAATGTTGTCCGAAGCATCGTCTTGCTCGTAGATAAAATGGGGGCTGTTAAGTGATACCTGATGAACCACGACCGTCCGGGTAAAGAGGGAACTCATGTCGATGGCGATGTCGAGGCTGGCCAGAGAAACAGCATTCGATTTGGCATAGCTGTCATGATTGGCGATTGAAAAATCAGAAAGATGGATCGTGCCTTTTAGTGGATTGATCGAAAGTTTCTCAATGGAAAGCGATGTTCCCAGCGCCTTGATCCCGACCGTCTGCGCAATCACCTTAACGGTGGGACCCAGCCAGAAGAGTAACGTCAGAATAATAAGTAGCAGCCCTCCGACCAGAATACCTGCCGCAATTATACCCAGCTTTTTTAAGTTCATAAATCCTTCCTTGCTCTCTAATTCTCCAAGGGTGAAACCCTAGCCCGATTTCAGGGCGCTGGAAAGCCTTTTGACAATTGATAGCGCATGCTTTGTCTGAATTTTTACCGCTTAGGAAAGCGCTGCCCTGACAGCGGGAATTTTTTGAATTTCCCGCTTGCAGAACCAGAGGGGGCTCGTTATCTTGCTCAACCAATTTCAAGAAAGCGCTCGGGTGGCGAAATTGGTAGACGCGCAAGGTTGAGGGCCTTGTGGGAGTTAAATCCCGTGTGGGTTCGACTCCCACCTCGAGCACCATTCTTTTTCTGCTGTAACTTCCTTTATGCCAAGCATTTCCGCGAGTTTTTCCATCACTACAAAAGCCTCGTTTTTGCCCGTTTTGGTGGCGTTTTTTAGCTCTTTTGTGGCGGTATTTGTGGCGGTAAATAAACTCGGTAACTTTGAAATCATCGAATCTATTTCCAATTGGCCGACATCGGTATAAATCTGCGTAGTCATTTTGATATCAGAATGGCGCATCAATTCCTTTGCTGCCTGGGGTGCAATGCCGGTTCTGGCAAGACGAGTGCAGAAGGTATGCCGTAGGGAATGAAAGTCAGCTCTCTCTTTTCGAGCGTTCTGATATTCAATCCCCGCTTTCTTTAGATCTTCTTTGAAGGTGTCGATATGCGGTACCCGAAGAATTTTTTCTTCCGGTCGCTTTCCCTCTGTTAAACTCCGTAAAACAGAATATGCATCTCCATGGAGCGGAATATACTGTGTTTCTCCGTTTTTAGTCATTTCACCTCGCAGAAGTAAGCGACCGTTGACTATGTCCAGGTCTCCTACTTCTAATTGCTCGATTTCATTTCGGCGGAGGCCCGTAGTTACGGCCACAATATAAGCGTTCCGTTTCCATTCGGATACCGAACTAAGCAGGGCGTCCAGCTCATTATCTGTAAACGCTCGACGTCTAAAGCTATGCCGACCGCGAAGGGGAATGTGCTTTATGTTCGAAATTGGATTTTCCTGCAAAAATTCATTCCCAACAAGCCATCCCAGAAAGCTGTTTAGGGACGAGAGATAGGCATTAAGCGTCTTAATGGCTATAACCTGATCAGAACGCCATTCGATAAAGTCGATGGATTTAATGCCCCGCAACGTAGTCCATTCACATTCAAGAAATAGCTTACGCAATCGGTATTCTGTTCCTCGTATATAGTTTTTGTTGCTGGCTGTTGTCTCCAGGTCGGACAGATAACGAGACAGGTGGCGGATGATGGGTTCAGTTTTTGATTCTGTTTGTATCATGGGTTCTATCATTCCTTCCTTTTCGAGCGCGAGGCGGTCATATAGATCATCCAACCGCTTTCGAGCTACTGCTTTGTTTTTAGTGTCGAGACTTCGATAAAAAATGGGATCATTCGGATTCAGGCGAATCTTTGCCTGATAGGTTCCGTATTTGCGTTTAATGAGTGTCTTCATAATAGGTGCCGGCTAACCATTATTTGTGTGCTTTTCGTATGACCTGTCCGCAGCACTTGCATCGTTGCTTGTCAATTTTTGGAGGAAGCTGTGCGCCAGAAAATTCACACAACTCTTTGACCGTAGATGGACCTAAATTCCGGTATTTAAAAATGTCGTTTCCTTTCATTTCAATAAACTCACGAACCGCTTTGGGGTCCGGTTCCGAGCCATGAGGATATAAATTCCAATTCACAAGAATGTTTGCGGCCCTAGTGCTCAAAGCCCTTGCTGGCCTGGACTCTAAATATTCTGCTTCCTTGCAGAGTTTCCTGGCGCGATCCATTCCTACACCCATCTTTTCTCCGACTTCTCGATACGTGATGCCAGTTCTTCGAAGTTTGAGTGCTTCCATTTTCCTCGGAGTCATTTTCATATTATCCCTTTTAGTTCAGATGAATTATTTGTCTCTTATGGCGGTGGTCGAAGTGGCCATACGATTTGAGAGCGGGCTACGTCTCTTGCTGGCCGGACGCGGTAGCTGTACCCTTGCTTACACTCTCAGGCCGAGAGGCCACTTGCGGATCCTCTGGAATATCTGTCCTGTATCCATAATCGGGATAAATAAACGTTGTCTTCCCATCGATACCCAAAATATGAACAGAAGAACCGGTAGCAGAAAGAACAACGCCCGCTGTCGTTTGCTGTCCCACCATATATTCTATCCCGTCCACATAGATGCAGTCGGACTCTCCGTCCGTTTCGAGATAACGGAAACGACCGTATAAAACCTCAACTGGAGGACCCTCACTATTTTCAACCTTCGCAGCGATCGAAGAAGCAGAATCTACAGATACCGTTTCCGCCACAGCATTGCCGCCCCGAAAAAAGGACAATGCTGAAAACAACATACAAAGAAACAACGCGACCTTTTCGAACATATTCATTTTTTTTGACTCCTTCTTTATTGCACCTTCACCACTGAAATCCGTCTTCCCATCCGCCGATTTTAACGACCTGAATAATTCGTCTGTTTTATAACAACCGAATAAATCTACATCTCTACTTTTCCAAACCCGCTTCAGTACGCCGCCCTTCATTTCTTTATTCCATTGCTGGCATAAAATCATGTTGCGCCAAGGAGGCGGAAGCGTTGACCTCAGACCCGGAATCTTAAAGGTGGCCATGTCCCAAAACGTCCAAACAAATTGGGTCTGATTTCGGATTCTCTTATTTATTTCCGTGTAATCCTGAGCAATAAAAATCACGTCCACAGACTGTTTCCGAGAATGCCGAAGGAACGACAAAAATTCTTTATTGGCCGTCCCTCTATCGTCCGTATCAAAAAAATCTATCGCTTCATCTATGATAAGCAAAACGGGTTTATCAGGCGTACCTTTCGGAATGAGCGCATGCAGCTCTCCTTCAAGATCGGAGTTTTTAAGCTTAATGAATTGGCCGTCCTGAAACTCCCATTTTTTCCGTCGACGGAGATAGTCTTTGTAGCCGCACGAATTCGCATAGGCTATATCGCCCTCTAAACGCGCCAGACAGTCTTCACCCTCAAATACATAAGAAACCCCGCCTATGACACGAACATCACCAACAGGGATTTCAGGAAGCCTGAACGACTTCATTTTACTCTCATAACGAAGGTTGTACCAAGGATCCGGCATAAAGGTCATATTCGAACAGACAACACCGCCGCCCGCCCAATAGTCAGTAGCGCGATCCGTCGCATTTAACGACTTCCCGCCACCGATTAAACCTACGTATCCTTCAATCATTTTATATAGTGGGGATCAAGCGAAGTATTAATTTTATGACCGTACAAATAAGCCATAACTCGAATAATATAATCATCACCGCAAAGCCCTCGGACAGCGGAAATATAGCGTTACCAAACGCAAGGAAAGTCGTTAGCTCTCCACTAGCCTTCATATCAGTTACGGAAACAGACATCGTCTCGAAAGATGCAAGTGCTTTATTTATTTGCGCTACCGAAAAATCATAGACCGATTTGACGGCTGTAACCACAACCGTGAACATTGCCACACGATTATTAAACATCTTTTCCAATACTGATTTAATCAGCTTTAGAAAATTGAAAAACCCTTCAAATTTCGTTGTAAAAAATGCGGTTATTCCATCAATTAAAGGAACGCTCATTTTGTATATGCCCCTTCAATAATTTTTATAGATTTCCAAAACGCCCCGAGATACAGAATGAACAACAAGACCATTCTGATTTGAGGAATAAATGGATATTGCGTCAGATCAATTCTTAATGTTGGAAGGGTAATTCCCATATACGTTGGCAATTCATATTCCCAACTCGTTACCGTTCCGATATCCGGAAGCTCTAGAACAAACATTGATTTTAACTTATCTTCAACACCATCGGCGAAGTCACCGAGGATACCTTCACTCATGCCCTCAATATCACCTTCAGCGTCACCACTAGCACCGCCCACCCCATTTGTAGGAGACTCCGTTTCACCCCCTGTATCACCCGTGCCGTCCGTATTATCTTCAATGTCTGAAAGGATGCCCGCAAGGCTACCCACACCATTAGAATTGATATTATCCGCAACCGCTTTTCCAATAGCATCGGCATTCAAATCGCGTTCATCCAGCACGTCGCCGATGTTCTCTCCAGACGCACTATTTGAAGAAATATTATCCGCAACCGCTTTTCCAATTTCATCGGCGCTTAACTCTTTCGACTCCAATGCAGCCAAAACATTATTACCAACCTGAAGGCCAATATTAGAACCGGCAAGACCCTGCCGAGATAAAGCATTTTGCATAGCGTCACGCTGTTTCTCGGTATATTGACCCATGGAATACAACGCATTTTCCATAGCATTCTGAATGGCTTCGCGACTCAGTTCCTTTTCAGAGAACGCATTAATCAAAGCACTATTAAATGCCTCTTCAAGTTCAACGGCCGATAGCTCTCTGTTATCCAAAGCTTTCTCAACAGCCTTTCTAAATTCATCATAATTAGTCGCAACTTCAGGCGAAGTATCCCCACCACCAACCGGAGGTTGGATAGGAACTACAACGGGTTCTGGATCGGGAGGGTTTGTAGGGTCAATAGGCAGCGGGTCCGTTTCAGGGTCAGGCGAATTTGTTGTAACCGTAGGATCACCAATATCGGAAAAAATACTTGCGAAATACTTATCTCCACCCGAGGCCGTTGTACCCGAGGACTCCAACGAAAACGAGGAGCTATAGGGAAATACACCCTCGCTATCATGAGTAACCACCAAACTAATTTGAGTCGGTGGAACATCGACATCGCGTTCGATTGAAACGCTAGATGCACTAATCATACTATGATAATCATCAGGAAAAGAATCAGACGAAAGCAACGATGAATTTCCGCTTTGCATAAGCGTCGCAACCAACGAACCGCCATAGGTTAAATCCCAATTATCAAAATGTATTTGCCAGCTATATTCATCAAAGACAACTGGCGGTTCCTCCTCATCAACCAATACGTAATAATGCCAGTTTTCCCATGTAGGCGTTTCGATTTTGCCACCACTATAAAAATGATCGGTATAGGTCGAACCGTTATGACCAAAACTAACGCTATTTAATCGACCCGCTACACCGCTCATTTTTTTCTGAGCTATCTGATCCCCGTTACTATCCATGTAATGAACATACGTAGCCCCATTGCCACCCTGTGATGGCCAGTCTAATATATCACCGTTTAATCCGCCGTATATTTGGTCAGTATCACCTGCCACCCAATCACCATGCTCAGGATTAATAAGAACTTCAGCAAAAGAAGACAAGGCAACGAACAGCGCAAATACAACGATAGATTTTTTCATTATATCGAACCCCGTTGACCAAATATAAGGACGAATAAAAGGCCGCAACCAAACGATACGACACACGTTAAATTTTGAACCCAGAGAATTAATTCAGCACCTTGAATTTCAGTCATAATAAAAAAAAGCGACCCGAAGGCCGCTTCCCCGTTTTCACGTTAAGATTACCCACCCGCAGAAAGAGCACCCTTGATTTTACGCGCACCCCAAATCAGGACAAAGATCCCGAATCCGGCAACAATTGCGACGGTAACAATGGCCGTTGCCGCCGTTGCACCTTCAGTAATTGCAGTACTTAGCGCGGTGTAATCAGGAGCCGCAGAAGCGGGCTGTACAGTTACCATCGCTACCAACAGAGCCGCAAATAGACCCTTGAACCAGTTACTTGTTTTTTTCATCTTCCTTCCTTGGGCAATTGCCCATTTGTATTCTCGAGATGTGCGCCGCTCCTCACTATGAGGAACTATTAAGCGCCCACCTCGCTGCGGTTCCAGCCATTGCTATCCAATGGACAACAAAGCCACTTGCGAACCCCAAAGCCATAAATGCAACCACCGCCTGTTCAGGCGATAAATTTGAAAAATCGAAGCCGTTGATCATTCAGTACCCCCAAAAATATTTCTAAATTCCACAGGACTGTCCCCGACGGCTTCATAAGCTTCGTCATGATCCATCTTGTGAGAATATCGATAGTGCCAGTAGAGAGCGCGACAACCGCTCGTATGTGAGGGATAGTCCTGATTGCAATTTATGCAGTATTTTATTCCGGCCTTACCCATGACAATTAACACCCCCGCTTGTCGTTGAGTTTTCTCAGGACAAGGCAGTACCACCGGATGATTAGGACACCTGAAACGATGCCTAGTAGCACAAGTGCGCTAGGGGAGGTGATGACTGCCTTGCCCATGAGAAGAAGCGTTTCCATTGATCAGGCCTACTTGCTCAGTGGTTTAATTTCGTCGGCAGAAAAACGAATGCGTTGGGATCCGTCGAAGGTGGATACTTCGTAGTTCATCGCGCCAACGATGGAGACTTCCTTGCCGAGGTGCGGTTTGAATTTATCGATCTCGTTTGGATGTACATCGAGCTGTAATCCAGCAACGCCCCAGGCATTGATTTTTACGATTGCGTAGGGTTCGCCCGTGTCTTTCTTCTTGCGGATATCGCACGCAATGATTTCGGCCTGGTCGCAGCCCCAGTATGGTCCTTTTCTTGGCATGGTATTTCTCCTTGTTGGTTAAACAAAAAGCCCAGGGCGGAATGCCCTAGGCTACTTTTCTGAATTCTTCGAGTTCGTCGCTTACGTCCGCCGAAATCTCGTTGAGCATTGCCCAGATTTCGTCGCGGCTATATTCGCGGTCTTCCATCGTGGCGTTTCGGATTTCGGTTATGACGGTTTGGCGGCCAGTCTGGCGGGCGAGTTTTTGTATTTTCCGATTTATGCTCATTAATTCTCCATGGATGCAAAGTGCTGCAAAATGCAGCTGACGAATGAATGATGCAAAATGATGCAGTATGCAACACTTATTTTTGTGTTTCTTTTATCTGTGCTGCACTAGGGTGCAATTATGAGCAGTTTGAAACAGGACAAAAAAGCCGGGCGAATGTCCGTAAATCTCACTCCGACAGATAAATCGGATTTTGAGAACATAGCTGAAACCCTTGGGATCAGCGCTGGTGGATTGGCAACCAAACTAATTGAAAGCTACCTGTATTCAAAAAAAGTATATGGCAATCAAGTATTCTATCCGCCGAAGTACCACACCTTCGAATCTATCAAGATTCAGGAAGACATAGACGAGCGTGATCGACTTGATCCAGCAAACGAATCATCAAGACAGAAGGCAGGATAACAACACTAGACTTTACGCCACTTAACAAGAGTGGCGAATTTTTTTAGCGTAATATTTGGAAGACTTATGAATATGAAATCTAAACTAGCGTTCTTTGTGGTGGTTCTCCCCGCATTTCTAATTACAAATTCATTAGGCAGGGTAGGGCAGTCTGAAATGGAAAGTATAAATTTGTATGGTAATGGGAAAATAATTACCCATTTTGAACTGATAGATGGCTTACCAACATACCAATACTCATACGATGGATGGACGATCTACCAGGCAATTCTTAGAAATAAAGTAGTGAAAATCTGTTACACGAAAGAAGAACGTAAGGAAATATCATCCCGTGAAATTACAGCGATTTTAGAAGCGGAATCCCCCCGAAAACACTGGAAAAATAATTCGGCCGGTACTTGGAATTGTGCAGATAGAAAGATTGCCCAACTTACAAGTTCAAAAAAATCTCTTTACGTCGAGCAATACTGGTCACCAGAAATGAAAAGATATCTGGAGATGGAACGGAAAAGGAATATGACTAAATTCCTTCCTATAGCAATCTTTACAGATTTTTCTCAAGACCAATTCATACATGATATTTCGCTCATGAGGGATAATACCTATGGTATGGCCATTATGGAAAAGCTATCATCAGAGGATTATCGCTCTAATTTAAAACAGAAAATTTTGCACTATATTGGAAACAATTATAAGTCTGATCTGGATGATTATGACTCTTCTGAGATGGAACATATTGCCCACGATATAACCGACCTAATCGCTTAATATTGATTTATAGATTCTGTCCGTTAGGTATAAATATGAACATAAAAATTATTTCAGTTTCAGCCACAGTAATTGGTGCAATATTTGGTGGCCTACAATTATTAAAATCGGATCATCCAGGCAGTGTCAGTATTCCTCAAAATTCTTCTGTAGTCCAAACCTCAACTGCGATTGCTAGCAATGGTGGTACAGCGATCATTGGATCTAATATCAATGTATCCGAAGGTAAGTCGTATGCTCCGAAACCAGTTCGAATCAATCTTCCCAGTATTCAGGTTGAAGAAAAACCGATTCAATTTAAGAGCAAAAAAAGAGCTTCTGTATCGAATCCTCTCCTGAAGGTTAACGGATCAAGTAATGACATTCAGATCAAGAGAAGCTCTTCGGGAAAGCAGTACCAAGGCGGCAATATCAATAACTCAAGTAATGAGCTGCTAATCTATCTTTCCGATGACCAATACCTAACGATTAAAATCAACGGTTCGAGTAATGACATAATCGTTGATCGCGCCATCGCAGAGCAAATAAATGTGATTAGCAGCGGGTCGAATAACAATGTGTCCGAGATATAAATATGATCAGTATCAAACCAACTATTAGCGATTTAAAATCTATTAAGGTGGAAGAAGCATTAGTCGGCCTACTGATATTCATGGCGGTTATCCCAACAGGTATACTTACCATTTATCTCTACAAGCCGGATCTTCTAATAAGCCTCGGTACAGCCAAATTGATACTATTCGCTATATCGTTAACCCTTCCGATTTATCTTCTTAATCTGGCTATTCAGATGATGTTCTTAGCAGTAAATAATCAAAAGCTCACACGAGCTGAATTTACGATGGCAGGATTCGGATCATGTATTTCGATCTATTTTGCTGTGGGCATTTCTTACATGTACGACTTTAACTTCCAGAACTTCATTTTGACTATCCTCGGTATGGAAATGGTCATCATTTTGTTAGAGCTCCCAGATTTATTTAAGATGAAAAAACAAACGCAGGAGGTGACAGATGAGTGATATACCAAAAGGAAGAATCATTGCTATTTCAGCAATTGTCATAGTGGGAATAATTCGCTCATTTCTTAAATAAATATTTCTTAGGATCTATCACTAAACTTAAGCCAGCAAACCCAAAGAACCAAAACATAAATATTGTCGCAAATATCATGTCACATAAACCATTGATGAAGTCCGTTGCAAACAGAATTCTGATCATGCAGGCAAAAGTCAATATGGCAAATACCCATGTCATAATTGATAACCTTCTAGTTATCCGGTTTAGATATTCTTCAGTCTCAAAATGTCCTTTAACTTCCTTCATTGTATTTCCCCATGATTAGTAAACTTATAGAAATCATCGGGTGGATATTCGTAGCAGTAATTATGTACGTAGTTGGTAAATATCTGCTGAATCTCCTCCCGACACTCATTAATAACTAAATTTCATTCCTCATTCTAAACAGACGTCCCGCCCATTCTTTGCGCATCGGTGCCGACAATTCTACCTTGTCTAGCTCCCGTTGAAATGCGTTCCAGTACTTCATAACGTTACGGCATTCAGGGCTACAGTAGTCACGTGCCCGACCACCATTGTTTACGGCGTATCGCTTGCTCGGAAGTTCCTTCCCGCAGGTTCGGCATTTCACAGTTTGCTCCTGGAGCAATTGGTACCAAAATCCGGCATTAGGAATCTTTCTGACTCTATGAGTGCATTCATAACAGGTGCCCTAAAAAGGAGCTGGTTCGCCGTTAAGAGAGTGATAGTGAATTATCTGACCCTGTGCCTTCTCCGATAGATCCGCGTCTTCCATAAGCTCATATAGCCACTGGTAATAGATGTCGTCTCCAATAGCTTGCCGGATCTTCTCGAGTGATGGTGTTACGGACAGTTCAACCCAATCCATAGCAGACTCGATATCGCCTTCGACCTTGGGGCAGCGGACTTCGGCCGATCCCAAGTGATGAAGCAGTTGTTCCCAAAATGCCAAACGATCTTCTTTGTTAAAACGGCCTGATTTTGTCCGTTCTGCAAAGTCGATTGAACCGCCAATGAACAGGGCAATTTTCGTTGCCATATCTGTTACGTCATCGGACATAGCCAACTCAAAAAATATCTTGTCGGCTTTGTCTTTGGTGAACTCAACTTCCCAACGAATAGCATCGATTTCACCTTTGGATTCTATGTCTTTGCCATAGCAGCGAAGGAACTTCCCGCCGCCGTCTTTTCCGCGTGTTCCAAAGTAAATTCCATCGTCGGTAACGGTACCGTCACGCTTAACACCGCCAATATATTTATGCTTTCGGAAGCCCTTATATGCCCCTTGATTAGCAAACTCGTTTACTTCATCGGGACGTATGATCTTTTCGAAATCATCAAAGGCCAGATCGATACGGGTACAGTTAAACCAAAACTTCACCGACAGATCTTTTAGGAATCGCCATAGGTGAACAGGAGTAAAGTTATGAAGTGAAGATCCTGTTAGCTGAAGCAATATCCGGTTGGAGTGGTTTTCCCGATTCTTCTTGTCCAGATCCCAAGCAAGTTTTATCCCGAATGGGTGCCATTCACACGAAGTTTGAAAGCTCATAAGACCATGATCGTAGTCTTCTGGCTGTTGTCCGCAGACCGCGGTCAAATAACTGCGTACAAGATCCAATCGCTCGAATGGAATTGTGCCCTGGATCCAGTCAACGCCGATGCTGGATGTTCTCTCTCCAGTATCCATTTTTCCCAGATGGTGTTGACTGGGAATGATGGATACCCGTTTATCAAACTTTTCGGCTTTTCCAATAAATTTACCTGTTACCCCCCCTAATAGAGTAGGGGGGGCGGCTTCGCCGCTCTCGCCATTCGACGGGCTCGCGCCGTATGAATGGCGAGCTCGGACGGCCGCTTCCTGATTTAATCTGTATTCGTTGGCGCGAAGGATCCTTAATCCTTTTGTATCCATTCTCCGTGTTGACCGGCGGCTCATGATGACACCTCCTTGCAATACGCTGATTTTCGCACACCTTCGGCTTTCATGGCTAGGTAGACTCTATATTGCTGCTCTGCATCATTATCGCGCCGCGCCCAATACAGATCGTCCTGAAGTGCCCTATGAAGCGAGGCGACTTGAAGGCATACATGGCAATTACAAACCTGAGACCCTAAGCACTCTTGGCAAAGGCCTGGTTCTTCAGCGATATGCGCTCCACACCGGGTACAGCGACCGAGGAGAGATTTTGAACGGTCCATCTTTCTGGCTGCAACCACAACTTTTGGCGGTTCGATTGGATCTTCAAGATCCACACCGAATAATTCGAATTGTTGAGTCATGCTGCCCCTCCAATTCGAACAATTTGAGATGTAGGGATAAATTCGATCATTCCCCGTTCGTTAATGATCCTGCATTGCTTATCGCCCTGGGTACTCGTACCAGCACGTTTCATAAACATGCCCTTACCAACAAAGGATCCGTCCCGATAGATTTCAATGCTGCAATGCTTAACTAACGGCAGTTTTTTATCCTGAATTTTCACTCCGCACCCCCTTTAATTAGGGATGCAATCGAGTTTAAGTGAAATTGGATTTGTGGCGGTATGAGTGGCGGTGGGTGATTTGGTGGGCTAGTACCAGTGGTGCCAGTTGGGTTCGACTCCCACCTCGAGCACCATTCTCTTCTTGGGACACAGCTGGACTCAGCATCCCTAAACCCGCCATATCATTGATCGAAAGTGGGGTCGATCCCTCTTGATCTTGGGACAGGCTAAGACTCGCTTTGTCACATATTGTCATATCAGATGTGACAGCAGGTGTGACATTCGTTAAGTCCGGTAGGCTGTGGATCGCTGCAACCTTTGGGAGTAAATTCGCATCGGTATAAATTTGCATGGTCAGTTTCATGTCGCTGTGGCGCATGAGTTCTTGAGCCGTGCGCGGATTTACTCCAGCAATTTGCATCAATGTCCCGTAAGTATGCCGCAAAGCATGGAAGTCGGCTTTTTCATTACGACTGTTCATGTATTCAATCCCCGCGCGTTTTAGGTCTTCTCGGTAGGTTTCGATTGTTGGAATCGTAAGCACCTTATCTGTTGCCTTTGCCTCGGCGGGCTTAAGTGCTCTCAAAGTTTGGAGCAGGGCAGGATGTAGCGGAAGGGTCGCATCTTTTCCGCTTTTGGTTGTGGAGGCGCGAACGGCCAGATAAGGGGAGTCGGAATCCAGTATAACATCGCCCCATTCCAATTTTTCCAGTTCTGTTCGACGTAGTCCGGTGTAGATGGCCGCCAAATAAGCCGCCCGGCGAGTTGGTTTTTCTTTTACGGCATCAAGCAGCTTGGCTATTTCCGGCAAAGGGAGTGCTCGCCGGGTAAAAGTAGTGCGTCCCCGTTTTTGTAGACGCTTTACCTTGGCAAGGGGATTTGATTCAAGAAACCTATTATCCGCCAGCCAGTTTAAGAACTGGTTTAAGACGGAAAGATAATCATTCAGGGTCTTGGGGTTTAGGCTTAAACTTTGTTGTGAACGCCATTCCTGAAAAGACGGTGCATCAATATCCCGTAAATGGTTCCAGCCGCATTCGCGGAGCATCTTTTTGAGACGGTCGTTAGAGGTTTGTGAAGTTTTGTCTGTCCACTCTGCTTCTCTTGCAACAAGGTATTTTCTTAGGTGTTTACCTAGCGGGAGCTGAGCGGCTTGTTTCATCTTGGTCGGTGTTGCTAAGCCCTCTGTCTCTCGTTCCATTTGTCTCGCAAGTTTATTTAATTTCTTTTCCGCAACTTCCTTGTCTGTTGTCCGCAGAGACTGCTGAAACATTTCATCGGTCGGATGAATACGAATACGGGCATGATAGTATTTTCCGCGTTTGATTGCCTGCTTATACATGAGCTGCCCCTTTCTTGAACTGCTGATTCAGATAAGCGTCCAGCTCATCTTTGCTAATCCGGGTTGCTCCGCCGATTTTGACTTTGCGGAGGATGCCGCGCGCGATCAATCGGTATACGGTTTTGGTGGATACGCCCATCGTATCCGCTGCTTGTGGTACGCGTAGTAGTTGCATGTTTATTTGTCCTTCTTGGTTGTGATGCATTTCTCAATGCACAGGTTTCTTATTTCATCGGGAAGACATTCCCACTCGTTCAACATTTTGATTCCAATAATCAAATTATTTGCCTTTGCCTGTTCCTCTTCGGTTCCGTTCAGCTTCTTGGTGTATTCCTCATGAACGGCGGCTAAAGCCTTGTCCTTGTTGGCAAGAATATCGTCCGCGCTGGAACCAGTCAGGGTTTCCAGATATTCCGCGCCCGGTAGGACGCGCTGATAGATGCGATCAAAAAAACGATCCTGCTCCCTGATAGCTTTGGCGACACTTGTTGCGCTTAGTTTTAGGTTTTTGTGTGTCTCCAGCCATGCGCTGATGGCGCGTGCGCTCATATTCTTTGAGGCAATGAGGATGTAGGGGAACAATTCATCAACCAACCCCGGTTTTACGGGGGCAGATTGCTGTGAATGTCCGATCAATGCCTTGCCTATATCCTGCATGCTATCTGTCATTCCAAATGGCTTATTCATAGTTTTGCTCCTGTTGAGGATTGGTTTATATTAGGTTTACAGATGGTTTACAAGTGGGTTTTTAATATTTTTTTATCCCGTTGCCCCATGCCGGGTATTTTCAGCCCGGCAAAAGACAGTCCCACTCGTTGCCTACACCTATTTGAAATGGCATACTGTTTCGCAATTGATTTGCTGAAGGGGATTGTATGCCGATATTGGATTGGGTGGAGAAGGACAAGGCGTTGAAGGCGGCGGACGGTGCGCCGTACCGGTTGATTGAGGAAGTGCCGGAATTGTCATTCGGAGATGCTGACAACGAAAATATGTTGATTCAGGGCGATAACCTCGATGCCCTGAAAGCCCTGATTCCCTACTATGCTGGGCGCGTAAAGTGCATCTACATCGATCCTCCTTACAATACGGGCAGCGCGTTTGAAGATTATTACGATGATAATATTGAGCATTCCACTTGGCTTTCGCTCATCTATCCGCGCCTCGAACTTTTGCATGAATTGCTTTCCGAAGGTGGTTCAATTTGGATGTCTATTGATGATAATGAATGCCACTACCTAAAAGTGATTTGTGATGAAATATTTGGTCGCAATAATTTCGTGGCATCAGTGATTTGGGAAAAACGAAAAACACGTGAAAATCGCAGAGTGATGTCATTTAAGCATGATCATATTCTTGTATATGCAAAGAAAAAACCGATCTTTGATTCAAGCAGAAACTTGCTTCCACTGAATGAAGCAGTTTTGGCCAGATACAAAAACCCCGATGCTGATCCCAGAGGAAAGTGGCAGTCCATTTCTGCTCTAGCTCAGGCAGGACATGCTACAAAGTCTCAATTCTATGAGTTAATTGCGCCCAATGGGAAAATCCATTCAGCTCCAGACGGGAACTGTTGGAGATATACAAAAGAACGGATGAGTGCCGCAATTACTGAGGGGCGAATTTGGTTTGGAAAATCTGGAAACAATGTTCCTCGGATTAAGAAATATCTGTCCGAATCTGATGATGCCGGATTAACGCCGGAAACTATATGGTATGCGGATGAAGCAGGAACAACCGATACGGCAAAAAAGCATTCACTTCAATTATTTAGAAATGAGGTTTTCGATACACCAAAGCCAGAAGAGTTAATAAATCGAGTTTTTCATATAGCAACTAATCCCGGCGATTTAGTTTTGGATTCGTTTTTGGGATCGGGCACGACGACGGCGGTTGCGCACAAGATGGATCGGAAATATATCGGGATTGAACTGGGGGATCATGCAGTGACGCATTGCGCCCCGCGCCTGCAAAAGGTGATCGATGGCGAACAAGGTGGCATCTCCTCAGCCTGTAAATGGGACGGTGGCGGTGGGTTCCGTTTCTTCCGTTTGGGCGAAGGCGTTTTTGATGAGACAGGGCAAATCAATCCTGACATTCGTTTCCCGGTGCTGGCAGCGCATATCTGGTTTTCGGAAACGCATACGCCATGGACGGGCAAGGGTAATTCCCCGTTGTTGGGGGTGCATAATGGCGTTGCCTATTATCTTCTCTACAATGGAATTCTTGGGGATCGAAAACCGCAAAATGGCAACGTGTTGACTTCCCGTATTTTGGCGGAGCTTCCACCCCACGACGGCGCAAAGGTGGTCTATGGCGAATGGACTCCGTTCAAAGCAGATCGATTGCGCAAAGAAAACATCGTGTTCAAACAAACCCCTTATGATGTAAAGGCTAGGTAATCCATGTTTACGCTGAAAAACTATCAGGATGAAACTCTCCAAGTGCTGGAGGAATATTTAGGTGCAGCTCGGATTGTTGGCGCAAAGGAAGCCTTCGATAAAGTGGCCGGGAATAATCCGGGTGTGGTGTTCCGCTCCTATCAGCCGTTGAGCGATGCCGTCTATGAAACACCCTATGTTTGTTTGCGACTCCCCACGGGCGGCGGCAAAACTTTACTGGCAACGTATGCGATTCAGAAAGCGGCACAAGGCTACATGGACACAGATTGCCCGTTGGTCTTGTGGGTTGTACCCACCTCCACGATTAAGGAACAAACCCTAAACGCGCTGCGCACGCCGGGGCATCCATACCGAGATGCGCTGGAGGAAAATTTTGATAACCGTTTCCGGGTGCTGGATATTTCGGAGTTTACGCAAATTCGCCCGCAGGACTTGAAGAGTAAAACCAATATTATCGTTAGCACTTTTGCGGCCTATCGGGTGGATGTGGACAACGAGGAAAAGCGCAAGGTGTATGCGCATCATGAAGATTTGGAATCTCATTTTTCAAAGGTTCAAGACCTTGGGAACGGGTTGGATCGGGATGAATCAGGGAAGATCATCAATTCATTCATTAACCTGCTTCACTTGCATCGTCCCTTGATGATCGTCGATGAAGCACATAATCATAAATCAGATTTGAGCGTTTCCTGCATCGAAAAGATCCATCCGGCTTGCATCGTTGAATTCACGGCAACCCCGGCGGCAGATAGCAATATTCTGCACAATGTTTCCGCATCGGAACTGAAAGCGGAAGAAATGATTAAGCTTCCGATTGAACTGACGGAACACGAAACCTGGCGTGAAGCGATTCATTCAGCGGTTCAGACGCGTCAGAAGCTTCATGAACTTGCTGAACAGGATCAGGACTACATTCGCCCGATTGTCTTGCTACAGGCCGAAAAGAAGAATCAGGACGTGACGGTTGAAGTGGTTGAAGCCTACCTGATGGAAGAGGAAGGCATTGATCGCAGTCGCATTGCGATTGCAACGGGGAATCAAAAGGAGCTTACAGGCATCAATCTTTTTGACCGGAATTCCACTATTGAATTTGTGATTACGATTGAAGCGTTGAAAGAGGGCTGGGATTGTTCCTTTGCCTATATCCTCTGTTCGGTTGCATCGACTAAATCGCCCAAGAATGTTGAGCAGCTTTTGGGGAGGGTGTTGCGTATGCCCTACGCCAAGAAACGGGCACAGAACGAACTGAACCGGGCATATGCGCATGTTTCCTCTCTGACGTGGAAGCATGCGGCCAGTCAGATCCATGACCGTCTTGTGGATATGGGCTTCGATGAAAAAGAAGCACAGGAAAGCATCCGGCAACAACGTCCCGTTCCGCAGGGCGAATTAATGTTTGGCTACGATGCCGCGCTGGAATTGCCTGTATGCAGTTTTTCCGGGGAAAAGGAACCCGAATGGAAAGGGTTGTCGCCCGAGGAAAAAAGCAAAATCGAAGTGAAGCCGCTTCCTTCCGGCGGGGTGAATATTTCCATTAAGGGTGTGTTGTCGCTGGAAGCGGAAAACCAGATTGCAAAAACGCTCAAGGGCAAGGAAAAGACGGCCTTCAAGCAAACGATGGAGCTTCGCCGCTATCAGGAAGCCCGCAAGGACTGTCCCGCAGTCAAAGGCATCCCCTTTGCTGTGCCGCAACTGTGCCTTGAGCTGGATGGATACAAGGATATTGCCTCCGATGATGTCTATATGGAAAACGGATGGAAGTTATCGGACTATCCGGCTGAACTGCCCGGCTTCCAGATCAAAGAGGAAAACGACCGCTTTCTGATTGATATTCAGGGTGGGCAGGTTGTTGAAAAATTTCTTGGGAAGGAACAAGCGGAACTGGACTTGGACAATCTGAAAGAACCTTGGACGGAAGACTATCTAGTGGGTTGGTTGGATCGGCACTTGAGCCAATCCGATTTGCGGCAGGCTGATTTGTGCCTGTTTATTCGCAAAACCATTCAACATCTACGGGATGAACGTGGTATTCCCTACGCCATGCAGCAACGCTTTATCTTCCTGCTACAAAAAGCATTGGCGGACAGGATAAACGAATGCAGGAATGATGCACACAAGAGGGGGTATCAGTCCGCGCTATTCGCCCCGGATGCATTGGTAAGCACCAGCGAAGAGTTTCAATATGATTTCACGCCGGAAAGTTATCCAGCACATTGGCACTACAGCGGATCATTCCAGTTCAATAACCATTACTTTCCAACGGTGGGAGAATTAAAGAGCCAAGGCGAAGAGTTTGAATGCGCAAAAGCCATTGACCGGAACCCACAAATTAAATTCTGGATACGGAACCTAGAACGCCGCGAGTCATGCGCGTTCCGGTTGCCTGTTTCTTCTGGGTGGTTTTATCCCGACTTCGTTGCTCAACTCGAAGATGGCCGGGTTATGGTAATCGAATATAAAGGGGAGCATTTAACCACCCTCGAATCCGAAAAAGAAAAAGCCGAGATCGGCAAGCTGTGGGAACAAAAGAGCGGCGGCAAAGCCCTCTTTCTTTTCGCCGTCAAGAAAGACGAATCCGGGAGCGACGTTGCCGGACAGATTCAAGAAAAAGCGGGGGTATAAATGCCAATTGTTGTTCCAGAGAATGTTCAGAAATGGTTCCTAGCTCAAAAGGTAGAGGTTCCCTTGTATCCTGAAAGTACTGTTAAGCGATTCCGTTCGCTTAAGAGCCTCTATGATTTTCTTGAAAAAGAGATCGTATATTGGCAGCCATTTGATCAACAAATTTAACAACGGTTTAATGTAGCATTAACCAATATCAACAACGCCATTGCGCATGCGACTAATGAAAGTAACTTTCAGAACTATCTAAACCAGACGCTATCAACTTTAAAGAATCCGGTTTGGAATGAGGGGCGAGGGCAATGCATTGTTTATTCCGATACTGAGCTTGGGAAAGAACTTAAAGTCGTCTCTGAGAAATACAATGATGATGGTTATCGTGCCTTTTTCATGGGCGTTTTATTCCAGCGAATTAATGCGGGGCAATTTGGGAATCGTTTTAAAGATGAGTATTTCGGTTTATTTGACGCGTACGTTTATCAACGCCTGAAAGAACATTTGGGAGAGCAACTGGGGAGTGCAGAAACCTCTCTTTCAGAAGTTCAATCAAAGTTTAATGTGTTTTTTGATGAATGTGAGCGACAACAAAATGAACGGCAGGATAGCTTTGATACATTTGTTAAAAACCATGCTTCATGGAAAGAACAGAGTGCGGATGCACTTGAGGGTCAAATTAAGGCTTTTGACACTGCGCTTTCAAGCCAGCAGGTAGAACATCGAACAATATTTGATACTGATGCACTAACTTGGGAGGCGCGTGTTAAGGAGCAGGAGGATCTTTATCAAAACAAACTTATGCTCGAAGCCCCAGTTGAATACTGGAAGCAATTAGAAGCCAAGCACAAGAAGACAGGAATGTGGTTTGCTATTGCCACCGCGGTCACGGTTGTAGTTCTTGTTCTTATTTTGGGCGGTGTGCTCTACAACTGGCCGCCATTGTGGATTGAAGAAGGGAAATGGAACCTAAATACGCTAAAGGGAAGCTTCTTGCTTCTGACGATTACATCATTAGCCCTCTATGTGGTTCATTTCCTTGCCAAGTTTTCAGTCAGCTCCTACCATCTTGCGCGGGATGCAGAGGAACGAAAGCAACTTACCTATGTCTACTTATCGTTGCTCCAAAAGAATGCTGTTTCGGCAGAGCAACAGGAGATTATTTTGACAGCCTTGTTCAGTCGTGCAGATACGGGCTTGCTGAAGGGGGGTAGCAGCCCAACCATGCCCGTAGCGGCTCAGCTCATGGGAATGTTTAAGGGATAGACAGGGCAATGATTAAAGAGTTCGAATACACTTTTAGCGGATTTGGAAACTGTTTCTCAAAATGTTTCCTTCGCCTTGTTCATGAGGAAAATGGGCCATTTGTAATCGTCTGCTCCCAGATGGATAAAGCTGTGGGAACATCCGTATGTAATGCCCACGAAATTATCAGGGACGGTCTAGGACAAAAACTCCAGTCGGATAGTCGCGCCGAATTCATAGACCAGTTCCGGGCAAGCTTAAGTGACCAAAGTAATTTGTTGGTTGCTACCGTTACTTTCCTTTCCAAAGCGTTATCGGATTTCTTTAGAGGAAATAGATCGTGGCACCGGAAGCTGAGTTCCGCAAAGCGAATCTACTGGATAGAGCATTGGCCGGTTGAACTTGGTTGGAGTGTAATTTCAGAGGATGAGTATTGGCTGGTAGAATGGGACGAAGAGAAAAATCCCGGGTGGGAAAAGATTGAAGACCTAGATTGGTTGGCTGAGAGCATTGGCTACCCAAAAGAAGCATTGCTGATTAAAAACTTCCAATTGTCTGAAAGTGAATAACTGAGGGTTTCCGGAAGGGGAATATAAGTTTCCCTTTCCTGTCTTTCTGTTTCAGGGAAAGGGTGTTGCCTTTGCCCTTGTTGGAAAGTGATGGAAACAGGCGGTTTCCATTTCTTCCCTTTCTGTTTCCGGGAAACGGAAACTGTTCCCCTTTCCTTTCCAATGTCCCAACGGGGCTGTGTCAGCCCGTGGAAACAGATGGAAAACAGTTGTTTTCCTGTTTCCTTTCCTTGTTTCCCGATGGGTTTCCATTTTCCTTTCCCGACGTTGTTTCAAGAAATAGCTATTTGTTGAAATAACTAGTGCCCTTATTTCAAAAATTGAAATAGCCCGAATTCAAAGGGGGTTGAAATAGTATTGCATAATGTAAACGCATCGTTATTTTAGTAAACAGCATTTCGCTGAAATAGTGGTGGTGGTAATTTCAAGGGATGAAATAGACATTATGAGAAGAGAACTACAGGGAAAATATGTGACCACTTCCACGGCCGGGGAGACGGTAAAGGCGTTTGTGCCTTTGGCCTTACCGCCTGTTCCACCCATTGAGTGGTCAGCCGATTTGCGGGAAAGATTTGATGGGGCTTTGCTGGCATTGGGTCGGTTGGATAGCGTTTCGCTTTTGCTTCCTGATACCTCGCTGTTTCTCTACATGTATGTCCGCAAGGAAGCTGTGCTTTCCTCGCAGATCGAAGGGACGCAATCCTCCTTGTCCGACTTGCTACTGTTCGAGTTGGAGGAACAGCCGGGCGTTCCGCTGGATGATGTTCAGGAAGTCAGCAACTATGTTGCCGCCCTAACGCATGGCCTTCAAAGGTTGGA
>JAZGFK010000133.1:0-9279 GCA_036479375.1 Pontiella sp. | reverse complement strand
CCAATTCCCCGACAGGCTACGCACAGCTCGGCTCCGGTATTGAAGCCGTCACCAATCAAATCTCAAGTACGGAAACCAACCGCTTCATCCGTTTGCACATCTCTATCGATGACTAGACCGTGTTCATCGTTGATGGCTCTCCTTTGTATGCGGGGTGTGTATCCATAAGCCGTTGCAGGCGGATTTATGGATACATTCCCGGTTCGTCTTCACGGGGAGGGTGCTCCGGCACTCGATGGCGGGTTTTCGGTCGTGAAGGTCGAGCGCGACTCGCAGGACACGACCTGGAAGCCGCCCTACGGCGAAGCCTCGGAATACCGCGATCACTACAACGAAATGCGCGTGACCTAGAAAATCATAACTCAGCCGGCTCTGGAAAATCGGGATGCGTGCGAGCACCGACTGCAGGTTATCGCGCTCAAGATCGGTCAGTGCCGAGACATCGAGATCGTCGGAATTCACGCTGAGTTCGGTAAGGGCTTTGATCTGATTGTAGAACCGCAGTTGCCAGAGATAATCGAACACCACTTCCAGTTCGCGCCACGTTTCATCCTGTAGCTCGCCGGATGTATGCAGCGTTCTTAACCGCTCCAGAGTTCCAGGCATTGGAAGGTTGTGCCGAAGCGCATAAATCCGCGCGAAGGTTTCCAGCGGTTTCAGAGGCACTCTTTCAGGTTGATCGTCTTTTCGGCGCCTTTGCGTTCGGTGCGAATGCGGCCCAGTAGCCCGAGCGGCGCTTTATAGCCAAGGCAGTTTTTTGCATAGAAAATGTAAAACTCCGGATTGGCTTTCACACACGCCTGAATATGCTGCCGCAGCTCATCCACCAGTTCGTCCGCCCCATAAGGCAGTACGAATATCAAAAAAGACATTCACCTCCAGAATGGTTTCCGGAGTCGCCTTAAGAATCCACTGGTTAAACTGCTGCTTCCATTCCGAGATCGAAAGGCACCACTTCGGGTTGACCGCCATGATGCCACCCGGACAATAGGGATAACCCGCCTACTTCAGGCTTTGCGCAAACGTCATCGGCCAAGGCAAGAAACTCCCGCCGGATTTCCGGCAGCTCCTTGAGCATCTGGATCACCTGCCCCGAGGTTTGTGCCTTCCGGATCTTTTCTTTGATTCCAGCCATTGGAAGTTCCGGAATGCGCGGGCTTCCTGAAAAGGCCTTGAGGGTATCGCGCCGTACGGCTCACTTCCGAAAACGAAATGACATGGCCGTTTTTATCTGAAAAGAAAATGCGGGATGTGGAAACCAGCACATCCAGCGAACCACCGCCTTTTGTCTGCAGCCGGGCCTCGAATTCAGCACCTGTTGCCTTGTGACCATAAAGCTGTTTCAGATGGTTTTCTGCAAATTCATTTACGGCATTATCCGGTTCGAGCAGCTCCCAGATTTTCATTGAGGCCAGCTCCTCTTCGTCATAGCCCGTAAGCCGGCGCAGGGTGTGATTTGAAAACAGTGGTTCCGTCAATTTCCAGCACATAGCCTTCGTTCGCACCTTCCACCAGAGCGCGGTAGCGGTTCTTTGCTTCGCGCAGCCCGGCCTGGGTACGGTCGATTTCAATTCTTCTACTCTGGAACAACACGCTGGCCATCAGCCCCAGCATCGCCGCCGCAATTATGCCGTCGGCAAGCAGCAGGTTTCGTGAGAGCCGATCAATCTCCTCCTTCACATCATGAATATAAATTCCGGTGCCGACCACCCAGCCCCACTCCGGAACGCCTTTCACAAACGAAAGCTTCGGCTCGGCCCGATCCGGATCATCTATCCACTGCCATAGATATTCCAAATAGCCCTCATTCGCCGCCTTCACCAACTCAATAGATTCCGCAAACAGTTTTTTGCCGCTCTTGTTTTCGCTGTCGGAATAATCGGTCAAATCCTGCCCCACCAGCTCCGGGCTGGTACGGATGCATTACCATGGTCGGCTGCATGTCGGTGATCCAGAAATAGTCCTTGTTATCCACCCCGTACCGCAGTTCATAAGTTTCCGCCGCCGCCCCGGAACCTCATTTTCATGATATTTCTCGGTAAACATTCCGCTCTAAAAATCCTCCTGAAGCGGGATAAAGCCGTCGTAGTCATCGCGCAGGTGGCATTCAAAAACCGCATTGATCTGCTCGCGGGTATATTTACCTTCAAACTCCGCATACGCATCTTCCAGCGCTTCGGCACAGTGGCGGTATTTCCGATGGTTGTATGGATTAAAACCGCGCCGGCTGCCCGTCTTCACAAAATGGTCAAAATCAGCCGCATCAAAAAATCCGTCGATCCACTTGTGGATATCCTCCAGCCGGATCCCCACAAGCTTTTCCGTGTGGTCGGCATGCGTTGAAATTTTAACGAATGAAAATATAGGTAATTTCACCCGCTTTCCAATACGGAATAAACAGTGGTTAAAAGGGTACAAAGTAGGACCGGCTGGAAGCCTGTCCTACTTTCGAGAACTACCGCCGATCCATCACCAGACGCAGTACATAAAAGAAAAGCATGGCCACCGATGCAAAGAGCTCAAGCGCCGCGCCGACATGCTGGTCCGTGCGGTAGTGCAGCATGATCTTGGAGGTGTCATAGAGAATCGCCGCACCGGCCAGACCGATCATCGCCGCACTGAAAACCATACCCAAATCAAATCCGATGAAGGCGCCGGCGATAATCAGCCCAATCGCCACAGCAACACCAATCACCAGAACGCCGCGCAGGAAGGAAAAATCTTTCCGCGTCGTAAACACAACCGCAGTCAGTCCCCCGAAAAGCGCCAGCGTTAAAATTCCAGCTGTTGGAATTACGGTAGGTTCGGAAAAGTTCTTTGCCATGTACATGATCGGTACAAAGATCACGGCATCGGCAATCACATACAATGTCAGGCCTAAATACTGGATGGTTGGTGAAGCCGAACTCGCCGCCAGCCCGCGGGCCAGCCAGCCGAATAATACAAAGCCGCCCAGCACACCCAGCCAGCCGAAACGGCTGCTCATCGCAAAGCCGACAAACTGCGTGGCAAAAGGCGTGGTTATTAAATAGGCCAGTAGCCCGGCAAAAAGCAGCAGCGCCCCTGCCAGATGAGCATAGGTTCTACGGATGAAGGCGGCCCGCTCAGTTGGCTGAGCCTGTGAGACTGATAGTTGTTGTGCATATTCATTCATGGGAAAGTCCTCGATTATGTAACGCGTATCTTTATCATTAAGTTGAGCCAATGCCAGTTTCCAATGGGTGGAAATCCCCTTAGGGGAACCGAATTTCCCATTAAACCGATTAAGTTCGTCCTTTTTTACCACAGAGGACTCAGAGGAACACGGAGGTTGTTATTCACGATCTCTGTGCCCCTCGGTGTCCTCTAGCGAAGCGGGTGGTAAAATGGCACTTCGGGCATTTCTACTCCCCTTAGTTTATGCAACGGGCTGGCAGCCCGATTGCACTGTGGCATGGGCACCCTACCCATGTGCGGATACAGAGAAAAATCGTTCGGCGTTGCGGAACGTGAGTTCGGCGAGTTCCGTTTCGGAAATACCGCGGAACTCCGCCGCCTGGGTTAACACAAATCGGAGGTTGGCGGGTTCGTTGAGATCCCCTTCTGCCGTAGTGGGCATAATGTCGGGCGCGTCTGTTTCGATGAGGATTCGATCTACCGGAACCGCACGAATAGCCGGTCCGGCTTTTTTCGCATTTGGGCGGGTGATGGAACCGGAAAAGGAAATGTAGCCCCCGCGTTTGACCAGTTCGATTGCCACTTCGGCAGAACCGCCAAAGCAGTGAATCAGCATGCCGCGCGGCAATTCGCCAAAATGATCAAGCAGTTCAATCAATCGGCCCCATGCCTTTCGACAATGGATGCTGACCGGACGATCCAGCCTCCGGGCGATTTCGAGCTGAGTAAGAAAGACGGCTTCCTGATCCGCATCGTTGCGATTCTCGATCGCGTGGTCGATACCGATTTCGCCAACGCTGGCTTGCGGATATTCGAGCAACAGTTTTCCCAGCGTCGTCTCCCATTCGGGCGAACGATCAGCCAGGAACCACGGGTGTAGTCCGAACGCCGGATGGATGCCTTCATAGGTTTCCATGATCTCAATCACTCGCAACCAGTCCGCTTCGCAGCAGCCTTTCACGCCCATGGCAACCACTCCCGCAGCAGCAGAACGTTCCATTACCGTTTCAAGGTCGGGCATCAAACGTTCGTCTTGAACGTGATTATGGGCATCATAAAGTTTCATCTTTTACGGTGCTTAATGTATTCGAGGGCTTTACTAACGGGCAGCTCGTCGGAGGATGGACCGTTGCGGATATAGAAATGTTCCTTGTTTACATCTTTCAAAAATACGGGCTCCGAGGCGCGGGCACAACGGACAACACCGACGGTTTTCCCGTCCATTTTCAGCAGGATGAACCGGATATATTTTGAGAATTCGGCCCCGATATGTTTCGCAATCAGGTTTTTAAAATGGAGTCGGCACTTATCTTCATTCTCGAAGACGTCCTGCTCCAATCCAGTAATTACGCCATCATCTGTGACACCCAGCAGGAGTGTCCCTCCGTCCGTATTAAGAAATCCGGCGACCCCTTTTGTCCAGGCCAGTTCGATTTCCTTCCCGGGCTTTTTAGTATGCAGATTCATGCGCATGGTGGACTTAAATTCAACGGAGCGGTTTTCACCTTTCCGAATGAATTCCCGCACTTCCCCCTCCGTAATGTCCGCCTCCACAGGCAAAGATCGTCCATAGCGCCGCGTAAGGAAAATGTAGAGTGCGGAAAATCCGATAAATACAACGAACCCAATGCCGAAGAGCTCTTGGCGACGCGTAACAATATCGCCGACAATATCAGCCTCAGGAACAATCACCCCCATCCAAACCTGTTTCCTCGATTTTTCAAGCGGAACAAATCCGCACCACCAGGCTTCGCCCTCAAAACGCATTTGAACGACTTTAAGTTCTCCTTCCTCCCGAACTCGGTCAACATCCCACAATGACAATCCCTGCATGGCCAGTTTATCTTTTATGAGTTCGGTGGATCGAAACTCTGATTTGGCCGATTCTGTGCCGGGAACATAAAGTTGGCCGTCTGGCAGAAAGATGAAAGCATGGCTGGCTGGCGTTGGCGCCATTTGCCGAACCCCGTTGAAGAAATCATCCAGCAGGATGTCGAAGGCAACAACGGCCCGAGTTCCACCCTTTTCAGTCCAAGCCGCAGATGCCGTGATGCCGAGCTTTTCCAGCGTGTAAAAGGAATAGATATCCGTCCACTGCGTTCCTTCATTTTCGAGTGCCGGGGTAAACCAAGGCCGCTCTTCCAAATTGTATTCTTTCTCCGTAGAAGGAAACCGGATGGACCCATCGGGTTGCAGGAAAAAGTTTTTCCCGTCCGTATCCGCGATCGATATCCCCGAAAGCATCAGGTTCTTTCCAAAGAAAGGAAATAAGAGTTTTTTCGCCTTTTCACTTTGTGACGGATCGAGCAATCCGGAGCGTCCCCATTCACACACCATGCCTAACGATGCATCGACTTCGGAAGCCATGCGTTGGAACTGGGTCGCGGCGCGCTGCGTTGCATCTTGAATATATTGCTCAGATATATTTCGCCATTCTCGTTCGATAAATACCGCAACGACGGCGCCGACAAACGCCGCCAATACGGTTAGCACAAGTGCTGTCCGGATCACCCGCAACGGGTTCCATTTTTTTCTAGTCATCATCTAAACACTCCATGTCTTACATAAACGAACGTGCCCAGCCGCCGAACGCTTTCATCAGTCGGGTCTGAATGACGGTAGCGGAATCTGGGACTTCGGGGAAATAACCGACATCGGTATAGTTTTGCTGGAAATCGGGATTGCGGGGTGGCAATGGTTCAGCACCCGCTTTTAATTCATAATTAGTGGTATAGCGATACGGCCAAATATCAAACACGGGAAGTGCCGTGGAGATACCTCCAATGAATCCACTGAAATAAGAGACCACCGGCGTGTGCGGTCGTTTGCTAACGGTCCAGGAATTCTGCGGTTCACAGGCATTAAGAATGTAGGCTTCCAGCTCCTTTGCAACCTCCTCATCTTCAATAAACACTCCACACTCTGTATTCAGTTTGGCAGAGCGCGGGTCAAAATTATGCGAGCCGATCAGCGAAACTCTACCATCCAATACAAACGACTTGGCATGGATACACAGCTTCGGGCCTGCCTGCTGGATGTTTTCAATATCTTCCCGGTTCTCGATACCGGACTGCTTGATTGCCTGATCGATGATGCGAACATGTGCATACACATAGTTTTTTTGATCGGCGGGGTACGGTTTTGATTCGTAGATATCGATTCCTATTTTTTTGTAGAGTTCCTTTCGATGCTTGAACGAGAGCGCATAAACGTGAAGGTGGTCGGCGGCGGCAAGGCTGTTACTTGAGGCAATAATCCGAAATTTGGGAGACGTTTTTCGAACTTCCTTAAATCCCGCCCGTGCGCTCCTGCTGTAGATTAAATATGGCGTTTGAATCACGAGCCGATCCTGCGCATCCTCAAATACCGATTCAAACCATTCGTCAAAATCCATTGGCTCTTTTCCGCCTTTAAACTTGCGCGGTGTGTCATATACAAATTTCACTTTATCCGCTTCGTGGATACGAATGCTGTCGCGTATTTTTGAAATTGAGCGGTTAGAGGCCAGCGCATCAACCTCCTCAAACATCCAGTAATCGTCCGGTTTTAAAAAGGGAATGGAGCCCTCGGGAAGCTTCGCGAATGCCTTCTGTACATCAAATAACTGCGTCAGAAATACGGCATTCTTATCCTGCCAGAAAAGTTCGAACGAATCCTGCATATCCATAACGGACGGGCCGGCCACAATCACATCACGGTCACGGAAGAGGAATGCGGTATCCCGATCATAGTATCGGCCTTCATAGTTGCGCCCGCCCGTAATCCCAACGCGCCCGTCGATCAGCAGCAACTTGTTATGCATCCGACGGTTCATTCGTTTCGTCTTGAAAATCACGTTGTCCCAAAAGCCGATCGTACCGACCTCTGAATTGTTATTCAGCGGTTTGTAGAGTGCAATTTCAAGATTACGATGCGCCTTTGCCATCCGGGCCAGCACGTCGGGTTTGGCGGGCATATTCAGCGCATCGATCAGTACACGCACCAGAACACCCCGCTCGGCCGCCTTGACGAGTTCATCAAAAACAAAGCGGCTGGTGGCATCATCCAGCCAGATAAATGTTTGAAGATCAATGGACCGTTTTGCGGATCGAATCAGATGTATGCGTGCAAGCAATGCATCGTCGCCCAGCTCAAGAATACTGACATATTCCGCCGTGCCTCCCTTTTCCATCGTTTTCCATGCCTTAGAGGCCAAGGCCTGATACTCGGAAGCGATTGGTTTCGCGATTTCTATTTCGGATCGTTTCAGCCGCTGATACTTGAATGCGTTTTCCAGCTCCCGTTCCGGAATGCTCGAACAACCCGCCAAAATGGCAACACCCAGAAGAACCAATAGTTTTTTAACTCCACACATTGGAAAGCACTTTATACATTACAGTTCCTGAAGCAAATCTTTCCAAACCTCGCGAGAGCATTGCCGAATACATTGATTTGGGCTTCTGCCCTTGTGGTGCTTCCTCCGCACACCTGACGTTTAAATGAAAACCAAAAATGCCAGCTCGGACGGGCATAGCTTCCAGACCATCGATGACAACAAACAGACTTGCGAAATCGAGATCTCGATCACTGAGGGCACGGCTATGCCGAACGCTGGGTCAAAAACCACGAAGTACCTCGCATCTCCTGCGGTTACATCAAAGTGATCAAGTTATAATCCATTTCCTCCCCCCCGATTTCTAAGGCTTATTTGGTTGCCCCCTTTTAGGGCCGCCGATATATTCGCCGCTCGATTTTGGGGAAGCACTCAATATTTAACCAATTACAAGGAGACTAGTTATGTCAGAAATCGTAGATGTATTAGCACGTGAAATTCTCGACTCGCGCGGCAACCCTACCCTCGAGGTAGATATCGTTCTGGATTCAGGCGCAACCGGCCGTGCCGCAGTTCCATCAGGCGCTTCCACCGGTGTTAACGAAGCACTCGAACTGCGCGACGGCGACAAGTCCCGTTACCTCGGAAAAGGCTGTGAAAAGGCTGTAGACAACGTAAACGACATCATCGCCCCGGCGATCATCGGCATGGACGCCATCGACCAGAACGGCATCGACAACCTGATGATCGAACTCGACGGCACCAAAACCAAATCCAAGCTCGGCGCCAATGCCATGTTGGGTGTTTCTCTGGCTGCTGCCCACGCGGCGGCTGACGAACTCGGCATTCCGCTATTCCGTTACATTGGCGGTACTAACGCGAAATCTTTGCCGGTTCCGATGATGAACATCATTAACGGCGGATCCCACTCCGACGCTCCGATTGCCTTCCAGGAATTCATGATTCGTCCGATTGGCGCTCCGTCCTTCAAAGAAGGCCTGCGTTGCGGTGCCGAAGTATTCCACGCACTGAAAGCCATCCTTAAAGGAAAAGGCCTCTCCACTGCGGTGGGCGACGAAGGCGGATTTGCTCCAAACCTTTCCGGCGGAACAGAAGAAGCCCTCGATTCCATCATCCAAGCGATTAAGGATGCCGGATACAAGCCGGGTGAAGAGGTTACCATCGCCCTCGACTGTGCTGCATCTGAATTCTTCGAAGACGGCGTTTACAACTACGCGAAGTTCGAAGGCGAAAACGGCGCGAAGCGTTCTTCCACCGAACAATCCGATTACCTCGCTGAGCTCATCTCCAAATACCCAATCGATTCCATCGAAGACGGCATGGACGAAGAAGACTGGGACGGCTGGAAGATCCTCAACGACAACATTGGCGATAAGTGCCAGCTCGTGGGCGACGACCTGTTCGTTACCAACGTTGAATATCTTGCACGGGGTATCAAAGAAGGTTCTGCCAACTCGATCCTCATCAAGGTAAACCAGATCGGAACGCTGACTGAGACCCTCGATGCAATCGAAATGGCGCACAAAGCCGGATTCACGGCCGTTGTTTCTCACCGTTCGGGCGAAACCTCCGACACCACCATCGCGGATATCGCGGTTGCAACCAACGCCGGCCAGATCAAAACCGGTTCGCTGAGTCGCTCCGACCGTATCTCCAAATACAACCAGTTGCTACGAATCGAAGAAATGCTCGGTTCCGACAGCCGTTATGGCGATGCGTAACCCGCGACTCGCTCGTTAAGTAAGAAAAGGCGGCCCGCGGGCCGCCTTTTTTATTGCTCATACCGAAAC
>JAZGFK010000132.1:0-12164 GCA_036479375.1 Pontiella sp. | reverse complement strand
TTGAAGCGCGGACTTCAGGCCGCTGTGGTCGTCGCTGGTGACAAGTTTCACGCCGTGCATTCCGCGCTCTTTAAGGCTCAATAAAAAGTCACGCCAATGAATTTCGGCTTCGCTCATCGAGACCGCTACTCCAAGCACCGAGCGCTTGCCGTCGGCCAATACGCCGGTGGCCACAAGCACGGCGCAGGAAACCACTGATCCGTTCATGCGCACCTTTTCATACCGAGCATCCAACATCAGGTAGGCGACCTCTCCGATGGGTCGGTTTCGCCAAAGATCGAGCTCCTTGTCGAGCAAGGCGCTGGCCCGGCTTACATCGGCCGAACTGAATTCTAGCCCGCAGAGCTTTTGTAGCACTCCGGACACCTTGCGGGTGGTTACACCCTTGATGTACATCTCCGCCATCGCCAGCTTCAAGGCTCGCTCTGAGCGTTCGCCCTTTTCAAGCGCTGATGGATAGAACTCAACGCCGCCACGTACCTGAGGAACCTGTAACCCGAGGTTGCCCAATCGGCTCTTCACATTCTTAGGCTTGTACCCGTTGGCGTGCCCCTGACGATCCGGGGTGCGTTCGTAAGCATTGGCTTGCAATGCACTCGCGCGTTCTACTTTCATGGCTTCATTAATCAGGATCGTCATCGCCTGATCCATTCCGCCAAAGCCGTGTTCGATGCCGTGTTCGATTATAAGTTCCATTATCTGGTTAATCGGATTATCTTCTATTGTGTCGTTCATTCAGTCCTTTCTTTCTTAGTGGTAATTAAGAAGTACTGAACTGACGCGCCGCTTTCAATCCCCCTCATGAGGGGGATTGAAAGCCCCTTCGGGCTTCCACCACCCATAGGACTAAACTGAAATTACAGAAGAGGTGTTACACTAACGCGGCACTTGCTAGTCAGGGCATACGACCAAGTTAAGGCTGTATACGGCACGGTCTGAAGTGGGTTGAGAAATGGAACTTTCTACGACCCAATCGCGGGAAATAACATTTAGCCGGGGTTTTTGCATTTTAGGTTGCGTTGTTTTCTCTATTTTCGTAAACAGGTGCGCCTATACTTAAATAGTGGACGGCGACCATATGGCAGACATTCTAAAAATTTCAGATGCAACGGCCCTTGCGCTTCATTCCATGGTCCATTTAGCCATTGATCCGGATCAGCAATCAACGACCGCAGAAATCGCGAAAATCTTTGATGCGTCGAAACACCATCTCGCTAAAGTACATCAACGGCTTACGAAAGGGGGACTGATCAAGTCATTCCGCGGTCCGTCCGGGGGGGTTGGTCTGGCCAAGGCTCCGGCGGAAATCACGCTGCTGAATATTTACGAGGTGATGGAGGGGAAGATGATTTGCCATCCGTGCCTTTTTGGGAAGGAAGTATGTCCGCGCACGGAATGCGTTTTGGGGACGTTATTGCCGGGGCTGTCCCGGCAGATACGGGACTACTTCGATAAAACAACGCTGGCGCAATTGGCTGGCGAGTCTAACTGGGGAAGTTAACAACATGAATATTACATTGAGGGAAGGAATCAACTGGGTCGGCTATATTGACTGGACCGTCCGCGACTTCCACGGATACAAAACCGAAAGTGGATCAACCTATAACGCGTATCTGATCCAGGACGAAAAGTGCGCTGTGATCGACGGCGTTAAGTCGCCTTACGGCTCGTATTATCTGGATCGCATCAAGGCGCTTACCGATCTCGAAAACATTAAGTATGTGGTTTGCAATCATGCCGAACCTGACCATTCCGGCAGTCTACCCGAAATAATGGCAGCCTGCCCGCACGCGGAAATGGTTTGCAATGCCAAATGTAAGGACACGCTCGAGAAGCATTTCGACACCTCCGAATGGACGTGGCACGTGGTTGCCGATGGCGACAAAATTTCACTGGGAAAACGCACCTTGGAATTTATCAATACACCGATGGTCCACTGGCCTGAATCCATGTTCACGTATGTACCGGAGGATAAGCTGCTCTTCTCAATGGACGCGTTTGGTCAGCACTATGCCACCGCATTCCGTTTCGACGACGAAGAGCCGCTTGATGTTATTCTGAAAGAAGCGAAGGCGTATTATGCCAATATCGTCATGCTCTACGGTCGTCCGATTTCCCAGACCCTGGATCGTGCCGCGGCCATGGATATTGAAATGATCGCCCCGAGCCACGGCGTCATCTGGCGCAGCCACATCAAGGAGGTTTTGGAGGCCTACCGGAAATATGTGATCTGCAAGCCAACCCCGAAGGTGATTGTGCTGTACGCCACCATGTGGAAAGCTACCGAGCTCATGGCCGAGGCGATTCTGGAAGGTGCACAGGAATGCGATGTGGAGGCCCGCTTCTATAATGTGGATGCAACGCACCCGACACAGATTGCCACGGAAGTGCTCGACTGCGCGGCAATCGCCATTGGATCACCGACCCTCAATAATACCCTGATGCCTAAAATGGCCGGTGTGCTCTGCTATCTCGGTGGTTTGCGACCAACCAACAAAAAAGGCTTTTCGTTCGGCTCCTACGGCTGGTCCAAACGGGGTGGTGCCTCGGAAGTGGAAGACCGGATGAAGGCGATGAAGATTGAAATCATGCAGGATCCTATCCGCGCACAGTATGTTCCAACTCCGGAAAAGCTCGAAGAATGCCGCGAAGCCGGCCGCGCTCTGGGTAAATACGCGGCTCAGTTTAAATAATCAAGGCGGTTGGGCAGGCTTGAATTTGAGGAAAAATCGCCTTGCGGCATAGGCCAAAGATGGGAATGATGCCGCCTGTCTTTTGACCCATGGAGTTTGATTATGAAGAAATATATCTGCGATGTATGTGGCTGGATCTATGATCCGGAAATTGGCGATCCCGATGGCGGAATCGCGCCAGGCACTCAGTTTGAAGATATTCCTGATGACTGGGAATGTCCCGAATGCGGGGTTGGAAAAGACGATTTTTCCGTAATATTCGTCTAATCTGCCACAGGTTCCATAAACCGCCCCGCACCTGCGAGGCGGTTTTTTCTTGAACCAAACTGCCGATTCATGGTCAATGCCTATCAATGAAGTTTCTGAAGAACATTCTGGTTGTCATGGCGCTGCTGATTGTAGCGTTTCCATGCTGTCATGCCGTCGGCCACGATGAGCATGCGCATGAAGCCGGTCGGCAGGCGGAAATTTGCGCAACGCATGCCTGCGCCTGCCACACGTGCGGTGATGTTCAATGCGATGACGAACGAGAAATACCGCAGGAACTGACCGTTTCCTCAACGCCCGTCGCAATCCCGGCGTTTTCCGTTGCGCTCTTTATTTTTAACGAAACAAAACCACGTCTAAGACAGCACCCCATTTCGGTCTACGGCACACTGGCCTCCCTTCAGACCATTCAGCTCCTGATTTGATCCTTGCGCGTTTCATCTAACGTCACACGCAATTATTAATCAGGAGTATCCCATGAATAGATTTATAGCTTTAATGTGCGGCAGCATGATGGCCGTCACCGGATTCGCAGAATCCGCACCCCTTACATTAGATAAAGCCCTGGCGCTTGTCCGGCTGAACTCACCCGAGCTGCGCGCGGCCCGATTGCAGACGCAATCGGCGGAAAAAGCGGTTTTCGCCGCGGGCCGCTGGAAAAACCCGACCCTGCGGTTCGAGGCCGAAGGCGTCGGTGGTGACCTCGATGGATTCAACGATACCGAGTATACCCTCGAGCTCATGCAGACTTTCGAACGCGGGGGCAAGCGTAAGTACGCCCGCGCCGTAGCGCAGGAGTCTATAGGCATCGTCTTTCAGGCCGAGGCCGAAAAGGAGCTTGCGCTACTGATAGATGTGCGGCTGGCATTTATCGAGGTCATGGCGCAGCAGGAAACCGGCAGGGTTCGTGAGAATCAGGAAGAACTCGGACGCGCTTTTGTCAAAGTCGCCAAGACGCGTTACGAAGCCGGCGGTGCATCGGAGATGGATCTGGTGCAGGCAGAGTTGCAGCTCGAGGAAATTATCCTTTCCCAGACCTGTTGCTTTGGAGACCTGGAGGCCGCCCGCACCCGGCTGGCCTCTTTAATCGGTATTCCTGAGAAGGAAATGGGTGAATTGACCGCCGACTACTACACCCTCGAAACGGTTGAAGTCTCAACGATTGCCAGGTCTCACCCGATGCTGAAGAGAATGGATGCCCGCATTGCCGCCACCCGCGCCCGCGCCCACCAGGCAAAAGCGAAGGATGCAACCGATATCACGCTTGGTGCCGGTTACAAGTATGAGGCGGCAGGGGATATCAATACCTTTGTTCTGGGCGCAAGAATACCGCTCAATTTTGTGCGCGCGGGCCATGCCGAAGAGGCTGCGACGTTGCTTCATGTCGACGCGCTAAACGCAGAGCGCGAAGAAGTCAGCCGTTGGCTACAACAGGAACTATCCGTTATTGCTGCGCTGTATAAAGGCGCCAAAATGGAAGCGGAAATGACCCGCAATAAGCTGATCCCCAAGGCCGAGCAGGCTTACGCGTTGAGCAAGGCCGGTTATGAAGCCGGACGTTATTCATGGATCGAGCTGATCGTATCGCAGCAACATTTGGAGGAAATCCACGTGCGCGAAATTGAAGCGCTGAAAGATGCTCATCTTGCGCGGGCTGAACTTTACCGGTTTATGAAAAAAGGAATTTAAAATGAAAAACTATTGGATTATTGCATTACTGGGACTGGCCGCTGCCTCATTTGGCCAGCAGGCTGAAAACAACGAATTGGCCTGTGACTGCCCGTCCTGCCGTGAAAAGGCGGCATCTGGAAAAGAATTCTCACTGCCGGGCCTTCAGGGATTGGGCGATGTAGATCAGGAACAACAAGCACAGGCTGAACCCGCTGCCCATGCGGGTCATGATCACGCCGCGGAACCTGTCCCGCATGATCATGATGGTGATGGAATTGCGGACCATGCTTCTCACGATGATCATGCTGCGGAGCCGGTTCCTCACGATCACGACGGTGATGGGATTGCTGATCACGCCGCTCATGAGGATCATTCCGGACATGATCACGGAGACCAAGATGAACATGCTCATAGGGCAGAGGAAGGCATGGCCCTGACACAGGTCATGTTTGATAAGCTTGGGATCCAGGTTCACGAAGCAACAGGCCGTACCATTGCCAAAGCCTCCGTCTTTCCGGCGGAAATAAAACTGAACCGTGACCGCACCGCCGCCGTTTCTCCGCGCTATGCCAGTATCGTGCGCCAGGTGTTTGCCGAGATTGGCGACACCGTCAAGCAAGGTGATGTTCTTGCCTCGTTGGAAAACCGTGAGTCCATGGCGGTTTATACGATTGCAGCTCCGCAGGATGGAATTATTATCAGCAAGGATCTTGCTCCCGGCGAAGCTGCCGGTGATGACAAGGTGCTGTTCGAGGTTGCCGACCTTTCAACGGTATGGGCGGACATCAGTATCTTTCCGCAATATCAGCACCTGCTCCGTAAAGACATGGCTGTAAAATTCATCGCCCATGATGGTCATACTGCTGAGGGCCGGGTGAAATACATCAGCCCGATCGTTTCGCACGAGACGCGAACGTTTACAGCCCGATGCGTGCTCAAGGGAGCCGGCGACGATTTTACTCCGGGCGCTTTTGTTCGCGCCCGGATCAACGTCGAAACCGCCGAGGTTTCAGTTTCGGTTCCACGCGAAGCGGTGCAGACCATCGAGGGGGAATCGATCATATTTGTGCCCGGCCCCGCCGGATTCATCGCAGCTGAGGTGCACCTCGGTCTGGCCGATGATTCGCACGTTGCTGTACTGAGCGGTCTCAAGCCCGGCGATAAATATGTAGCGGTCGGAGCATTTGCGCTGAAGGCGCAGATGGTCACCAGCGGCATGGATCCACATGCCGGTCACGGACATTAGGAGCGCATCATGATTCCAAAAATAATTAACGGCGCTTTGAAAAACCGCGGTTTGGTAATCCTTGCGCTGCTCGGAGTGGTGGGGCTCGGTATCATTGAGTATAAGAAACTCGATGTTGAAGCCTTTCCGGATATCTCGCCGATTATGGTCCCGATCTTTGCGGAGCCCGACGGCATGGCTCCGGAAGAGGTGGAGCAGCTCATCACCTATCCCATTGAAACGGCGATGAACGGCTTGCCCAACGTTACGTTGATCAAGTCGACCTCGGCTTTCGGCATGGCGGTAATCTATGTCTACTTTACCGACGACACCGATATTTACTTTGCGCGTCAGCTGGTGGCAGAACGATTAGCAGCGGCTTCGGCCGATCTTCCGGAAATGCACGACGCACCTACGCTCGGGCCCATTTCAACGGGGCTGGGTCAGATCTTCCTCTACTATCTTGAACTGGAGGACGGCGCTGATACGGGCGGGCTGGATGAGCTGACCTATCTGCGGGATGTCAACGACTGGACTGTGAAGCGCCAGCTGCAGACCCTATCGGGTGTTACGGATATCTTAAGTGCAGGCGGGCATGTGCTGCAGTACCAGATCAAGATCGATCCCTATCTACTGCATCAGTATGGTCTCGCGGTCGAAGATGTGGTGATGGCGGTGCAACTCAATAACCGGAATGTTGGCGGGCAATACCTGCAACTCAATTCCGAAGAGCACCTTGTACGTGGGATTGGGTTTTTGAGCGATCTCGACGATATCCGCGGCATCACGCTGAAGACCTACGACGGAACACCGGTATCGATTGCCGATGTTGCCGATGTCGAACACGGCAAAGCGTTGCGGCGCGGCATCGTGACTCTGGATGGCGGAAAGGAAGTCGTGTCCGGTATCGTGATGAAACTGTTTGGTGCCAATTCCTCGGAAGTGATTGAGGCGCTCTACGAAAAGGTGGATCAGTTACAGGCCGGTCTTCCGGACGGAGTGAACCTGGTTCCCTATTATGAGCAGGCCGACCTCGTGGCTAATTCCACCCGCACGGTAAATATGGCGCTCATTCAGGGCATGGTGCTGGTGCTGCTGGTGCTGTTTGCCTTCCTCGGTTGCTTCCGTGCTGCGGTGATTGTTGCAATGGCGATGCCGTTCTGTGCTCTGGTGGCTTTTATCGGCATGAACCGATTTGGAATATCGGCCAACCTAATGTCGCTCGGCGGCATTGCCATTGCGCTCGGGATGCTGGTGGATGGTTCTATTGTCGTGACGGAAAATATTCACCGTTTTATTGGGCTTAATCATGGAACTAAAGCCGATCGCCTGAAGCTGATCTTCGATGCGACAAAGGAAGTCGGTCGACCGATTGCCTTTGCGATCCTGATCGTGATTATCGTGTTCCTTCCCATCCTTTCGCTGGATGCAGTGGAGGGGAAAATGTTCAAGCCGTTGGCGTATACGGTCATGCTGGCGCTGGGCGGATCCATTGCTTTTGCATTGGTGATTGCTCCGGTACTGGCGAGTTTTCTGATCAATGAAAAACCGTATGTTGAATCCAGGTTTTTCCAGTCGTTGAAGAACGGATACCAACGACTGCTTGAACGTGTTTTGGCGGCGAAAGCTATTGTTTTTATTGCAGTGACGGTTCTATCGTTGCTCGCGTTCACCAGTCTCCGGAACATCGGAACGGAGTTTATTCCGGTGCTCGAAGAGGGATCCATCATGGTTTCGCTCAACATGGCGCCTTCCATTTCCTTGGAAGAAGCCGGGATCACCACGGAAAAGGTGGTGGCTGAAATCATGGAGATTGACGGGATCGAAAAAGTGGTTACGCGCATCGGCCGTCCGGAAGCGGGCAGCCATCCGCATCCGGTCAACTTTGCCGAAATCCATGTGGAGCCTGAAACCCGGAGAGACAAGGCCGCGATCAGCGAAGCGATTCGTGAAAAACTTGAAGGGTATCCTGGAATCCAAATCAATATCGGCCAACCGATTCAGCATCAGTTCGACGAACTGCTCTCCGGTGTCCGTGCCCAACTGGCGATTAAGGTTTATGGCGAAGATCTTGATGAGATACGTGAGACTGCGGAATCCATGAGGAGTGAACTAGCAGTCATCGAAGGTCTGGTAGACCTCTCCGTTGAACAGAGCTACGGCCAGCCGCAGCTACAGGTGATTCTGGATCATGATGCGCTGGCGCGGTACGGCGTTACAGGCGAAACCGTACTCGAAATGGTGGAGACTTCTATCGGCGGCCGAGTGGTGGACACGCTCTATCAGAATACGAGGCGCTATGGGATTCATATTCGTTATGCTGAAGAGTTCCGCTCAACACCGGAAGCATTACGCCAGCTGTTCATCCGCTCGGATGACGGCGCGCTGCTTCGACTCGACCAGTTGGCAAAAATTGAGATGACGGATGGGGCACTACAGATTAACCGCGAGCATAATCAGCGACGGTGGATCCTGCAGGCGAATATCAAAGACCGTGCGCTCAGTAAAGTGTTTGCCGATATCGAGTCGACGATTGCCGAAAAGGTTGAGATACCATCGGGTGTATTTGTCGAATATGGCGGCCAGTTCGAGCAACAGCGTAATGCCATGAAGCGACTCGGGGTGATTGTGCCGATTGTTATTGTTTCCATCTTCGTGTTGCTGTGGATTGCATTCCACTCGGTGCAACATGCGGCCATGATTATTCTCAATGTACCGCTCGCGCTGATCGGTGGGGTGATTGGATTATGGGTAACGGGACAATATCTCTCTGTTCCGGCATCCATCGGGTTCATCGCGCTGTTCGGCATCGCGATGCAGGATTCCATGGTGCTGTTAACCGACTTTAACGACCTGCGCAAGGAAGGGCAGAGCATTCGCGATGCGGTGATGAACGGAAGTCTGATCCGTTTCCGCCCGGTGATCATGACGACGCTGACTACCTTGCTCGGCCTTATGCCATTGCTACTCTCCCGTGGTGCCGGTGCCGAAGTTCAGCGTCCTCTTGCGGCGGTTGTGGTGTTCGGCCTAACCACCTCCACCTTTCTGACGCTCTTTGTCCTCCCCTCAATTTATGAGTGGGTGGAAAATAAGCGGGCTGGTTAGTCAATATGGAGGGTCGATCTCTGTGTCGACCGATCCCTGCCACGGTAGGACGGGACAGAGCCCGTCCCTCCATCTACTTTGGTGCTTAGTTTTCGATTTCTGCTGCGATGGCCGCAACAAGCTTCTTGTCGTTGGGTTTTGTGCGGCTCCCGAAACGGCCAACGACTTTCCCGTCGCGGGCGATCAGGAATTTGTTGAAGTTCCAGCTGACCTTACCCCCGTATTCGGGATTGGTTTTCTTCGAAGTCAGATAGGCGTATAGCGGGTGCTGATCGTCGCCCTTGACCGAAACCTTTCCAAATAGGGGAAACGTCACCCCATAGTTGAGCGTGCAGAACGACTGGATTTCTTCGTGGGTTCCCGGCTCCTGTTTCATAAAGTCGTTGGATGGAAATCCGAGTACGACCAGCCCCTTCTCGTCATAAGTTTCGTAGAGCTTTTGGAGTCCGTCATACTGCCCGGTAAAGCCGCATCGACTCGCCGTATTAACGATCAGCAAGACCTTGTTTTTATAGGTCTCCAGCTTGATGGATTCCCCGCCAATGGTTTCCACTTCGATTCCATCTCATTTAGTCATTGGGTTTGGTTTTTTCGGTTCGAGGTAATAAGGACTGCAAGCTGATTTCTCGAAACGCAAAAACGCGTTCGAGGGTTTTCCTGATAAACAACGCATGTGCCAGCTTGCCGAAGACACCGAAAGGAACTTCATAGATCACGCGGTCGACGAACTTTACTCCGCTTTCAGTGGGCACGATGCCGTGATAGTGAATCCAAAGTTTGTATGGACCAACCCGTTGCTCATCGACAAAAGAATGACCTGAGACAATATGCTTTAACTCGCTGAGCCAAGGTTGTGTACCCAGTAGTGGAATTTTCATTCGATACTCCAGCAACATTCCTTCAGCGATAACGTCCGGCAGCTCCGAAATGATTTCAAAATCCATGTGGTCTGGCGTGATCTTATTTAGGTTCGCCGGATTACTGATAAAATTCCAGGCATGCTCCATACTGGTATCAACGAAAATTTCTTTGGTTAATTTGTACATGTATTCATCCAGTCACTCTTCCAGTAACTGGAAGGTGGCCTCAGCGGTTTGTTTGTCAATCGAGACGAGCACGGTGATGTGCTCGGTGTTTTCGCTTTCAACCGTCGGGTCGCCGGCACAGGCGCAACCCGGAGTCAGCGATTCGTAAAAGATACCGGCCTTCACTTCAGTTGACTCATCGATTTCAGAAGTGGAGATCACCATCACATCCAGCGGCTCCTCCATCGCATAACTTCCCGTCGAAAGTCCGGCCTGTAGCGGTAGCTCATTGCCGAGTTCGGCAATGGCCTTTTTCAGGTCATTCACGAATTCAGGTTTTTCCCATACCGCTAAAATGGAGGGCAACTCCATCATGCCTTTTTCCTACACTTTTTTTGACGGGATGAATAGGCTTTGCTACGGAATGTAGACGCGCGACTGCTTCTGTTCGGCACAATCACCTACATTAAACCGAGTCCAGCAACATAAAGTCTGCGGGATGCATGACGGTTGTATTTTTCTTTAGCGGGTAGGGCTCGTCCACGGGAGCGAGCACCCATGCGTGGTCGGGCTGCACATCCTTCATCAGTTCCGAGAATCCACGCCGTAGTTTGGGGGCCTTCGAACTCTTGAATTCGAAAACCAGCGTTCGTTGCGCCTTTTGCATAACGAGATCGACCTCGGCGCCATTACTTGTGCGCAGGAACGAGGGGCGCCATCCAGGTAGTTTTGAAATAACATGTTCAATGCAGAACCCTTCCCACGACGGTCCCAGTACAGGATGAGCGAGAAGGTGGTCGAAATCCTCGACGTCCAGCAAGCTGTGCAGAATGCCGCTATCGCGCAGATAGACCTTCGGAGCTTGCGTGAGACGTTTCTTTAGATTCAATTCTGCAGGCTGAAGCAGGCGCACCATGTAGGTTTGTTCCAGAATCATCATATATTTTTTCAGCATGGGAACCGACAAATCCATTGCCCCGGCAACTTTGCTATAGTTGATGGTCTGCCCGTGATAGTGCGCCAGCAATCGCCAAAGCCGCTCCATGACGGGAACCGGTATGCTAAAGCCGAGCGCGGGAATATCCCGTTCTAGAAAAGTCTGGATGAAATCATTCCGCCAAGCGCTGCTAGCTTCCGTGTTCGTGGCTAGCAGGCTTTCGGGAAAACCGCCCCGCACCCATAAGTCCCGCCAATGCTCGATGCCGCCAATCTCGTCCAAGCGGAACGGGGTGAGCGAAAGGTAGGCAATCCGCCCGGCCAGCGTCTCGCTCGACTGCCGGATCAGGTCGCGCGATGCCGAACCCAAAACTAGGAAACGCCCCGGCCTCCGATCCGCATCGACTTCAGAGCGTAGAAAGGAAAAGAATTCGGGGAGCAACTGGATTTCATCCAGACAGATCAGCTTGTCGCGGTGCTGTTCAATAAACAGTTCCGGCTCTGTGAGCTTGTTGCGATCCATCCGATTCTGGAGATCCAGATAGATAGCATCCGTGTGCTTCAGGAAATGTTTCGCCAGTGTTGATTTACCGCACTGCCGAGGCCCCAGAATGGCCACAACAGATGCCCGCTCCAGCGTAGCCGCCAAATCCGGTTCCATTCTTCTGTCAAAGTATCCATGCATATCTATTTATAACCCCTTTAAATTGAATGGATACTATTGATTTATTGCTGATTCAAGGCATAAAACCATGTAAATGAGTGTATAAGTAATTTGATTTACATGGTTAAAAGGGTTCTGGTGGGGATTTCTAGGAATATAGACGCGTGGTTATCTTCCCTTTGTTGAAGGAAAGTTCCTTTCCTTGCCTGAGTTGAACCTACTGTGTATTTTCTTCAAATGGAGATAAGGACGTCTGAAATGAAAAATAAGCAGTTGCCTGACAAGCTATACCAATATCAGCCCTACGATGGGCGCACTCTGGGAAACTTAATCAACAAGCATATTTATCTTGGATCACCCGAGCGATTTAACGATCCGTTTGAATGCAGATTCAGCATGAGCCCTCCAAAACTAGAGGACATTCCCCAACTGAGAAAAATACTGGAAGAAATCGTTAGTGTAACACCTCTTCTGTAATTTCAGTTTAGCCCTGTGGGTGGCAAAGCCCGCAGGGGCTTTCAATCCCCCCTTCGAAGGGGGGATTGAAAACATCGCATCAAATCAGTACTTCTTTAATT
>JAZGFK010000131.1:0-2455 GCA_036479375.1 Pontiella sp. | reverse complement strand
AGGCAATCAATATTAGCGGCGGGCAGCTCATGGAAATTTGATCTGCGATCAAATTTCGTTAAATTGTTGATTCGTATATTCGTTAAATGTTCAGAACGATTTGACTATTCGACCATTTGACGAATGAACAAATCTAGCTGAGGAGGCTATCTATGGCTGAGATCACCGGTGGCGAACTGCTGGTTCGATGTCTGCATGCAGAGGGTGTCCGTTATGTCCATGCGATTACAGATGGTACCTATATGATGGTTTTAGAAGCACTTGAACGCCTTGGGAAGGAATTCGGTATTCAGCTGATCGTTCCGCGCCATGAAGCCGCTGCAGCGCATGCCTGTGATGCATACACACGGTGTGCGGGAGAGCCCGCTGTGGTTATGGCCTGTGCCGGACCGGGTGCGGCAAATCTAATTGCCGGTTTGATGTGTGCCGAGGCAGAGGGCAGTCCGGTTGTCGCCATAACGACGACCCGGCGCAGCACTATTTCCGATTCTTATGTTCATCAGGGGGGCATGCAGGTGAGCCGTCACCTGGATATCTTTAAGCCGGCGGTAAAGTGGAATGGAAAAGTGGATCACTGGAATCGTATCCCGGATATGGTGCGCCATGCTTTTCGCGTAGCCACTTCCGGCCGACCGGGGCCGGTGCATATCTTAATCCCGGAAGATATTTTGAATGCACGCGACGAGGAAGCCGGTGTTCAAATATGGGCGCCTGAAAAATATCGCCTCACCGAAAGCATATCAGGGGATGCAACTGCCTTAGAGCAAGCGGCAGAACTATTGGCAACAGCCGACCTTGTCAATATTCATTGCGGCAATGGTGCGGAACGATCGGGAGCCGGAAAAGAGGTCCAAAAAATAGCGGAATATCTGGGTTGTGCGGTTACAAACACTATCCGGGCACGAGGCATCGTATCAGATGAGCATGCGCTTGTTTTTCATCCAACGTGCTTATCTCGAATTATGGCCAACAGCCAGGCGGATGTGGTTCTGGCTGTCGGCACCCGTCTTGGTGAGCTTAACATGTGGGGCCAGCCGCCCATGTTTGGCGAACCGGAAAAACAGCGGCTCATTCAAATAGACACCGAACCCACTCATATTGGTTTGAATCGACCCGTCGATGTGGCCCTGGTCGGCGATGCAAGGAAGATTTTATCGCAATTGTTTGAAGCAGTTAAAAAACGGACCCAAAAGCGTAAAACCCATCCGAAAATCGCCGAGTTTCGGATTGTGCAGGATGAATGGCAGAAGGAACTCGATGAAGCTGTGGCCGATTTGGAACGGGCACCCATGCTGACAGGTCAAATTTTAAAGGTGTGTAATGAATTCTTCTCAGACGACGCCATAATGGTCATGGATGGGGGCAATACGACGCTGTGGAGTATTCATTATCATGTGCCCAAAACACAACGCTCGGTCATCTATTCGATGAACTACGGACATCTCGGCACCGGCCTGCCTTATGCAATCGGGGCCAAACTGGCCCAGCCCGATAAATCCGTATATTGCGTGACCGGTGACAGTGCCTTTGGATTTAACATTCAAGAGCTGGAAACAGCTGTACGGCACAACTTGCCCGTCATTATTATTGTGGCGGTCGATGGGGCTTACGGCATGGAAAAATCCGCACAAAGAAGGGCTTTCGGACGTGAAGCGGATTGGTTCGGTCATGACCACGCACCGGTAAGATATGATCAGGTCGCCATGGCGATGGGCTGTCATGGTGAATACATTCAGAAGGCCTCGGAAATTCAATCGGCTCTTGAACGATCGGTGAATTCAGGCAAACCGGCTGTAATCCATGCGGATGTGGATCCAGTGGCCAATATCGATCCCCCCGGGGAATGGCTCTGGGTGGCTGCACGAACAGGCAAGATAGAAATGTAATCATCAGTTGTTTCTGGTTTTTAAACCTTTACATTCTGACCGAATCAAAAAGCTGTAAGTAGCTTAAAATGACCTCGAGCTTGATTTGAGGTTTTGACCTGGTTCAGGGAATTTATATACTTTCAGAGGTACCTATGATTGACAGACAAGTTACGACAATCATCGATCATGAGAAATGCATCGGATGCGAGTTATGCGTAAAGGTATGTCCTAACGAAACCATCAGCATGCAAGGCGATAAGGCAGTCGTCACCGGCGATCGTTCATTGCAATGTGGACACTGTGTTGCCGTCTGTCCGGTTGATGCCGTAAAAGTAGAGGCGATCGACAGCCAAAGCCTTTCCTTTAACAATTTCGATCTTAAAAATTACGGGTTGCCGCATGGGGAGTTTGATACGTCCCGCCTGGTGCAATTGATGGCATCGCGGCGATCGTGCCGCAATTATACCGAGCAAGCCGTTGATCGATCGGTGCTTGAAGATCTGGTAAAGATCGGAACCACCGCGCCATCGGGTACCAACTGTCAGTACTGGACCTTTACTATTTTGCCGGATCGTGCCGCGGTGATT
>JAZGFK010000130.1:0-16812 GCA_036479375.1 Pontiella sp. | reverse complement strand
TCAATTCCAAGATTCAAACGATCAAGGCGAATGCGCGTGGCTTCAGGAACTTCGAAAACTACAGAACTAGCATTTTATTCTTCTGTGGAAAGCGGGATCTCGCTCCACAAAAATTAACGTAGAACCTTATTCTGTGGAGTTCATCAGCTTTGTTGAACGGGGCATTCACGCACCTTCGCTTGAAGGTTGTGAGCGAATTGCAACGGCGTTGGGCATCAGCCTGAAAGATCTCTTCGATTTCTGAGCCTAACTAATTACCGACCGAAAAATCCCAGACGATCCGTTGCTGAAAAAGACCCTGATGATTCGGGGTTCTTTCAATGCTTGGAAACCGTTGTGCACGCTTCTTATATTAATAAAGCGAGGGCGTCCTTGACTCTGTTTCAGGCTCTGCTAAAAATACGACCTTTTGTCCCAATTAGGCTTTTAGAATAACAAGGAGAATTGAGTATGGCCCAGAAAAAATATGTCTACTTCTATGGCATTTCGAAAGAATTGACGGATGGCGATAGAAGCATGAAAGCAGTGCTCGGCGGTAAAGGTGCAAACCTCGCTGAGATGGCAAATGCAGGACTTCCGGTACCTCCCGGACTGACCATTTCGACCGAAGCTTGTGCTTACTATTCCAAGACCGGCGGAAACTATGCTCCAGAAATGGAAACTCAGCTCAAGACTCAGCTCAAAAAGCTTGAAAAGAATACGGGCAAAAAACTCGGCGATCCAAAGGATCCGTTGCTTGTTTCCGTACGTTCAGGTGCTGCGGCTTCCATGCCCGGCATGATGGACACGGTTTTGAACCTGGGCCTGACCGACAAGTCGGTACTCGGCCTGATTAAGCAAACGGGCAATGAGCGTACGGGTTGGGATTGCTATCGCCGCTTCATTGACATGTTTGGTGATGTGGTTATGGGGCCTTACACTGGACTGACGCATCATGATTTCGAAGTTGAGCTCGAAAACATCAAAAAGAAGTACAAGGCTAAGGAAGATACTGACCTGACAGCAGAACAGCTGAAGGAACTGACAGAGGTCTATAAAAAGGTCTACCTGAAGAAGGTTAAGAAGCCTTTTCCGCAGGATCCAATTGAACAGCTTGATCTCTCCATCCGTGCCGTATTCGGTTCATGGGGTTCTGAGCGTGCTGAAAAATATCGCCAGATCAACCAGATCAATGGCCTGATGGGCACCGCCGTGAATATTCAGTTAATGGTCTTTGGTAATATGGGCCAGCGTTCCGGTACCGGTGTGGCGTTCACCCGTGATGGTGGAACCGGACACAGTAAGCCAATGGGTGAATACCTCGTTGACGCACAGGGTGAAGATGTGGTTGCGGGCATCCGTACGCCGAAAGATCTCGACGACATGCCAAACGAAGAATCCCCAATCTGGGCAAAGGCCTATGCCGATCTTCAGAAAATCATGGCGCGTCTCGAAAGGCATTACAAGTACCCGCAGGACGTTGAGTTCACGATACAGGAAGGCAAGCTCTTCATGCTGCAGACGCGTAATGCAAAACGTACTGGTTTGGCTGGTGTTCGCTGGGCGGTTGAAATGGCTACCGGTAAGGATTTCTACACGGGCGAAAGCCAGACCAAGATTCTAAGCCAGAAAGACGCGCTGATGACGCTTACAGGTGATGATCTCGAACAGCTGCTCTTCCCGATTTTCGATATTGCGGCGGAGAAGAAAGCTAAAGTAATCACGAAAGGTCTTCCTGCCGGCCCTGGTGCTGCTGTGGGTACGATCGTATTCGAGGCGGAAGAAGCTGAAGCTGCCGTTAAAAAGAATCCGGATGCAAGAGTCGTTCTGGTTCGTCACGAAACCAGTCCGGAAGACGTGGGTGGAATGTGGGCCGCGCAGGGTGTATTGACTTCTACTGGTGGAATGACCTCTCACGCGGCGGTTGTTGCTCGTGGTTGGGGTAAGTGCTGCATCTGCGGTGCTTCCGACCTGAAGATCGATTACACAAAGAAAACCCTCACCATCGGCAAAAAAGTTTACAAGCAAGGTGATTGGTTGAGCCTGAACGGATCGACTGGTAATGTCTATGCAACACAGATTCCAACACAGGTTAGCCCGGTTGTTGCTGCGGTAGTAGACAACAACGCTGCTGCGAAAAAAGACCCGATCTACAAAATGTACGAACAGGTCTCCAAGTGGTCGGATTCACATCGTAAGATGAATGTTCGCACCAACGCCGACACGCCTAAGGATTCCAAAGCAGCCCGTTCATTCGGTGCAGAAGGAATTGGTCTTTGCCGTACAGAACACATGTTCTTCGAAGGCGACCGTATCTGGGCGATCCGCGAGTTCATTCTTGCAGAAGACGAAAAGGCACGGAAGGGCGCTCTTGCGAAACTCTTGAGGCATCAGCAGAAAGATTTCGAAGGCATCTATAAGGCAATGGACGGTCTTCCCGTAACGGTTCGTCTGCTGGATCCGCCGTTGCACGAATTTGTGCCACATTCCAAAAAGGATCAGCAGGAAATGGCCAAGCGTTTGGGCGTTCCATTGAAGACGGTTACTGACCGTGTGAAGGAACTGCACGAATTTAACCCAATGCTGGGGCATCGTGGTTGTCGTCTGTCCATCACGTTCCCTGAACTCTGTGTTATGCAGACTCAGGCAATCATTGGTGCAGCCTGTAAGGTTTCCAGCTTGAAGAAGCCCGTTAAGGTACTTCCTGAAATCATGATTCCGTTGATCGGAACCAAGGCTGAGTTGGACTTCCTTGAGAAGATCGTTCGTAAAACTGCGGAAGCAGTTATTGCGAAAACCGGCGTTAAGGTTAAATACCTCGTGGGTACGATGATCGAAATTCCACGTGCAGCACTTACGGCTGATGCCATTGCGGAAACCGCCGAGTTCTTCAGTTTCGGAACCAACGACCTGACGCAGATGACCTTCGGCTACAGTCGCGATGATATCGGAGGCTTCCTGCCGGATTATCTTAGCGAGAAGATCCTGCCGGCTGATCCGTTCCAGACCCTCGACCAAACCGGCGTTGGCCAATTGGTTAAGTTGGGTGTTGAGCGCGGTCGTGAAACTCGTCCGGATCTGAAATGCGGTATCTGTGGTGAACACGGTGGAGATCCTGAAAGCATTAAATTCTGCGCCAAGGTTGGTCTTAACTATGTGAGCTGCTCACCATACCGTGTGCCGATCGCCCGTTTGGCCGCTGCACAGGCTGCCATTAAAGGCTAGGTTTTTCCAACCCTTGGAAAAATAGAAAAGCCCGTCATTATGACGGGCTTTTTTTGGTTCAACTCCCGACTTCGGGGAACATCGACTCATCGCAAGATTGGGAGAAAAGGGTAGCCTATATACATCGGTGCTTGTGTAGAACGGGCAATCTGCCCGTTGCTACGACATATCGATAACTCGGTCAATAAGTTATAATCGGGTGTGCTACCCAAAATTCGGACACGAACCTGTTTTATTAGGCTGCCGCTCGTTTTTTTTTGCGGTCGTTGTAACGGCCTATGGCCTGTCGAAGTTTGAAATGGCCGCTTCCTTCCAACTTTAGGAAAATCCGATGGCGCGTTCGGGTTTGCAATACATAGACCGGTCGGAGGGATCTGCGGTGTGGGAGAAATTGCAGCCAGTTGAACGTGTAATAAAGCGGTGTAACTTCTGATTTCGTGGCCAGCCGCAGATAGTAAACGGCTGCTAAATGGATTTTAACAACAGGAATAAATCCGAAAAGGCGACCGATGATCTGATCTCCGCATAATTCGTAGGAACAGAGTGAGCCGAATGATACCGGCGAAAGTTGTGTTTTCCCGATCGACTTATGCATCATGCAGTCCACCCAGCGTGCTCTTCATGGCGATATGCGATCCTCGATCGAGTCGCATGAAGATTCTGGGGGATTTCTCGGCGGTCTGCAGGGTGTAGACTGGGCAAAGAGTTCGCCGGGATGACATAAAACTAAACCAGTTCAAATGGTTTAACTTGGTTACGTCTTCCGCTACGGCTTCGCGAAGGTCCATCACTTTTCTAAGAGGGATCGTATTCAGCGTAAAAATTCGAAAGAGTTTGGTCGTGAGGGATTCCGCGGTTAATTCGTAGCTGACCCATAGGCCGATATCCATATCAAGCAGCTTGATCTTATTTTTCTTTGATCTCATATGCCTTTTAATAGCAAAGGATGTGCCATATGGCGGGTGCGCATGAAAATAGGAGTTAATTACCCTATATTTCCATTCATGGGTTAAACCTCTGGTATGGAGGTGTCTCATTCGTGATAAATTAGCGCCGCGTATAGAGCAGGGAGACCAGATATGCAAAGCCCGACAGAATAATGATCGTCGCGCCGGCAGGGAGGTCGGGGCCATAGCTGATCGCCAGGCCTCCAAAGGTGAGCAGAGCACACAGCAGGGCCGCCAGAGCCATCATCGAACCCATCCGCAAGCAGAAGCGCCCGGCAATTGCAGCAGGCAGCGTCAGCATGACAATCACCATTACAATTCCGACAATAGAAACCATCAACACAACGGTCATCGCGGTGAGGGCAAGCATAAGGAAATAGAACAGCTGGGTGTTGACGCCGCGCAAACGGGCGAATTCTTCGTCGAAGCAGACCGCTACAAACTGTTTATGAAAAAGCAGGGCGGTTGCCGCAATGAATAGATCCAGACCGGCAATGGCCAACAGATCGTTTTGCGTGACCAGTAGGATGTTGCCAAATAGATAGGACATCAGGTCTTCGCCGTAACCGGGTGTTTTGGCGATAAATAAAATCCCAATGGCCATACCGAGTCCCCAGAAGGCGCTGATCACGGTATCGATTCGCTCTTTGGCCTTTATATTGACCCATCCAATAATAAAAGCCGCCAGCAAGGCCGCCAGCATGGCGCCAAGCATGGGGGTGAAATAAGTCCACTCATGCACAACCTGCATGTAGCGGGCAAAACCCATTCCACCCAAAACACAATGGGCAATGCCGCCGGCCAGATACGTAATGCGGCGCGTCACGACATAGGTTCCCACAATCCCGCACGATACACTAACTAGTAAGCCAGCCAGCAAAGCGTGCTGAAGAAAACTGTGCTGGAGCAGGGCCTGAAAAAACTCACCCACGTTCCACCTCCACATCGTGCCGAACCATGGCAATCTGCTGGCCATACATATCGTGAATAATATTTTCGTCGATATCGCTCGTGGGGTGAACGTGAACTTCGCGGTTCACGCAAATAACTTTTTCAACGTAGCTCGATACAAACCGGATATCGTGTGAGACCACCATAATCGTGAGCTCTTTATTAAGTTTCTTCAGAAGGTCGTAGAGTTCGCGTTCCACGTAGTCGTCAAGGCTGGAGGTTGGTTCATCGAGCAAAAGCAGTCTGGGTTCGCAAACCAGTGCGCGGGCAATCAGTACGCGTTGCCGCTGTCCGCCTGACAGTGAAGCTAAGGGGCGGTTGCTTAGATTTTCGAGTCCGACGCGGGATAGCATCTCATGAGCAACAAGGCGGTCCGATTTGGTGTAAAAACCGATATTGCGTGTTTTCCCGAGCAATCCCATGAGCACTACATCGATGGAAGTTACTGGAAATTTAGCGTCGAGGTGTGAGTGTTGGGGCAGGTAGCCAATCCACTTTCGCCCTACGGCTGGCGCTTCTCCAAACACGGATACAGAGCCGGATTGCGCTTCCTCCAGCCCGAGCAGAATTTTTAACAAGGTGGTTTTTCCGCCTCCGTTTGGGCCGACAACAGAAACAAATTCTTTATCGCCGATGGAGAGGTTAGCCTTTTCCAGAACGGAGACGGCTCCATAAGCAAAGTCGAGGTTTTCAATCTGGATGGGGAGTGGTGTCATTAGGGTTCCAATTCGAGGACAATACTTTCCGCGATTTTACGAAGGTTGGCAACAACATCTTCGGCCAGTGGGTCGAGCTGAACAACACGCCCACCGATGGCTTTTGCAACGGCATTCGCACTCCCTTTAGGAAATTGTTTCGAAACAAAGATCACCTTCACGCCATCCGTTTGTGCCTGTTCGATCAGATCAGCCAACTGGCGAGGTGATGGTGCTTTTCCATCAAGCTCTATAGGAACCTGTTCCAGATCGTATTGATCCGCAAAATATCCGTATGAAGGGTGGAACACATAGAAACGGCTGTTTTTGTAGGGGGCAATCTGTTCGGTCGTATCCGAATGCAGCTGCTCCAGTTTTTCGGTCAGTTGGTTGAAGTTTTCAAGGTAGAGCGGAAGATTATCCGGGTCTCGCTGTTGCAGCGTCTCGTACATAGTGGATGCAATAACAAGCGCGTGTCGTGGGCTGAGCCATACATGCGGATCCTTTGCTCCATGTTCATGATCACAGTGTTCTCCATGATGTGCGTGAGGCATGGTGCGTTTAATAATTTGGGCATCAGTTTCGATAATGGTTAGCTCCGGGTAGAGCGGTTTGATTTTATTCAACAGGGACTTTTCGAAAGGAATGCCGATCGTGAACAGCAGGTCAGCTTTGCTCAGTGCTGTCAGTTGCCGGGCAGTCGGCTCGTAGGCGTGGGGCGACTGCCCCTCTCCGGCCAGCGTACGGATATCCAGCTGATCGCCCGCAATGGCTCTAAGCAGTCCGGCCTGTGGCGGAATACTCACAAACACGAGTGGTTTGTCGGAAGGTGCAACGTGCTCTTGGTCAGCACAACCGATGAATAAGGCCGAAATTAGGATGAGAAATAGGTTTTTCATGGGCGGAATTGATGGCCTAGCTGGGTTTGATTGTCAATAACACTGCCCGCAATTCAGCCGACGGATTGGATATCCGCACCCGTTTGTTGCGTCCCGTCTCACCTGAAAGGATTTCAATTCCGGCACGGGGGATCTTCCATTCTTTTGAAAGATATTTAATTAGATACGTATTGGCCTTGCCTTCAACGGGGGGAGCCTGGATGCGTATCTTCAAGGCATCACCATATATACCTTGAATGGAGTCCTGCGAAGAACGGGGTACCGCCCGTATATTCAGGATTATCGAATTCCCTTTGTCTTCAAACCATGCCATCCATCGGTCTCCATACTTGAGTACAACAGGTTTTATCACTAGATTGTCCCCTTTACGAGAAGTAGAAAGACATCACCGCCTTCCTGTTGTTAGTTTTGGAGTTAAGATGGAACGAAAATTTACACGGGTTGCTGTTCTGAAAGGCGGCATATCATCCGAACGCGAAATATCGCTGCGATCGGGCGCGGCGATTGCTCAGGGACTTCGCGATGGCGGGTACGACGTACTTGAAATCGATATCCAAACGAAAGAGTTTAAAATTCCTGATGGAACCGAGGCGGTGTTTGTTGCGCTGCATGGCCGGTTTGGCGAAGACGGAGAAATTCAACAGATGCTTGTTGAGCAGGGAATGCCGTTCACCGGCTCAGGCGTCGAATCCTGCAGGGTATCGTTCGACAAGGTGCTGACACGCGCGTGTCTGGAAGCCCATGGTATTCCGGTGCCTAAGGGTGAAGTCCTGAAAACGTCCAAGGATCGGACCCTTTCCGTTCCGCTGGTGGTAAAACCACCCCGGGAAGGCTCCAGCGTTGGCTGTCATCTTGTATTCGAAGAATCCCAATGGGAGCCGGCTTTTGCCGATGCCTCGCACTATTCCGATGATATTCTAGTGGAGGAATATATTCCCGGCCGCGAGCTAACCGTCGGAGTGGTGAACGGACAGGTGCTGCCCGTTGTTGAAATCAAAACCGCAACCGAGTGGTACGACTACGATGCCAAATATGTGACCGGTGACACGCAATATATCGTTCCGGCAGAACTGGATGATTCGCTTGCCCGGGCGTTGCAGTCCATTGCCCTGAATACCTTTCAATGTCTGGAAGCCGAGGGATTCGGCCGCGTCGATTTCCGCCTTTCGCCTGAGAACAAACCTTATGTGCTCGAACTCAATGCCATCCCAGGTTTTACCGAAACCAGTCTGCTGCCTAAAGCGGCGCAGTCCGCCGGAATTGGATTTTCCGACCTTTGCTGTCGCATCATGGAACGGGCTCAATTATAGTGCCGCAATTTACTTTAAGGGTTTAGGGAATGGCTGCACGAAAAAAGACGACAACACGTAAAAAAGCACAGTATGTTAGGGCTAATAAACGCAAAGGGGCCGAATCAACGGCTATGGTACGACGCTCGATAACCATAATTCTATTGCTGGTATTTGTGGCCTTGATCATTTTTGGCATCAAGGAAGGATTCGATTGGATTGGCCGAAAGCTCTACTCCAATAATCCCCGATTCGAAATTCAGCATCTGGTCATCTCGTGCGAAGGCAAGTTGACCGAAGATTACATCCGCGAAGCCAGCGGCCTTCATGAAGGAATGAATCTTTTCGAGATTAATTTCGAAGACATCGAAAAAGATCTTTTAGGCGTGTCGCGAATCGAATCCGTCTATCTTGAACGTAAGCTTCCGCATACGCTAATCGTTAAGGTGAAGGAGCGTATACCGGTTGCTCAAATCTCAGGTCGAATCGTTTCGAAATATCCGTTTATGGTCGATCGGTATGGATTTGTGCTGCCGCATCGGCGCGCACTTGCAACGCTACCGTTGATCAAAGGGGTGGACATGGATCTGGCTCTGGGCGAACCCGTTGATAATGCAGATGTAGAAACGGCTCTGAAGATCGTTGCCATTTGTGATCGCAGCAGTTATTTGCGGACGTATATCCGGATCGAAAGTATGGATCTGAAATATTCCGACTTTATCGACATGCGTCTTCACGGCGGTATTCGCGTACGGATGCCGAGATTCTCTCTCGAACTCAAACTTCAGAATCTGGCATCTGTTATCAAGGTTTCCGGTAGCCGCGGACAGCGTGTGAAGGAAGTTGATCTGACCCTCGATTCGGCCAAGGTGCCAACGACTTTCTACTGATTTTCGGAGACGCATGAGCATTGAAGTAACTGCAGTGTTGGAAATTGGGACAACCACCGTTCGCGTCTTGGTGGGCGAACTGCGCGATGATGGTGTTGTTTCGGTTATAGGAATCGGCGAAGCTGAGTCCCGCGGAATCCGAAAAGGCGAAATCGTAAACCGCGACGATGCCATCGCGAGTGTTCGCAAAGCCATAAAGGCTGCAGAGGAAAATCGACGCAAGAGCATCCACTCCGTGCTGCTGGTCACATCGGGCGGCCAATCTGAATCAAAGAAAAGTACCGGCATCCATAAACTGGTTGATGCAAACGATAACCAGTTGTCGGAAGTTTCGGAAGAGGATATCACCGATGTCATTGAAATTGCGCGCAAAGTTGCTTTAGCTGAAAATCGGATCAAACTGCACACCTTGCAACAGTATTTTCAGGTCGACGACACGATTAACGTGACCCATCCGGTCGGTATGGCATGCGAAGAGCTACGCGTGGATATGCTCACAATCCATGGTAAGCGCAGTGCGGTGGATAACTTTCGTAAGATCGTTGATGACGCACCTATCGAATGTACTGATGCTGTTTTTAGTGGACTCTGTTCGGCCATGGCCGTTGTGACAGAAGAGCAGAAAAAATCGGGTGTTCTGGTCGTTGATATTGGTGGCGGAACCACGGACTTCACACTTTATCATGATGGATTTATTCAGACCGCGGGTTCGTTCGCGGTTGGTGGCGCGCACGTGACCAACGACATTTCCGTTGGATTGCAGATTCCTTCAAGTCAGGCTGAACAGATTAAAATTAAGGATGGCAGCGCGCTGACGAATTTGATGGAGCGGGATCATAATATCTCCATCCCCGCCGTCTCACAAGGTTTTGGGGGAAAGATGGTTCGAGCGGTGACGTTAAACACCATTATCAATGTCCGGATGGATGAAATATTTTCTCTGGTGAAAGATCAGATCGACCGATCGTGCCCGAATGTTCCGCTGAGTGCTGGTGTACTGCTTACCGGAGGCGGGGCATTCTTGAATGGTACGCGCGATCTGGGCCAGAAGATTTTTAATGTGCCGTGCTTTCATGGAAAACCCTTTGATGTTCACGGATTGCCGTCGGCCAAGGACGGCCCGTTGTATGCATGCCACGTCGGTGCCATACGGTATGCTGCTTCGTTGCACCGTACCGTCGAAAAAACTTCAATCAGTAAAAAGCTGATTCAACTTTTCTGGGGAGGTTCGCATGAGTGACCAACCCGTATCTGATGCTACTGGGATCAGCGCTCCGCGTTTGTTGGTCATGGGCGTCGGTAGCAGCGGCGCGCGCGCCGTCGCAGGCATGTGTGAGCTTAATCCGGCATTGGATGCCGTTGCGATTGATACCGACGCCAAGGTTCTTGAAGTCTTAACTATGGATAAGGTTATCCATGTCGGAGCCACGATTACACAGGGTCTGAGTTCCGGCGGTGATATTGAACTGGGGCGGCAATCGATTGAAAAAGATTCTTCCAGCATTCGGAAGCAACTCAGACAGGTTGATCTTCTGGTTCTTGTGACAGGACTGGGGGGCGGAACCGGATCAGGAGCCGTGCCTGTAATTACCCGAATTGCACGAGAAGCCGGTGCGTTGGTGCTCGTATTCGTTGGAATGCCTTTTACATTCGAAGGCAAACAGGTGGCTCGAATTGCAGAGGACTCGCTAAAGCGTATTCGAACCCATGCTGATGCCATTGTCCGAATTCCCAATGAACGACTGGTGGACCGTTCCGATGCTGAACTTCCTGTTGAACAGGCTTTTGCACGCAGTCATCAGGTCATGATGGACGGAATATTTTCGTTATGGCGTATGCTGGCAAAAAATGGGGTGTGCGGTTTGGATTTTGCATGCATCCATACCATGTTGCGCAATTGCGACGGCTTTTGTCATTTTGCCAGTGGCGATGGTTCGGGTGAGGATCGCGCGACCATCGTGGCCGATGCAATTCTGACACATCGGTTGCTAAATAAAGGCAAGCTATTGGAAAGCGCCGAAGGCGTTGTTATCGGCATGACCGGTGGGCACGATTTAAAGCTGAACGAGGTTGAAGTACTGATCGAAAAAATACGGGAAAAACTACCCGAAGAGGTTTGGCTTAATTTTGGCGTGGCGATTGATCCGGGCTTCGAAGGCAGGTTGTCTGCTATCGTGTTGGTGGCCGAGCATTGGAAGGAACCGTTGGTTGATAGTGCCAATCGTCAAATGGGGTTTTTCAACAATCGATCTCCATTGGCTCAAGGCGAGCTCCCCTTGGAATCAGCAGGAAAGGGGACCTTTACGCATATTGATCCGACCATTCATAATAATCAGGATATTGACGTTCCGACCTATATTCGGCGCGACATCAAACTGCCTCGATAATCCTACTGCATAAAGAAGTTGGTTGCCCGCTCGGTTCCGATGGTGGTGGCTTCGCCATGGCCGGGAAAGACACGAATGTTATCCGGCAACTGTTTCAGCCTATTCAGTGAGTCTTTTAAATCGCTTGGATTTCCGCCTGGAAGGTCGGTCCGCCCACATGAGCCTTTAAATAGCGTATCGCCGGCAATCAGAATGCCTTCCTCCGGAAATAACAGAACGCAACCGCCGGGGGTGTGGCCAGGTGTCTCCAGACATTGGAAATGAAAGTTTTCATAGTGCCAGTCGACGGAGGTTTCCAGTCGTTGAAATTCTTCAATGTCGGGCTTTTCAGGTACGGGGTAATATGGGGCGCTCTGGTTAATCGGTTCAAAGGCCCATGCGAGGTCTTTCGAGTGCATGGCAATCGGGGCTGGATATTTTCGATGAACTTCAGCAAGAGCGCAGATGTGGTCTGCATGTGCATGGGTGCAAATGTAGGCAATCACATCGAGGTTATTTTCTTCCAGGGATTGGAAAATCAGGGGAGCATCGAAGCCGGGATCAAAAACAAGCGCTTTATTTTCGCTATTCCAGAGAATGATACAGTTTTCCTGATAGGCTCCTGTGGCAATAACTTCAATATTCATTGCTTAGGTTTGCTCGCATTCGGTTTTTTGGTATACGCGCAGTTGATCACTATATTGCCTTTAAGGCTTCCTGTATTTTTGCCGGCCGGTGTTATATTAAGCGAGGTTACGTCATAACGAACGCCTTGTTGCTGAAGTTCGGTCAGGAAACCAACAATGGCGGGGAGCTTTCCTACCCATGTACAGTTAATCCCAAGTTCAACCAGATCGCCGGTGGGTTTTTCGGGATGCGGTTGACTGCGGGTGATGTCGAATCCGTGTTTGCTCGAAATGCCCTTAATGGTTTTCATTAGTTCTGGAGCAACGGATTGTTGCTTGCTGTCGAACACCCGCAAATCTTTTTGCAGTTCGTTCAGCTCGGCAATCCATTCTTCCTGCATCCGGATACGCCGCTCGTCGAGACGTATTTGAGCCTGGAGATTTTCGATCTCGGTTTGCTTGGCCTGATAGGCGTCCGATTTACTATCAACCATGTAGATGGAAAGACCGATAAGAACTGCAGCAAGAGTCCCGACGCCCAGAATCATTTCGCGTTGTGAAATTTTCATTTGCCTTCCTCCTCGGTTGGCAATTCCAGTGTGACCGAATAGACCGTACGTCGTACACCCTTGGTGGTTTTGGTATTAACCGACTGATCCTTAAGCCGTTCAAAAAAAGCGGAGGAGGATAAGGATTTGAAAAAGTCGTAAACCATATCATCACTATTGGCTGTTCCGCGTAGCGTTATACCTTTGCCTTTTTTGTAGTTGTAGGAAACGAACTCAATATCGCCGGCCGGAAGCATGTTGGTTATTTCGCGAAGGCATTCGAGGGCCGAATCGGATCGATCCGTAAAGGATGTGAGTGCCCTGAGTTTATCCTGATTGTTTTGTGCGACTTTTGCAGCGGGAGTAATTTCAACAGCATCCGCTTTTGTCATATTGAGTTTAATGTCGCGCACTTTATGAACGCTCAGGAAGATCAAAAGAAAGAGAAGCCATACTGACACGATCGCGCCCGCGATAATGCTGAACTTTCGGTTCATCTTTTTTCGGCTCTGGTATTCGACCCATTCTCTCGGAATCAGCTCAATACGGTTTTCAGCACTTAGCGTTCGCCGCAGGATGCCTTCTGATAGATCGGGCAGCGCGGACAGCTCATGATAGACTACCTTGAGTCCGCATTTTTTAGACAGTTTGGAACGAAGTGCGGCCGGAAGATCACCGTTGCTCCAAAAGTTAATGGTGGATGGGGTTGGAAAATCGCGCTCGGCATCCAGTGTGGTCAGGGTATAGCCGATTTCCTCTGTGAGCTCATCGACGACGGTCATATCGTCCAGCTGTGCGTGGAGCGAGCGGATAACCAGTGGGCTTCCGTTGAGCATGACAGCCAGAACGAAATCGATACCATCAACAATGAACAGGATTTCGCTTCCCGTCGCAGTCAGCTTTTCCTGATCGCCCATAAGCTGCAACCATCCGAGCACCCGTACATCGATACTGTGGATCTGCACGCCTTGTTTTTCGAAGGTATCGCCAATGGCATCAATACTGTCCCGTTTGGCGGCAGCCATCAGAACGAGTGCAGCATCTTCTGACGTGCTAAGGATTTCGTGAGCAACCGCCAGTTGATCAAGGGGATAAGGTGATATTTTATCAATTTGGAATCCGACCATATCGGCTATTTCAGCTGGGTCGGGGGAGGGGAACTCCATGGTACGTATCAGTAGCTCGGAGGTGCGTAAGGCCACGGTAACCTCTCCGGAGAGGTGCTCGGTTAGTTCTTCAGGGAGCTGTATTGAAGCGAGCCCTTCTTCGAAAATTTCATCAGGAAGTACGACGGGAAGGTTTCCTTTTTGAAGGGGTTCGTCGCCTTCATCCGTAATCGTATGGGTGCTCCACTCCAGTCCTTCCGCGGTTCGGCAGGCTGCAGTGATGAGCTTATCCCGCTTCTGAATTTTACTTAATAGGTCCTTCATTCCAGTAAACCACCACCGAGTCTTTGTTTTTTAAAAGCACGATACATTCTATCTGGTATAGATTGCCGAATATATCTCCTACAGACGTTACCTTCACATACTGACTTTGCAATTTAAATCTGTTATCTCCGCTGAGGTAACCTTCGGGGAGACCGTCATCTATAGTTCCCTGTTCGCCATCATCGCCAAGAATAACTTCATTTCTGTCTAAAATTTGTTCGTCACTTAATCCTGCGGCAAGCATGGCATCAGTCGAAGCAGAGTTTAAATTGAGTCGGCCATCGCCCCAGACCGTTAAAAATTCCGCAATACCGAAAATTTCATCGGTTTCATCATCTGCCGGTTTTCCATAAAGAATATCCGGCCCCCAGTTTTTGATCAATAAAAGCTCTTCAACACTATCGAGCGGGCCATTTTTAACCGGATAACCCAAATCCTGATAAAAGGGGTCGTTGGATTCGGCGCCATTCAGTCCGTGTTCATCTGATGGATCAATCCAGTCTTCCAAGCAATCAATCATAGCGTCCCAGTCGGTGGAGGGCACATTCGCCATTTCAAATATATCCAGCCAATCTTCGCGGTTAAGCAAGTTGACGTTGAGACCTCCTTCGGCTGAATCGATGGTGACCGTAAATTTCCCGCCGCCTTCCATTTCAATGGTCGATGGGGCAGGCAGGCCTCGCTTGACATAAAGAGCAGACTGCATGAAGCCATCCTTGTCCTCGTCCATATCTTCGATTTCCAGCTGTTTTGCGGACTGTTGCTTATCGAGAATGGCCCGTGCGTACTCCAATCCGGAAAGTGCCAACATTTCGGCGCGGAATTTTTTTCGTTTATGGGAAACCAGCATGCCTTCCAGGTTCACCTCAAACGCAAACGACCCGACAATCAACGACAGGATCACCAGCGTCCAAAGCGCAACAATCAGCGCGGCCCCTTCCTTCTGCTTATTCAAATGGGATTGTGATTTTTTCATTAGCGGTTTTATTCGGCACTGCCGCTCGGTCCCGCCAGTTTTTCTTTTACCGACAACGAAACCGGTATTTCGATGACCCGGCTGAACTCGATCGGTTCTTCGTTTTCATCTTCCGATGCGACAAAAACCGTAACAAGAATGCGCTCCGGTACTGAATTTTCCGGCTCCCACTCTTCTGTCCAGTCTTCGAGTTCTTTATCCCAGATGAGAATTTCCAGTCCCTGTATGGCGCGGGAAACCAGAATGGGCTCAGCATCGTATTCATCTTCAAATTCTTCTTCATCCGCAATGGCCGGCATGGGCAACGCGAAAAGGGCAGGGTTTCCGCGATCATCATCATCAATAAGAAGTTTGATGCGGTGCGGGGCGGTCGCAAACGGCGAGTCGTTCGGCATGAAGGCGCTGCTTGCAGTCACAAAACTGATCATATCCGATGGTAATCCACCGGTATTGCCTTTCTCGATTTTGAAGGCATAGGTCTTTCGCGGATTGAAAAAATAGATCGTCGAGCGCAGGCAAGAAATCAACTGGGTCATGGCAAAGTCGCCGTGTTTGATTCCATTAATCACTTCGGTGCCGCGCTTCCAGCCCCGGATTGTTCCGCTGAAAGCCTGGAAAGCAATCGACATGGCAATGGTCAGAATAACCATGGCCACCAGCAGTTCAAGCAAGGTGAAACCAATGCGCATTTTCAAATGTTCAATTTTAGGTTTCATAGTTCTGATCTTAGAATTCCCGGGTTATGCTTTCGGCTTCCGGCGCATATTTATACATGGTGACTTCCTCAAAGGCATCGCGCCCGCGTTCCGACCATTGAATACGAACCGTAATGATAAAGAGTCCGGGACGTTCCTCTTCATCGACAATCAGGATGTCCCGAAACCAGACAAATCCTTCCAAATCGTCAAAATCGCCCGATTCCGATAGCTCTTCCATATCGATATTTTCAATGGGATTCTCAATGTCAACACGCAGGAATAAGCCACGGGCTACTTCGCGATTCCGGGCGGTTCGCACCACGGACAGGCATTTGGACATCGCCATCATCATGGACGAAACGCCTACGCTAAGGATCACAAGGGCAATAAGCACTTCGACCAGCGTCATGCCCTTTTTTTTTGCGGGTGGTTTTTTCATAAACAAGATCGGATAATCCCAATTCAGTCGGATTAAATAAAGACAAACATGACCCGCTTTTTATTGCCTCCTATTCTCTGTTTAACCACCCGTAAAAGGCAAGCGACCTCATCGCATGCAGGAATGTGGTCTTAAATGCTACGATGGGGCAGCACTCTAAACAGGCGCCATAGGCGCCGACAACTCGTTTTAAGCGTGTGTGATTGATGACAAAACGATAGATGTCACGGCACTTGAAATCAGGTTACTTCAACGATTGAAAAAACACAAACCTCTCGTTTGGCATGCCGCTTGCTTTAAATTCAACGAACATCGTTGCGATCGGCGTATAAAGCGCCCGTAGCATGGGTGGGGTCTTTAAATGCCGGAATGCAGAAACGGCGATACGTTGAAACAAGGAGTACGAATGACACAGCTAATAATTTTGTTGGCGTTTTCAATTTGCATCTTATCCGGATGTGAACGCAAAACGTCTTCTCAGATTCCTCCAAAGGTCATGATTAATGAGGGAGACAGTTTTGAAATGGTTTTTGATAAATTGGGCGAACCCAACATTGATTCAAGCACACAAAGCTCCCGCGTACTGATCTACGAAGAAATCGAAATTAAACTGCAAAGCAATGTCGTCGTCGCAGTATTCGATCATCGCTGATTTTTAAACAAATGGATTTGAGGGGATAAGGTGGTATGAAAGTAAGATATCTTGGACTGGTTTTGGGTGTGTCGTGGCTTATTTCAGCAGGAGCAGAGCCTGCACTTGAATATGATTTTAATCAGTTTTCCGACGGCCCGATAGAAGGTCAGTTTGAATGGAATATTTTCGAAAAGGTGAAGGACTCTTCATCGCTTTCCAT
>JAZGFK010000129.1:0-21261 GCA_036479375.1 Pontiella sp. | reverse complement strand
GCTCATTACATGATAAACCGCCCCTGCATATTCAATTCGTGCTGGTCTACCCATGGAAAGGATTCTACGGAAAGAAGATCAAAAACTCAACCATAAAACTACTATATAATAGGACTGACACCTTTTTTTTCACCTTTTTACATGACACCTTTTTCTTATCTTGATTCTTAGAATCACCTTTTACCCTGAATTGGTATTGTACACCCTGAAAATCCGTTAATTAGATTTGTGGGAAAACTCTCCTCGCGACCATCACCACGTAGACTGGAAACGGTTCTATCACCGGCTCGCCCGCCGCTGGATGCCCGCGCTCCGCGTGATGCATCCGTATCCTGAACATCGCTTGAACGTAATGACCTAAGGCCGGAGTCTTGTGCGATCATACCGCCCGCAGTGATCTGTGCGGGGCCGCCGGGTTACCGGCGGTTCTACCGCGATCCGGGTTGACCCTGAAGCGGGTTTGATTAAAACCATCAGGTAATTCAACGCTTGTATCTTGTGTCGTTCTCCCTATCATCCCTCCTTCAATTTTTAAAACAGAAAAAGAGACCTGTCATGAGCGAAAAACCTGACCACTACTACGTAACCACGCCGATTTACTATGTGAATGATAAGCCGCATATCGGCCACTCGTACACCACTATTCTGGCGGATGTACTGGCTAATTATCACCGGTTACTCGACGTGCCGACCCATTTCCTGACGGGCACAGACGAGCACGGCCAGAAGGTCCAACAGGCGGCCGATGCCAATGGCATTACACCACAGGAGCAGTGCGATCAGACCGTGGTTCGTTTTCAGGAACTTTGGAAGCGCCTCGAAATCCAGAACGACGATTTTATCCGGACGACCGAAGAACGCCATAAAACGGTGGTGCAGCAAACCCTGCAGGAGCTGTTTGATAAAGACGAAATCTACAAGGCGGAATACGAAGGCTGGTATTGCGTTGGTTGTGAGCGGTTCTATACCGAAAAGGATCTCGTAGAAGGGAACTGCCCCGAATGTCATCGTTCGGTGGATAAGATTGTTGAATCCAACTATTTCTTCCGGATGAGCAAATACCAGAACTGGCTTATCGACTACATCGAATCCAATCCTGACTTTATCCAGCCTTCCTTCCGTGCCAATGAAACCCTCGGATTCCTGAAAAACAAAGAGTTGCAGGACCTCTGCATTTCGCGTCCGAAATCACGTCTGGCCTGGGGTATTGAACTGCCATTCGATACGGATTTTGTGACCTATGTCTGGTTTGACGCGCTCATCAACTATATTTCTGCGGTTGGCTATAAGTCGGACGAAGAAAAGTTTAAGCAATGGTGGCCGTGCTCCACCCATCTGATCGGTAAGGATATTCTGACGACGCACACGGTTTATTGGCCAACGATGCTGAAAGCCATGGGCGTTGAAATGCCTAAGTCGATCTTTGCCCATGGGTGGTGGTTGACCGGGCGCACCAAAATGAGTAAGTCGCTCGGCAATGTGGTCAACCCGATGGATATGATCGACAAGGTGGGGGTCGACGCGTTCCGCTATTTCCTCATCGCCGAAATGACACTGGGACAGGATGCCTCGTTCACCGAGGAAGCCTTTGTTAAACGCTACAACGCTGATTTAGCCAACGATTTAGGGAATGTCACCAATCGTGTACTGAACATGATCAGCCGCTATTGTGATGGGAAAATACCCGATATTTCAAAAGGAGTTGATGTAAATGATCCGATTGAAAACAACACTATTTTAGAGCAGAATATCTGGAATGCTGTTTCAAATATCTCTGGTGAAGTTGGTGATAAAATTGACAATATGAAGTTAGATAGTGCGATTGGTTCAGTTATGTCGGCTGTCCGTATGATTAATGTCTATCTTCAAGAGCGCGCTCCATGGGCATTGGCTAAGGAAGAAGGCAAAGAAGAGTTATTAAAGCATTGCCTCTACACCGCTGCCGAATGCCTGCGCGTCTGTGCGGCGCTGCTTTATCCGGTGATGCCCGAAAAGATGGCGGCGTTGCGTTCCGCTCTCGGAATGATTGATTCCAAACCGCATCTGGCAAAAATCGCAGAATTCGGCGTGCTTGTTCCCGGTTCTGCTGTTTCTCAGCCCGGCGCACTCTTTCCGCGCATTGAGCTGGAAAAGAAAGAAGCAAAAACGGCCGAAAAACCGAAAAAGCAGAAGCAACAGTCTAAAAAGGGTGGAGGGCCGGCATCCTCGCCGTCCGCAGATGGCTTGATCACTTTCGATCAGGTTATGGCCGTAAATCTTAAAACAGCGGTCGTGCTGGAAGCCGAAAAGGTCGAGGGCGCAGACAAACTGCTCAAGCTCCAGGTTGATCTGGGCGATGAACAACGCCAGCTGGTGGCGGGGATTGCTTTGCACTATAAACCGGAAGAGCTGATCGGGAAAACCATCGTTGTCGTGGCCAATCTCAAACCTGCCAAACTGCGCGGCGTTAAATCCGAAGGTATGCTACTGGCTGCGTCCATTGGTGATTCGCTGAAACTTGTTACAATCGATGGTGAAATAGGGCCGGGTGCGGCCGTAAAATAATTCTTTTCAAGGTGGGTATCGCTCCATGTTTACGGGGGTTTCTAAACCATGGGCTGTTAATAACATTGCCTTAGATTTGATTTGCAACACCGTAGGGCAACTGCAATGTTAAGCGCACGTTTTTGCAAAATATCACGAGTGGCGTGGTGTTAAATTTTTTGACTATTTAACGGGAGGAATGCTTCAGATGAATAAATTAATGACAATTGGAATGACCGCTGTAATGGCTGCAGGTATTGCAGGAGCCCAGAACGACGTGGTTATGGTGGGGCAGGCGCCTTCCAACGATAAATCTATTACTGAAGTCACGGGTGAAATTGCTCTGGTTTCGGCTTATGTCTGGCGTGGACAGGTTTTAAATAACGATATTGTAATGCAACCGCAAATCACCGCTTCCAGTTATGGTGTGAGCGTAAATATCTGGGGCAACTACGATCTGGGGGAAAATAATTCAGGAAACAAAAATGATTTTTCTGAAATGGATGTTTCTTTGGCATACGATATCCCGCTCGATCTTAACGACATGGTATTCAGCGTAGGATTGATCAACTACAACTTCCCAAATACACCTGATGCATCGACTAGCGATGGAGTGGCGAATTCCACCACAGAACTTTTTGGTAAGGCGACGGTTTTGACGCTTAAGGATTATGTAATTCCTTCTGTTACTCTGTTTGGTGACATTCGTCAGGCCGATGGCATCTACCTACTGTTTGATATAGTTGCTCCTTACGAGATCAGCGATTATCTGTATGCTGAAGCCGGTGCTTCTGCAGGTTGGGGGGATACGTCCTACAACGATTATTATTGGGGTGGCGATCAGGAAAAGGGTTTCAACGACTTCAATTTATACGCCAATCTGAGCTACGAAATCTTCGAAAATCTGACTGCGTCAGCTAACCTGACCTATACCTTCCTGGATGGTGGTGCCATCCGCAATGCGGCAAAAGTACTCTATGAGAACGATAACAAGTTCTGGGGCGGCGTTAACCTTGCCTACGATTTTTAATCGGCAATCAAACGCTTGAGCAAACGCCCCGCACTCCGGGGCGTTTTTTTTGGTTTGGTCGGAAGACCATGAATCGCTAAACTCGTGCAAATTTTTAAACTACCCAAAGGGGTGAATGCCATGAATGAACTGCTGAATCTGCTAAAACAGAATGCTCTTGAAACTCCGGAGAATCTGGCGAAACTGCTCGGTCTGTCCGTTGACGAGGTCAAACAGAAGATTGCCGACTACGAGAAAGACGGGGTCATCCGTGCCTACCAAGCGGTCGTAAATGAAGAGAAGCTGGATGCATCGCTTGTAACCACCGTCATCGAAGTCAAAGTAACACCGGAGATTGAAGGCGGATTCGACCGTATTGCCGATCGGATCAGCCGCTTTCCGGAAGTGGAGTCGGTTTATCTGATGTCTGGGGGATTCGATCTTCTTCTATTTATCAAAGGCCGTACCATGCACGATGCCTTCCGATTTGTCAGTGAAACGCTGGCAACCATGCCGGGTGTCATTTCAACAGCTACACACTTCATGATGAAGGCTTATAAACAAAACGGCATAGTCATGCACACGGGGGACGACGATGAACGACTCAAAGTCTCTCCATAGTCGGATTGCCAAAACCGTCCGCGATATTCCCCGTTCCGGCATCCGCGATTTCTTTGAAATCGTAAGTTCCCGTGAAGGGGTTATCAGTCTCGGTATCGGGGAACCCGACTTCGTTACGCCTTGGCATATTCGCGAGGCTGCATCGCTCGCGTTGGATCGCGGGGTAACGAGCTATACCTCTAATCTCGGGCTGCTGTCATTACGTCGTGGAATTTCGAAATATATCGAAAAGAAGACGGGCATTTACTACAACCCCGAAGATGAGGTGCTCGTAACCGTCGGCGTTAGCGAAGGACTCGATCTCGCGATTCGGGCACTGATTGAACCGGGCGACGAGGTGCTCTATCACGAGCCCAGCTATGTCTCGTACAATCCGCTGATCGAGCTCGCTTATGGAGTCGCCGTAGCTGTTGAAACCAAAAAAGAAAACGACTTTCGCCTTACGCGTGCCGAGCTCGAAGAGCAGGTCACGCCAAAAACCAAAGTGCTGCTGCTCAACTATCCGAACAATCCGACTGGCGCCGCCCTGACGAAAGAAGATGTGGAAGAAATAGCCGCGTTCGCGATCGAACGCGACCTGATCGTATTCACCGATGAGATCTACGACGAGCTCACGTATGATCGCGAACATTTCAGCATTATATCGGTTCCCGGCATGAAAGAACGGACCATTTATCTGCACGGGTTTTCCAAGGCATGGGCCATGACCGGTTTCCGTATGGGCTTTACCTGTGCACCGCCGGAATTGACCGAAGCCATGATGAAGATCCACCAATATTCCATGCTCTGCGCTCCGGTACTCAGTCAGGAGGCCTCTATTGAAGCGCTCAAGCACGCCGATGAAGACATTGCCTATATGAAGGGGGAATATAAAAAGCGCAGAAATTTTATCCATTCTTCTCTCGAAGAGATGGGCATTCCCTGCATAAAGCCGGAAGGGGCGTTTTATGCCTTTGCCGACATCAGCAAGTTTGGCATGACGGCTAAGGAATTTTCGCTCAAGCTGCTCGACGAACAAAATGTGGCCTGTGTTCCCGGCACGGCATTTGGTGCCTGCGGAGAAGGATTCATTCGCTGTTCTTATGCCACGGGTCTTGAAGAAATCAAAGAAGCCATGATTCGCATAGCTCGATTTATAGAAAGCCTTTAACCGGAGACCGGGCAGCATGATTTAGGGATAGAATGATTTCCCCGCCGAACGGAATTATTCTGCCGTAAAATGATGCTGCCTAAATGAACATGCCTGAGAGCGCCCGCGAGTTGATTGTCTTTCCGACCGAGCTGGCGATGCGGCGGTTCCAGCAGGAACAAGCGTTGCAACATGGATGTGTGGATGCGTCGTGCCACACAACGTTTGCCCGGATTCGCCAGTTGTGCCTTCCCTACGCAAACATCAAAGGTCGGCGCCTGGATGCTGCACAGCAACTGCTGTTCCGCAAACAGGTAGTTGAAGTGGCAAGTGGCCATTTTGCAGGACTCGGGACACTGGGAGAATTGTCTGAAAATGCATTGGGTGATGTGCTTGATAAACTCGTGTCCGAGATGGCTATGCTCCCGGGTGAAGCAACCCGGATCATCGACTGGCTATTGGATCACAACCGGAACAATAAACTGCACCAACTCGGGACGCTCTTCAGTGTTTGGCGCGCGATTATCAAACAGGAAGGAATCTCCGATCAGCTGGATGTTAATCATGCCCTTTTAAAACTGCTGAAAGGAAATCGTGAAAAGTGGCCACCACCACTACGCGGTGTAAAGCAGCTGATCTTCCGCTCGGTCCGCTGGTTCAATCCTTTTGAAGAATCGTGCGTAGTCGCGCTGAATAAAAAGCTGAAGGTGCGTGTTGAATCGGCGTTGCCTTATGCCCATGCCGAAGCAGCTGCTGACCGGATGGGGCAACAGATCCGTTCCGAAATTATGGCCGAACCCTGGGCGATCTGGGCGGAAGATCTCGGGGATGCGCTGGCTGTTGACAGCTCAGGTATTCTGCAACGTTCAGATGCAACCCGGATCAACTTTTCACGATCGGCCGGAGCCTATGGCGAGATTGAAGACCTGGCGCGTCGCATTTGCTGGAACCTGCAAAACAAGTCGATGGATCCGAATCGCATTGCGCTCGTGGTTCCAAATATTGGCACCGTGCAAGACCTTGTTCCGCATGTCTTCAGCCGTTTTAAGATTCCCTATTATTTCCGGCGTGGGCGGCCTGTTCTTTCGTCGCCCTGCGTGAAAGCATTTCTGGCGTGGCTCGCATTCCCGCTGCGCCCCGAGCGCGATTCGCTCATCGACCTCGTCCGCAATCCGGCGATTCAATTTGATGAGCGGGAAGCGACCGTTGAGGTTTACCTCAAGTTTCCGCCGCGGGTTGATCTTGAGCGCTTCTCGTTTTTTCAGGGTTTAGAAAAATGCTCAGGCATTCAGGCCTCGGAAATTTTAAAGGAGCGGATTGTTGAACCGGCCGATCATTTTAATGGCGAAGCGCTGAAAATGATAGCAACTGCACTTGAGCATCTCGGCGGGAAAATTATGCCGCTTGGCGAACTGATCGACCTGCTGGAAAAGTTGCTGGAGGACGAAACCATCCGTCCGCGAGATAGCCACGAGCAGGGGGTCTGGGTGTTGAACCCACACGATGCGGTCGGACTGGAATTTGACCTGGTGCTGTTTGCCGGACTTAATGAAGGCGAATTTCCCGGTGTGCCTCAGCAGGATGCTTTGCTCAGCGATAAGGAACGCTATTGGCTGCGGGAGCATCTCGTGAAGCAGGGGAGGAATCTTCCCAAAATGGCACTGCCGGAAGCGCAGGTACTGTTCGAGCAGGAGTCGGTTTTGTTTTTGACGGCGCTAGGTATGGCGCGGGAGCAATTGGTACTTTCCTATCAGGCGGTCGATCAGGAGGGGAATGAAAAGAGCGAAGGTGAATATTACCGTAAGCTCTGGAATCTTGCCGGTTGGTGCGCGCAGGATGAAATGCAATTAAGTCCCTACGACCAGTGGCGAATCCAGCAATTGGAAGAAAGTAATATTTTTTACACCCATTGGGAAACGCAACAGGGCACCAATCCTGAAGATCGGATTCCAATGCCCGGCGAATCGTTCCTTCCCATCATTCCGCTTCCGCTGTGCCGTGCGAATGACGAGGCACTGCAGTCAGCAGTATCAAGTGGAGGGACGACGTCCTCATCGTCCGTAGACCACGGAGATGCTATCGCTCCAGCAAACCTGCTGCACGTCGTCGAGATGCTGGGCATCGAAGCCGAACGGAACGCCTTTCTGGAAACCCCAATTGATGACCGGGAAGCATCGGTCTATTGCGGCCATATCGAAGCGCTCAAGGATAAGCTGGCGGATTGGTTTGAGCGCAAGGAAGAGCTGAGTCCGACCGCGTTGGAAGCGCTGGCGCAATGTCGCTATGTTTTTCTACTGGAGCGTATCTTTGGTTTGCGAGACCCGCGGACCGCGGACGATACGCCCGATCCGATGGAGCGGGGCGGGTTGATCCATTCCATTCTTCAGGAAATTTATTCAACCATTGCTGCTGGCGAATCCGGTATCGAGGCGCCGCGCTATTGGGCCGTGCAAACCGATAGCGGTTGGATCATGCGTACCGAAGATGGCGTTGATGCCGTTCCGCTGGCGACCTTTGTGCCCGAACTTGAAGAGGACTATCTGATATTTTCGGCCCGTATCGCGAAGAAGCAGATGGATCAGGCCAGACTGGGACATCCCGGCGTCTGGGCGGCGGAGCGTGAAAAGGTGCTGGAGATGGTGCTTAACTTTGTTCGCTATGATATCGAAACCTGCACAGCTGAAAACCGATACCCAGCTTTATTTGAACTTAAGTTTGGTGGAGAAACGGCGGTCCGTCTCAATGGCATTAAGTTGCATGGCATTATTGATCGTGTCGATCTGCTGTTTGCGGAAACCGGGGCACTGGAGAAGGTGCGGGTGTTGGATTACAAAGGCTCCAGTCGTTCGCGCACAAAGCAGGATGACTACATCGATGAAATCTGCCGGAATCTGGATTGTCAGCTCCCGGTTTATTCATTTGCTGCTCAGAATTATTTTTTCGGCGATTGCAATTCAGATGCGGTCAATGCGATGACGGAAGCGGGCTACCTGTTCTATGAAAGGGATTTTACAAAGATTGGAAAAGCGTTGTCGAAGAGTCTGATTCCAATGGATGAACCTGATTTGATCGACCGTTTTCTGGCAACGCTATTTGAAAATCTGCGCAAGTTGAAAGCGGGTGATTTTGCAGTCGATCCGCTCATTGAGACGTACGGCGACTATACTTCGATTTGCAGAACAGTAGCTATTGATCGGGAAGATCTGGATTAACCCAAGGCGCCCCTTGCGGAGCGCCTTTTTTTACTTCCCCCTGTGTACTACTTACCCCACACCAGTTAGGCACCGAGGCATTGTTTCATGTCTGCCTCAACGGTTGTGACCGGTGCAATGTTAAAATTATCTACCAGAACCTGCAGTACGGTCGGCGTAATGAAGGCTGGAAGGGACGGGCCAACCTTGATGTCCTTGATGCCGAGGTGCAACAGTGACAGCAGGATGCAGATGGCCTTCTGCTCGTACCAGGAGATAATGAAGGAGAGCGGAAGGTCATTCACGCCGCATTCGAATGCACCGGCAAGGGCAATAGCCACCTGAACGGCGGAGTAGGCATCGTTGCACTGACCCATGTCGAGCAGACGCGGAATACCGCCGATATCACCAAACTCGAGTTTGTTGAAACGGAACTTACCACAGGCCAGGGTGAGAATTACGCAGTCGTCCGGAACGGCTTCCGCAAAGTCGGTGTAGTAGTTGCGGCCCGGCTTGGCTCCATCGCAACCGCCGATCAGGAAGAAGTGCCTCAGATCGCCGCTTTTAACCGCATCAATAATCTGCGGAGCCACACCGAGAACGGCATTATGGCCGAATCCGGTCAGGATGGTTTTTTTTTCTTCGGTTTCGGTGAAACCTTCTGCTGCAAGTGCCGCATCGATAACGGCAGTATAGTCACCGTTATCAATGTGTTCCACACCCGGCCACTGAACGAGGCCGCTGGTGAAGATGCGGGCTTTATAGTTTTCTTTTGGCTTCTGGATGCAGTTGGTCGTCATGAGGATCGAGCCGGGGAAGGCTTCAAACTCGGCCCGCTGATCCTGCCAGGCACCGCCATAGTTACCAACGAGGTGGGAGTATTTTTTGAGTTCCGGATAACCGTGGCAAGGCAGCATTTCACCGTGGGTGTAAATGTTGATGCCTTTGCCTTCCGTCTGTTTCAGAAGCAATTCGAGATCCTTCAGCTCGTGGCCGGAAACGAGGATGGCTTTGCCTTTTACCGCGGAGATGTTCACGGGCGTCGGGACGGGGTTGCCGTAGGTGCCGGTGTTGGCGGAATCGAGCAGGGCCATCACGGTCAGGTTGACTTCACCGGTTTTCAGGGCATAGCCCACGAGCTCGTCCACGGTCGGGGCCGGGTTGAGCAGGAAGGCCATGGCTTCGTGGAAGAAGGCAAATACAGAGTCGTCTTCTTTTTCGAGAATAAAGGCGTGGTCGGCATAGGCTGCAGTACCTTTGAGGCCGTAGATGATGAGTTCCTGGAGACCGGTGATATCTTCGCCGAGGGCAGTCATGCGGCTTTCGATGCCGACTTTTTCACCGAGGGAAATCATTTCGTCAAGGTTAGTTGGCTTTTCGCCATCGCATTCGACGCCCATTTCGGTTCCAAGCTGGAAGCCGCGGGAGATGATTCCTGCAATATTGTTGGGGTCGAAGTTCACATTGGTCACGGTGGTGAACAGACCTTCCATTACATAAAGGTCAGCTTCGCGGGTGGTTTCGCCGGCTTGGCGTTTAGCGTGGGCTTTTTCAGAAATCTTTTTGCAGACTTCAACCAGCAGGTCCTGAAGGGCTGCTGTTTCCGGATCTTTTCCGCAGACGCCGAAAGAGGTGCAACCCTCTGATTGGCTGGTTTGCTCGCACTGATAACAAAACATACTCATTTGATGCTCCTTAGTTAGTTGTTGTTTCAAATGATGCGAGCATTGTGCCTGTTTGAAGGAGCGATTCCTTGATGCGGGTCAAGATAAGATGACGTTCTTGACCAAAGACCAGAGATAAATGCCTGTCGAAAATAGGTATTAACCTGAATCCGTTGGCAAACGAACGTTCGGCATTCAAAGGCGGATCAACTCTTCATTTTGGCCCATTTTTACCTGCGCGGCGGCACCGTGTCCCTGATTTGATTGCCCCAGTGCGGATAACGACCTGATTCCCCGGCTGTATCGGCCCGTTTTGCCTTTTCGCGGGCGCAGGCCTTCCTCCGCGTGGGCGGTTGGCTCGGTTGATGGATGGCTTGGTTATGCGTAGGAGCTGGCGATGTCGCGTATGACATCGAACCAAGGGCATCGCTTCCCGAAGTGCAGCTCGATTCCCCCGGCGTGCCGGATGAGCCGAACGGCGCAGTAGATGATATTTTGGAGCACGGTTTTGAGCCGCCAGCGCTTGGCGTTGATCTTTTGCGGGGCAATGGTTTTGCGCTCGATGACTTCTTGTCCGAGGCCGCAAAGGTGGTTTCCGCTGGTTGAGTTGAGTTCGCCCTTGCCGGTCTTGAGCTTATAGTGTTTCATTTCCTCACCTGTTGGGTTGGTTTTTTTTTAGCGAACGGCTATATTAGTCATTCTAGCCCAACAGGTAACTATTATTCGCAAGAAATTAACTAGCGGATTCAGGATGAACTCAGTATTACGAATGACTTAAAACCACTATGCGATAAATTTGCGTCGGATGAGATTTTTAATAAGCTTGTTACTCGAATAGAGCAGGAAGGTTATTAATGATTCAATTTCCTAAACTCAATACGAGTAGCGAACCACCTCTTCGCAAAATGTCAGGCAAGGACTATCTGGCGTTCTGCGATTTCTGTATTAGAAATAATCCTTCCATTACTCCTGAAAACTGTCTCGCGCGAAAGAGCGGAGAAGAAGCGATTAAAACTCCATTTTTTATTTAGCATCAGCGACATTCCGTGCTCTGCCATTGGTTTCTTAATTTATTAAGGCGACTATAAATAGCATTGTTTTCCGGTCGTTAGACGTTATGTTTCAACGATGCGATCAACGACTCTTATTGGACTTCTTCTATTGCCCCTGATGGCCGGTGCAGCGACGCTTCGGGTTGAAGGGGAACGGGCATGGCTAACCGCGGATGGGACTTCGCTCTCAAAGGTGCTTCGGTTGTTTGAACAGCGGGGCGTTAAGGTATTGATTGATCCTTCTCTGGAAATGGGCCGTGTTACGGGTGATTGGGAAAATACCAAGGTGGAACGTTTGGTGGCGCAGCTTGCGAGTCCGAATAGCTATCTGCTGGAATGGAACCGAATTGATAGTCCGTTGGGTACGTTTGATCAGCTTTCCAGTATCCGTATTTTTTCCGATGGAAATGCCGCTGCAACCCGCCCCCTTTCATCTAAGGGCAAAGTGCTCGATGTGGTTACGGGAACTAATGGCGTGCAGTATATTCGCGGTGAAATCATGGTGGGTTTTGACGAAGGGTCGACCATCAAGGATCTTAATGCGTTGTTGAAAAAGCTGAATGGAACGGTCGTTGAGGTCATTGATCCACCCGGTATTTACCGCATCAGGCTGAATGAAGGCATGAATGTTGAAGATGCGATGACCATTGCAGCAACTCATGATGGAGTTAAGGCTGCAGAGCCCAATCTGGCTTTTCCGGTCAATAGAAGTGAGTCCATTCCAATTACGGGGAGTGGAGCTGGAATGAATCTGAATCTCCTGCCCGGGGAAACGGCAGTTGCTATATTTGATTCAGGTTTGGATTCAAAATACAGCGATCTGAATATAATCCGAGGAACCTATAATGCGATTGATCCTTCTGCTGAAATGAGTGATCCATCGGGGCATGGCACGCTGGTTGCGCTGATTGCTTCCGGTGCTATTACTCCGATTGGTGAGGATGCATCTGAGATCGGCGTTCCGGTATTGGCGGTTCGGGTTTTTGATGAAAACGGAATGACTTCTTCCGATACCATTATGCGAGCAATAGAATATGCAGTGAACTCCGGTATCGATATTATTAATATCAGTTTTGGAACGTATGAGGATATTGGATTTCTCGAAAGCGCTATAAACTATGCAGCAGATCAGGGGATCAAGATTTTCGTTGCATCAGGAAATGACGGTCTTGCAATTTCGGCCAATCCTGCCGCCAGCCCGGCTACAATATCCGTTGGAGCCAATAACCCTGATGGTAGCGTTGCTGTGTATTCGAATACGGGGTCGACGGTGGATAGCTACGAAAAGGGCACGGTTGAGTATGACGGTAAGCAACACCGCGGCACATCGTTTGCCAGTCCCTATGCGGCGCGTAAGGCTGCTTTGGGATTATGATTTGATCAAGGCACAAAAAAACACCCTTCGGTTGGAAGGGTGTTTGCCGCGTTAAACCGAATAACCGGATTACATCGCGATTTCTTCGATGGTAGCGCTGTCCCGCAGGCTCTGGATGTATGCAGCAACAGCGTCCTGCTTTCTCTGTCCGGAAAGGAATCCAACGATCTGCTCTTGGGATTCTTCGAAGCTTACGACGCCTTCGTCGGAGCGCTCAGTAACCTTGATGATGTGGTAGCCAAACTGTGTTTCAATCACATCGCCCACTTCTTCGATTTCCTGAGTGAATGCTGCCACTTCGAACTCAGGAACCATCTGGCCCTTGCCGAAGGTACCAAGCGATCCGCCTTGAGCCTTACTTGGACAGTGCGAATTAGTTGATGCAGAGTCTGCAAATGTGATGGTTCCGGCAATGATGTCTGTACGCATCTTTTCCAGATCGGCTTTTTTGGCCGCTTTACCTTCTTCTGTTTCGCCTTCGTCAAATTTAATGAGGATATGGCTGGCAGATACGCTTTCAGGTTTTTTGAAGCGGTCCGGATTCGTGTCGTAGAACTCCTTAGCTTCGGCTTCGCTGGCTTCGGCAATGCCTTCGGTTTTCCTTTCAAGGAATTTGCGGGTGGCCATGTCGTTTTTGATATTCACCGTCAGCTCTTCCAGCGAAGTGCCTTGGGAGGCAAGTGCGGCTTCGAGCGTCTGACCTTCAGGAATACGTGCCTTGATTTCCTCGATAGCTTTGACCACTTCTTCATCCGTGATTTCAATGTTTGCCATTGCAACGGCGGCATCGATGAGTTTCTTAGCGATGAGGTCGTTTTTAACCTGTTCGTACATTTGACCTTGAACCTGCTGCATCTGCTGAGGCTGAACACGTCCGGCGAGCTGCTGCATAGCCATATTCATCATTTGGTTGATCTCGCCGCGAGTGATGTCTTCGCCATTAACGCGAACAACAACCAAAGATGGATCGGAGGTAAGCGGGTTCGCCTTGACGGGCTCTGTAAACAGGTCTTCAGTCTGAGAAAGATCAACCGGTTCTGGGGCAGGAGTCTTGGCGGCTTCGTCTTCCTTACAGCCCGTCAGCATGAGCGCTGCAGCTACAGGAAGAATCATTATGAACTTTTTGTTTACTAAATTCTCGAACATCATACTTGATCCTTTCTTCGTGTTTCAACTAATACAAACCGCACCCCGCGATTGCATATAAAGGGCGAATAGTGTCCCCTTCGGGAACAATTGTCAACGCATTCAGACGGTTTAGAAAGGTAGACGTTCAATGTTGAATCGGGAAATTTTAAAGCAATTCAAGTGCTCCGGCTGCGGCGAATGCTGTCGGTGGAAGGGCTCGGTTTTGCTGACCGACGCGGATATACCCCGATTGGCCAGGCATCTGGACCTTTCTGAGCAGGATTTGATAGAGCAGCACACGCGTTTGGCTCCGAACCGCCAGCAGCTGGCCTTGCTGGATCAGGCTGACGGCAGTTGTGCCTTTCTCAAAGGAGACCGATGCTCGATCTATGAGGCCCGTCCCGAACAATGCCGGACATTTCCGTTTGCATGGAGTGTTCAGGAAGGATGTCCAGAGCTCGACAAGCTGGTCGCGGAACAGAAAAACATTGAACAAGAGGGGTAGAACCCCTAGTTTTTCACAACTTTTGTGAACCCGTTTAAGGAGAAGAGCTATGTCAATTATGCAAGTCCAAGATATAATGGCGATCCTGCCGCATCGTTATCCATTCCAGCTGGTTGACCGGATCATTGCACTGAATGTTGAAGAAGGTACCGTAACCGGACTAAAGAATGTCTCGAATAACGAACAATTCTTTCAAGGGCACTTTCCCGGAAATCCGGTAATGCCAGGTGTGCTGCAAATGGAAGCGATGGCGCAAGTGGCGGGCGTGATGCTTAATTCGCGGGTTGGAAACGAAGGTAAAACAGCCTACTTTATGTCGATGAATAAAGTGAAGTTCCGGAAAATGGTTATTCCTGGCGATCAACTGCGTATTGAAATTGAACCGATTCGCATTCGCACGCGGATGGCTACGGTTCTGGGGAAAGCGTATGTCGGCGAAGACCTCGTTAGCGAAGGCGAACTGACCTTCGGCTACGGAGCGGGGTAACCCATGGCACATATTCACCCAACAGCCATTGTGGCCGAAGGGGCGCAGATTGCAACCGATGCCGTTATTGGGCCGTACTGTACAATCAGCGCACAAGCCGTAATCGGGAGCGGCACCGAGCTCGTTTCACATGTCGTAATTGAAGGCAACACATCCTTAGGCAACAACAACCGCGTTTCACCGTTTGCCGTACTCGGTGGTCGTACGCAGGATCTTAAATTCAAGGGCGGCATGCCCGGTGTTAAAATCGGCGACAACAATACCATTCGTGAATACGTCACCATCAACTCCGCCACCAACGACGGCGATTTCACCACCGTGGGCAATACGTGTCATATCCTGGCATATTCGCATATTGCCCACTGCTGCCATATTGGAAATGAAGTGGTCATTGTCAACGCCTGTCAGATTGCCGGGCATGTGATTATTGAAGATATGGCTACGATTGAAGGGTCGGTCGGAATTGTCCAGTTTATGCGCGTTGGTGCAATGGCCTATATAGGCGCCATGTCGAAGATCGCCAAAGACGTTCCTCCCTACATGATTGCGCACGGTGATCCCATTCAGGTTCGCAGTTTCAATCGCATCGGCATGGAACGCCGCGGTGTTGATGAAGCCGGTCGAAAATCGATCAAGGAAGCATACCGGATTTTGTACCGGCAGCAGGACATTAACGTGACGGAAGCACTCGACAAGATTGAGTCCGAGCTTGAACAGACGGCGGAAGTAAAACATCTGCTTGAATTCTGCCGTGCATCCGAAAAAGGCATTACGCGCTAGATTGAACCAACGGTTGGAGGTTCCAGTGGATGGGAAAAAAAGTGGATTCACCATCCTTGAACTGATCGTCGTGATGCTCATCATTGCGATCCTGTCAGGCCTTGGGGCCAAGGGATACAGCCTGGCGCGTCGGCAGGCCAAAGAAGGGCAGGCTAAGGCTGATCTCGAAAATCTGCGAATAGGACTGGAGGAGTTTCGCATTGAATTCGACCGTTATCCTCAGCAACAGTCTGCCGGACAAATCCCTCGTTTGGATTTTCTAACCAATGCCGTTGAGGGGATTGAAGTACTCGATCCCTGGGGCAATCCCTATCAGTATGTTTGCACGAACCGCTACCTTTACAGTATCTGGTCCGAAGGGCAGGATGTAGGGGAAGATAACGACAACATCAACCCTGCACGTATTGGATACTAACGCATGAAAAAGCGCGGCTTTACTTTGATCGAATTACTAGTGGTTATCGCCATTTTGGCCATTCTCATTACGCTCGGCTCAAAAGGGCTGCGCAATGCCCGTATCAGTGCCAAAAAAGCACAGGCCATGGTCGAAATGAAATCGATTGAAACGGCTATTAAAGCCTATATCAGCAAGTATGGGAAACTGCCGGTGATTGATGCATTGCAGGGAAATCCAGAACCTACCTTTGACGCGGTTTTTAGCCAAGAAACGATCAGGATCTTAATCGGGGAGGACTTGACCTGGAATCCGGCCGGGATGGTTTTTATCGAACAACAGGGCAGTGCAACCAATGGAGTCTTTTTAGACCCATGGGGAGAGCAATACTTAATCGCGCTTGATACAGATTACGATGGACAGGTTGATTTTGGACAGAACACGATCCGGCGTAAAATAGCACTCCGGGCGGACGGGCTGTACAAACTTGGTGGTGAAGAAGATACCAACCATCAGATCAAAAGTTGGGAGTAGCGGTCGGTTTGGTTGTTCAAAATCATTAAATATTTTTTGCCGATCACGATCTAACGGTTCGTATATAACCACTAGAATTTCAACAAGGAGTAATTTAATGCGAAATGCGAAAACTTTATTTCTCGGACTTGCTACGATTTCCATACTGGTCACTCAAACGATTCATGCAGATAAAGCCGCCATTCTGAAGGAAACGGGACGTGCTTTTTCTGAAATTGCGAAACAGACATTACCTGCGGTGGTGTTTATTGAGGTAGAAAGCACAGTTGAAGTCTCCCGATCTCGTTATCGTCACCCGTTCGAGGAATATTTTGGCCGAGGATACGGAAGAGGGGAATCAGAAGAGAGCGAGCCGCGCAAATACCAACAGCAAGGACAGGGGTCTGGATTTATCATATCCAAAGAAGGCTACATTCTGACCAATAACCATGTCGTGAATGATGCCGACCGAATTACTGTGACACTGGGCGACGGGCGCGAGTTTCAGGCGACCTTAGTCGGTGCAGACCCCAAAACCGAAGTTGCGTTGATTAAGATCGAAGATGGAGGTGATTTGCCGTTTATTCTTCTGGGAGACTCCGATGTACTTGAAGTGGGCGAATGGGTATTGGCGGCAGGAAATCCATTTGGGCTTTCTCAGACCATTACGGCCGGCATTGTAAGTGCGAAAGGCCGCGATAAGACCGGTATTGCTGAATATGGAAACTTTATTCAGACCGATGCCGCAATCAACCCCGGTAACTCAGGCGGGCCACTTCTGAACATCGATGGCGAGGTCATCGGGATCAATACCGCGATTTATACACGAACAGGCGGCTACATGGGCATTGGTTTTGCCATTCCGATCAATCAAGCCATTCAAATTAAAGAGCAGCTCATTAAATACGGCAAAGTTTCCCGCAGCGTGCTGGGAATCTACATTCAGGAAGTCGACGAGGATTTGGCCAAAACATTCGGGCTTGAAGAAACCGGCGGTATTCTGCTTTCGCAGATTGTTGAAGACTCCGCTGCGGAGCAGGCCGGATTGGTAGAAGGCGACATTATTGTTGAACTGGATGGTAAGAAAGTGTTCAAAGTCGGATCCTTTCGTAATCGCGTTGCATCGATCCCTCCGAATTCGAAAGTCGATCTAAAGATTTTCCGCGACGGTAAATACAAGAACATCTCGGCCATTACCATGGATATGGATGGAGCCTCCGATGAGGAGGAAGAAGTGGTTGATTCAGCTCTCTATGAGAAACTCGGGCTCACGATTGATGAGGTCGATAGCGAGTCATCTGAGCGTCTCGCCTATGAATTTGAAGACGGTGTAATTATTACAGAAGTAGAGGAGGGCGGAGCTGCCTGGCGTGCGAGCCTTATTCCCGGACAGGTAATAACCAGCGTAAACCGCCAGACCGTTGAAGATGTCAGTGCGTTTAAAAAAGTGGTTAGTGAAATTGAAGGAAATAAAATTCTATTCTTTATCACGAATGGCCGCAGCTCCCGCTTTATAGTCGTAACGGTCGACTGAGGAAAGCTGTAGCCGGGGACGGTGATGCATGCCTTTCTGGGCGTGTTATTCAAGGTCGGCCATGGCCTTCGCATTTCTTTGCAACAAGAGATGTGCGAAGGCCGGACCATGCAGCTGTTCGTGGCGTTCTATTTCTCTGAATCAGAGCGTTCGTATCCTTCAGCTCCGTTAGAGCAAATCAATCGAATAGAACCGTTCTTTAAACTATACCCACGAATCATGGCCATTTTTCTTTGGCCGACTCAGAAGTGAAAAAGAGGGGTTGGGACTGTCACTTTCGATCCCGTCTCGCTTTCAATTTCTATAACCCAATGGAATCTACGAAATCGATGGATTAAAAGAATGGTCGGGGCGGAGAGATTCGAACTCCCGACCTACTGGTCCCAAACCAGCCGCGCTACCAGACTGCGCTACGCCCCGTTTTCCAAAACTTGATCCTACCAGTGATTTGGGAATCGCTGTGTATCGGAAAGCGCGAAAATATGAGGGATTCAAAATCGAAAGGCAATCCCTTTTTTTAACCAAGTTTCCGTGACCTCGAAAGCGGCTTCACCACAGAGGTCTCAGAGATTCATTGAGAGGATCCCTGCATTGTGTTTCTCTGTGTTCTCTGAGGTAAAACTACGTATAAAACCGGCTCAGAAGGAGAGGAGTTCCTGCACATCGTTCCAACTGAGGGATTGGCCAATATCTCCGTCCTTTTCGAGGGTGGCGTCGATAATGCTCTTTTTCTTCAGCTGCATCTGCAGGACTTTTTCTTCGACCGTATTTTTGGTAATGAGTTTTATGCTATAGACGGTATTTTTCTGTCCGATTCGATGGGCGCGGTCGGTGGCCTGGTCTTCGACGGCGGGGTTCCACCACGGGTCGAAATGGATCACCATGTCGGCGCCGGTCAGGTTGAGTCCGCTGCCGCCGGCTTTGAGGCTGATGAGAAAGAGCGGGATGGAGCGGTCGGAGTTAAACTGCTTAACGCGTTCCTGCCGATTTTTGGTGGAGCCATCAAGATAGCAGTATTTCAGTTTCCGAGTTTCCAGTTCTTCGCGGATGATCGATAGCATGGAGGTAAACTGGCTGAACACCAGAATGCGGTGGCCGGCATCAAGCGCTTCGTCGACCAGCTCAAAGAAAAGCTCCATTTTAGCCGAGGGGTATTCGCTCTTGAGGTTGGGCAGTTTAAGCAGATCCAAATGGCAACAGGTTTGGCGCAGTTGAAGCAGCACCTTGAGGACTTCCATGCGGTTCTTGTTGAAGCCCTGTTCGCCGCCGAGATCGTTAATCTTCCGCTTCGCGCCTTCGAGCAGTGTTTTGTAGACTTTCGCCTGATCACCGCTGAGTGTGCAATGAGCCACGCGCTGAATCTTTTCAGGCAAATCCTTCGCCACATCTTTCTTTAGGCGGCGTAGCAGGAATGGATGAAGTTTGCGGCGTAATCGAATCTGCGCCAGTTCGGCATCCGGGCCGCCGGCCTGAATCGGCAGTTCATAGTTTTCGCGGAACGACTTGTGGTTGCCTAGGTAGCCGGGCATCAGGAAGTCCATAATGGACCAGAGATCGGAAACCCCATTTTCAATCGGTGTTCCGGTCAGCACCAGTTTGTGGTTTGCCTGAATCTTTTTAACGGCGGTTGAGTTCCGTGTGGTGCGGTTTTTAATATGCTGCGCTTCGTCGAGTGCAGCGACGGAAAAGGTGTGATTCAGATATTCATCCAGATCGCGGCGGATCAGGGCATAGGAGGTAATCACCAGATCGCTGTCGGCAACCTTGTCCCAGTTCTCGTGCCGGTCGGTTCCGTGCATTCGGAGCACACGCATATCCGGCGTAAACTTCTCAGCTTCCTCCGCCCAGTTATCCACGAGACTGGTCGGACATATGATAAGAGCAGGCGCCCCGTTCGAATCCTCATTTGAACGTTTTAACTGAAGCCACGTTAGGGTTTGAAGGGTTTTTCCCAGTCCCATTTCGTCGGCAAGAATACCGCAGAATCCGCTGCGCTCCAGAAAGCTCAGCCAGTAGACACCATCTTTCTGGTAGTCGCGCAACGTGCCTTCAAGTTTATCGCCCAAGGGGATCCGCTCAATTTTGGTATTCCGGTTTTGCGCTTCAGCTTTGGTCATCCATTCCGGCGCAGTTTCCACATCAATGCCATCGAGGGAAAGCAACGACGACTGCACATAAGCCGCATGGATGTCGTTCATCTTAAAGCTGCCGGCCGTTGAGCCGGGACCGACGGCGCAGTCGCTGAAAACATCGCGCGCTGTTTCGATGGCATCGATATCCAGCAGAATGGTTCGCCCCTTCTTTTCAATAAAGGCTTCCCCCATGTTAATGGCGCGTTGGATATCCGCATCGTCCAGACTTTGACCACCCGTGGTTTCATAGTCGTAGCCCACTTCGAAGAAGCCCGCTCCGGCGGAGTTGTTGATGTGTACAACAGGCACGGTAGAGTCGGCCTGATTCATGAATGCAGCAACCATGCCTTCGAGATCGATCCGCCAGCCCAAACGCTGCAGGCGCGGCATGCCGCCACCCAGAAAGTTAAGCACTTCCCGCGTTCCACGGATCTGCATCAACATGTCGCCGCGTTTTCCACGAAAGCCGACGTCGGTGACCATCGCTATGGCATCCTGTTCGGCGTCCGGATTGCGGACTTGGTAATTTAAGAAATCATCTTCGGCGGGAATGGAAAAATGGCCCAGCGCCTCATCGCGGCCAGCGATCAGTTGTACAATGCCGTACTCCGCATAAAGCGTTGCTGATAGTTCAGTTTGCGTGCCTTCAATCGCCAGCCGGAAACGCGGTTTGGCCGGGCTGAGCGAGAGCATATCTGGCGTAATATTACTCTCCACCTCCACCAGCTTTTCCAGTGTGGGAAGTTCATTTTTCATGAACGACGGAATGGAGTCGCGCGGAATATGGACCGGGCCGTCGTAGATTTTACGCAGGGGCCCCGGCAGGATCTTTTCCAGTTTGGTGAAAACGCTGTCCTGTAGAATCCAGCCGCTTCCGCCACTCACCACGCAGTCAAACTGGTCGCTGGTTTCGGTTCGCAAATTCAGTATTACCTCGCCCGATTCTTCATCCAGCTCCATACGGACGAAGGTCGAGGTAATGCGGTCGTCGACAATCAGATAATCGTCGCGCCCGCCTTCATAGATGGGTTTGCCGGAGCACAGCTCGAGAATGTTGATGAAGTCGGAGAGCGTTGCGGTAAATTTGGCTTTGGCGGGCCCCTCACAGATATCCTCAATGACGAAGAGCAGGTTGTCGTTTGTTGCGTCGAGCGCAAGAGGCTGCTTTTTCGGTACTTCATTCAGGGGAATAAGTTTGCCGTCCAGTTCCACGGCGCAGCGCAT
>JAZGFK010000128.1:0-9884 GCA_036479375.1 Pontiella sp. | reverse complement strand
CATGAGATGCATCGGGCTTAGAAAAGTTGGGCATTTTAATTTACAGTCTACCAGCTTCAAACGGTATTTAAGGCTATAATCAGACTTCAAAAATAACGTTATTAGTCGACATAGATAGGGCTGGATTTTATATTCCTTTGCCTAACTACCAACGGGATGAGTGATATGAAAACCATGGCTAAATTACTACCTTTGTCGCTGCTTCTTTTTGCTTGCGGTCAGGAGCAAACATCAACGTATCAGGTGCCGAAACAGCCGGTCGCACCGGCAGGCAACTCGATGACAGCATCCGAGCAGGATAACGCTGCCGTTATCGCCGCACACACTTCTATGACAGCTCAGATGCCTGCTAATGCCGGTTTTACCAGCGAACTTCCCGAAGGGTGGACTGAAAAGCCGGGTTCGGGCATGCGCAAGGTGAGCTATACGATCGAAGGAACTTCAATCGACTTTTACCTGATTACCCTCGCGATGGGCGATGTGCCCAGCAACGTTAACCGCTGGCGTGGTCAGGTGGAGTTGGGAAATGCTACCCCGGAAGCGATTTCAGCGGACGTCCAAACGTTTAAGGTAGGCGGCGCACATGGTGTGAGTTATATCGAAATCTACAACGAGGAAGGTGGAAAGGGAATTATCGCCGCCATTGTGGATCTGGCACCTCAATATTGGTATTTCACGGCCAAGGGTTCGGTTGCCGAGTTGAAGGCCAACGCGGCGGGCATCCGGTCCTTCCTAGAATCCATCAAATTTGAAGGCCACAACCATTGATCAATAGAATCTTATCCTTCTTCCTGTCGCTCAAGCTGACCGTCACGTTGCTGGCGCTGAGTATGATCCTGATTTTTGCCGGAACGCTTGCTCAGGTCGACAAGGGTATCTGGACGGTGATGGATCAGTATTTCCGCTGTTTCATCGCGATGATTGAGCTTCCGGTGTTTTTCCCGCGGACGTGGGATATCCCAAACCTTAAAATCCCGTTTCCGGGCGGTTTCCTGATCGGGACACTGCTCACGATCAATCTAGTTACAGTCCATGCCGCCAGCTTCAAGATTCAGACCACCGGCACCCGCCGAATTGTCGGAATCGCCATGCTTATATTAGGTGTGCTGGTTACTCTCGGCGTTATGTTTGGCTGGGGAACCGCACCGGTTGCCGCAACGGAGAGCGATGCGTTCTGGCGTGTGTTCCTGCGTCTGGGCCGCGGTACCCTCGCGGCCGTGGTTTTCTACATTGCCTGTTTCCTGCTCTATCGCAAACGCGCCGGTATCGTGTTGTTGCATGCGGGAATCTTGTTTTTACTCGTAGGGGAATTCATTACGGCGCTGTATGCCGTTGAAGCCACGATGACCATCAAGGAAGGTGAAACGGTCAACTTTATCGACCACTCCCAGCAGCTCGAGCTGGCATTCACCGATACCTCGCACCCGGACTATGAAACCGTAACGGTTATTGGTCAGCGCAAGCTCAAGGACGGGGCGGTACTTCGTCAGGAGGATCTTCCATTTGACATCAAAGTAAATCGCTACATGATCAACTCCACCCAGCCACGACCACTGGAAGGAATCCCTGAAAAGTTTCGCGCCAGCTATCCAAAGTATGAAGGCTACGGCTCCCGGCTCTATGTGGCCGAACAGCCGGAAATAAGCGGTGCAACGGGAGCGCGCAATGCACCCGCAGTCGATGTTGAGTTCATTGACCGGGCTTCCGGCGAATCGTTGGGCCGCTATGTGCTCAGCCTGTGGATGTATCCCAACTTTGTAAACCGCGCCTGGGATATGCCAACGTCCCTTAAAGTGGCAGATAAGGATTACACGATTTATTTCCGTTTTCGCCGCGAATATCTGCGATCCCCCAGCGGGAATCCCTATTCGGTTAAGTTGCTCGATTTTGTGCATGAAAAATACGAGGGCACACAGATGCCGAAGGACTTCGCCAGCCAGATCCATTTGATTAACGAGGGCGATGATGTGGATCGGGAACTGAGGATCTGGATGAATAATCCGCTGCGATACGCCCGGCAGACGTTTTACCAATCCGGCTTTATTCCCGACGACAGCGGTACCGTGTTGCAGGTAGTACGCAATGATACGTGGATGATTCCGTACCTCTCCTGCATGATTGTTTTTGTCGGCATGGCCGCGCAGTTCATACAGTCGTTAAGTCGCTATGTACGGAGGGACGCCTGATGCGCCGCACCATAACCAACATTGTCGTCGTTATTTTCGCCTTCTGGTTTTTCCAGAACGGGGTTCGTCCTGAAAAGGAAACGGCAACGGATTACCAGATCAATGCCTTGGCGCATCTGCCGGTTAAATTCGAAGGGCGCAAAAAACCCATCGATACCGTGGCACGCAATCTCTTAACCGTCCTGTCCGGAAAGCAAAGTGTACCTAATGAAGCGGGCGATAAAATAGAGGCCACGCAGTGGCTGCTGGATAATCTGGCGGGAAAACCGGAGTCGCTTGATTACAAGGTGATCCGCATCGAAAACCTGGATTTGCTGACTAACCTCGGTCTGAAAGAAACCAAGCGCTTTCGGTATTCCTATCGTGAAGTGCTTCCTAGTCTGGGAAGACTCGATGCCGCCGCACGCTCCGCATATGCCAAGTCGGATAAAAGCCGCGATACATTTGATCGTCAGGTCATCAAACTGGCCAACAAGCTATACCTTTTTCAGAATGTCATGAGCGCGTTCGAAGACCCTCGCGGAATTCCCCAGGAACAGCTGCTTGCAACGGCCCAGCGGTACATGCAGTTGGAAAAGTATTCCATCCCGCTCGTTATTCCGCCATCCGCTGGATTTAATAAATGGCGCCCGCTTATGAGTTCATTGCTGTCCGGCCCGATGACGCAACCCGATCCGCAGGCCGTGCATCTGGGCACCGCACTTTCGGCGTATCGGGAGGGAAATGTTGATGTATTTAACGCCGAACTAATGGAATTCGGATCCGGCATCCAGGCTGAAAATCCTGAGGTCTTCAGCAAGATTTCATTCGAGGTTTTATATAATCGCATCGGCGCATTTATGAAATCGGCACAACTTTATCTGCTGGTTTTTGTACTGAGTTGTTTCGGTTGGCTTTTTCGCAAAGAGGGCATGCTTTCCGCTGGGCGCACGTTGCTGATCTTTGCATTTATTCCACATACAGCCGCAATTGTTGCCCGTTGCTTTCTTTCCGGGTACCCGCCGGTCACGAACCTGTATTCATCGGCCATTTTCATCGGCTGGGCGGCCGTTGGAGCAGGCATCGTTATCGAAATGGCATTCCGTAAAAGGGCGGGCGGGATTGGTAATCTCGTTGGCGGAATCGCCGGTTTCGCGACCTTACTCATTGCTCACTTCCTCGCTGGCGACGGCGATACGATGGAACAGATGCGCGCCGTGCTTGATACCCGCTTCTGGCTGGCTACACATGTAATCACGGTCACGCTCGGCTATATGGCCACCTTTGTTGCAGGCACCATCGGCGTTTTCTACATTTTTGCCGGATTGCTCACGCGTCGTCTCGATGCAGAGACCGAAAACGGCATGTATCGAATGATCTATGGCACCACCTGCTTTGCACTCCTGCTCAGTTTTGTCGGCACCGTACTGGGCGGTCTGTGGGCAGACGATTCGTGGGGTCGCTTCTGGGGCTGGGATCCCAAGGAAAACGGTGCACTGCTCATCGTAATCTGGAATTCCATTATGCTTCACGCGAAATATGGACGGATGGTTAAGCACCGCGGGTTTGCCATTATGGCCGTGTTCGGAAATGTGGTCACGGCATGGTCCTGGTTCGGCGTTAACCAGCTCAGCGTTGGGCTCCACTCCTACGGGTTCACTGATTCGGCCAGTTTTGCGCTCATGGTATTTGTCCTGGTGCAAATGGCGATTTGTCTGGCTGGTTTCACGCCCTCCAGTCGGTGGAAAAGTGGTGCAACGCAATAGGTTGATCGATCCATTGAATCAGGAAAAGGAGCCGCAGGCTCCTTTTTTTGTGGAAGCTTGACCCGGGTCATGTTTTACACCGTGCCGTTTCTGTAGGTTCGTTTCATTAACGGAGCAATAACGTGAATTTACCAGTAGAAATCGGCGAACAGGGTATTAACACAGTCATAGAACAGCATCCTGCGATTGGCGATATCCTCTCCAATCACGAAATCTGCTGTGTAACGTGCAGCGTTGGAATTTGTCTGGTGAAGGACGTTGTAAGCATTCACGCCCTCGGTGATGCAGTAGAACAGCAGATCGAACGGGAAATTATTCAATACCTGGAATCAGTCAACTAAGGATAGAAATATGGCAACGGATGTCACACAAGTAATGATGGATGAGCACCAGCTGATTCTCCGAATGATAACGCTGGTCGAAAAACATACACAGCTGGTTGAACAAGGTTCGTTCAGCGATTGGAAGTTTTACCTCGAAGCGGTCGATTTCATCCGTAACTACGCCGACCGGTTTCATCACGCCAAAGAAGAGGATGTGCTCTTTGTGGAATTGGTTGAGAACGGGATGCCGGAAAAAAGTTCTCCGATTGAGGCCATGCTGATGGAGCATGATCAGGGACGTGCTTTTGTGAAGGGTATGGAAAATGCCGCGCTTGAGTTCCTGGATGGAAACCTTCAGTTCACGGGAGAGCTTGTTAAGAATGCGAAGGGCTATGCCGTCTTGCTGCGGGGTCATATTGATAAGGAGGACAACATTCTTTATCCGCTGGCCGAGCGTATCCTGCCGGATCAGGTTCGCGACCGCATGCTTTTAGCGTACGACGAAGCCGCGGGGAAAATGCCTGATCTTGAGGCGAAATATACCGCAATGGTTGAGCGTTACGAAAACAAAGCCTGCGCTTAGGGAATTTCGCGGATGATGGAGTGGATTATGTTTAAGTCGGAGGGACGGGCTCTGTCCCGTCCTGCGGAAGCAAAGGTTGTTCCTTTATCATTCATTAGGACGACAGGGAGGTCATTCCTCCACCTATAATACCATGCCCTATAGCGTCTTTTTGACGCAAAATTGTGCTTGTAAATTCCGTTGAACAAACTGCGCCGTTATGGCACATTTTGGCCATGAAACAGGGATTTTTTGATAAACTGGTCGACCATCTCGATCATTTGGATAAGGGCAGTTTGCAAACCTATTTCCTGCGTTTGGCGCGGGAAAAAGGGTTGATGGAAACCATCTTCCAGGCCTTGGAAGAAGGTATTATCGTGCTCGATCCGCAAGCGCAGATCAGCTATGCGAACCGCGCTGCAGAGCAGTTTCTCGGGTTTACGCTCGAAGATGCAGTCGGCACAAAAATCGAGCGCTACCTCAAAGACATCCACTGGGATCTGGTGCTGGATCTCGACGAACAGGAGTGGAGTCAGCTGGTTCGCCGCGAAATCGAAATCACCTACCCACAGCACCGTTTCATGGAATTCTATGTGGTTCCTTTGGCGGCCGTGGATGAAAAGGAAGAGGGTGCTGTTGTGATTTTCCGGGATGTGACCCGCGAGCGTGAAACCACAGCGGAGTCGATTGAATCGGAAAGACTGCATGCCCTCAGTCTGCTGGCCGCCGGCGTTGCCCACGAAATAGGGAATCCGCTGAATTCCATCGATATCCATCTGCAGTTGCTCGACCGCGAAATCGGTTATCTGGATAACGAAGAGGCCAGAAGTGAACTGAAGGAGCTGGTCGACGTTTCTCGAAAAGAGGTTGGGCGGCTCGATTCAATTATCCGCCAGTTCCTCAAAGCGCTGCGCCCGTCAATGCCTGAGCGCAAGATGCACCGAATTGAAACGTTGGTGGAAGATACGCTGGGTGTAATGAAACACGAGATTGAAGATCGCCGCATGCTGGTAGAAACCGATTTTCCGGAGGATATCCCGGCGGTGGCCATCGATGAAACTCAGGTGAAACAGGTTTTATTTAATGTCATTAAGAATGCACTTCAGGCCATGAACGATGGCGGCATCCTTAAACTTGAAACCCAGCTGTTTGACCGCTTCGTCAGCGTCGTGGTTGAAGACAATGGATCCGGAATCGATCCCGAAAAACTGGGCGCCATTTATGAGCCGTATCACACGACGAAAGTCGATGGCACGGGACTGGGTATGATGATTGTCCAGCGCATCATGCGCGACCACGGCGGCGAAATTGAAATCAACTCCGAGCCTGACCGGGGTACACGAATGACGTTGCGCTTTCCTCGAGAAGATGCGCGGATGAATCTTTTAGAAGCTCCGCTTCACGTAACGAGTAATGCGTAATTTGGAAAGACTATGAAATTTAAGGAATGCGAAAATGCCAAGTATGCGATCATTGTCTGATCAGCAAGATCTGAAGATACAAGAAGAGTCGATGGCGTATATTGTAGAAGGAGTCGATGACATGGAAGCGCCATTTAATTACGCATCACGCGTTACGGATTACGATCATGGATAAACCAACAGTATTGATCGTCGACGACGAAAAGAGCGCGCGCGATGGACTCGTGCGGGCGTTGCGCCGTGACTATCGCGTTTTTGCGGCAGAGAACGGATCATCGGCTCTGGAAATCCTAGGGTCTCAGCAGATCGATGTGCTGTTAAGCGATGTCCGCATGCCGGGCATGGATGGCATTTCGTTGATGCAACGGGCTCTGGCCAATAATCCGGAACTGACCTGTATCATCCTCACGGCCTATGGCGATGTGGAGCTGGCGGTCGATGCCATGAAAAAAGGCGCAACCGATTTCATGACGAAGCCAATCAATCTCGACCGACTCGAACTGGTGCTGGATCGTGTTCTCAAGGCCAAAAAAATTGAGCTCGAAAACGAGCAACTCAAAGTTCAGCTCGACGACAAATACGGCCTCGAAAATATTATTGGCCGTTCCGCTCCGATGCAGGAAGTATTCGATATGATCCGGCAGGTGGCTGTATCGCGCGCAACCGTTCTTATCCAGGGTGAAAGCGGAACCGGCAAAGAGCTCGTTGCAAAAGCGATTCATCAACTCGGGCCTCGCAATAACGGTCCTTTCGTCGCGGTGCATTGCGCTGCTCTTGCGCAGAATTTGCTCGAAAGCGAATTATTCGGTCATGAAAAGGGCGCATTTACCGGGGCCATGGAACGCCGGATTGGCCGTTTTGAAAAGGCGGATAGCGGTTCGCTGTTCCTTGATGAAATCAGTGAGATCGATTCCTCGGTGCAGGTCAAAATTCTTCGAACGTTGGAAGAGCGGCAGATTGAGCGAGTTGGCGGAGATACCCCGGTGGATGTGGATGCCCGGCTGATTGCAGCCACCAACCGCGACTTGAAAGGTATGGTCGATGAAGGCGATTTCCGCGAGGACCTGTTCTATCGGTTGTACGTTATTGTTATTACGCTTCCCCCATTACGCGAAAGACAGGACGATGTTCTCCTGTTGTTAAATCACTATCTGGCCGTATTCAACGAAGAAAATGGGAAACAGATCGAAGGGTTCTCCCCCGCAGCCTACGACATGCTTTCAGCGTACCGCTGGCCGGGAAATATCCGCGAACTGCGCAATCTAGTGGAACGAATGGTCGTGCTGGCCCGCGGAAAGATGCTGGATATTAACGATATTCCGGTACAAGTTCGCGAGCAGGCATCCGGCAACGCGGTGGTAAAGGTCGATACCGAGCTAACCGTTGATGAAATGGAAGAACAGATGATTATTCAGGCGTTAGAAAAAATGGGTGGAAACCGAACCAAAGCAGCTGAAAAACTGGGCATAAGCCGCCGGACGCTGCATCGGAAGTTAAACCAGTATGGGATTAATTAACGGGTAATACGTAAATCGTAAGATCTGCTCGACAGGGATACAGATAGTAATAATAATTTACGCATTACGGAGGCACGAACTATGTTGAATCGCAAAAAAGCAGTTTTGATCGTCATTGATGTGCAGGGAAAGTTGCACGGAATGATGCACGAGAAGGAAAATCTTGACGCCAATCTGGAGCGGATGATCCGCTGTGCCAAATTATTGGATGTGCCCCTTGTTGGGACCGAACAAATTCCTGAAAAGCTGGGCGCTACGAATGAACCGTTTAAATCGTTGCTCACCGATGTACCCATGATAGAAAAAACGACGTTTAGCTGTTATGGGAATTCCGGGTTTGTTGAAGCCTTTAAAACGACTCGGAGAAAGCAGGCCATTCTGATCGGGATCGAAGCGCATGTCTGCGTGTATCAGACTGCCATGGATCTGCTCGAAGATGGCATCGAAGTATTTATCATTGCCGATGCCGTTTCCTCGCGGACGTCTGGAAACAAGCAACTGGCCATTCAGGCGATGCGCGATGCCGGAGCTGAGATTCTTCCAGCAGAAACGGCCCTGTTGATACTCTTACGCGATGCTGCTGATCCGCACTTTAAGGAGCTTCTCAAGCTGATCAAATAGCGATATGATGCCTCCCAGTTCAACGGAGGAGATATAATGAGTGAGCTTTCTGCAAGACACTGCAAGCCCTGTGAGGGCGGCATGAATCCCATGACACCCGAAGAAGCCGACTCCCTGCTCGAAAAGCTGAGTGGCTGGGCGCGTAAAGGAAACGAAATCCAGCGCACCTACACGTTCAGGAACTATTATGAAACGATGGCGTTCGTGAATGCATCGGCCTACGTTTCGCACGGGGAAGACCATCATCCGGACCTGCTGGTGGGGTACAAAACCTGCTCCGTCACCTACACCACGCACGCCATCGGCGGACTCTCCGAGAATGACTTCATCTGCGCAGCAAAGCTGAATGAGTTAGTGGAAGTCGGGGATTAAGCAAGTTCCCACTTTTTGAGAATATAATTTTTCTGCGTTACGAGCAGGTTCATGTAGAGCGTTTCAAGGTCGCGCGATTTTTCATCGTGGGTATACATCCACTCGGAAAGCCAGCCATAGCGGGTTGCAATAACCAACTCATAAAAGATCTCCCAAGTTCCCTCCGTATAGAGTGCCGCATCACGAAGTCGGCGGATAAAACGCGTTGTAAAATCAGAAATGAGCATATCGGGATTATGAAAGCCGATACATCCGACGATTAGCGCAGCATCGTAAGCCTCCGGTTTGAAGCCGCAGAGTTCCCAATGGGTGACAGACCGGATAACCTCTGTTCCCCAAACAATATTCATCGGGTTAAAATCACCGTGGCAGAATGCCGTCGGCAGCGAGCTGAGGGCCGGAAATAAGGAATCTTCCAACACGTGGAAGACTCGGTTCAGGCTGTCTGAAACTTCCGGTCGATGCCGATCAAAGGCTTCCGTCTTTCGTTTCACAAAATCGATGATGGCATAGGCTTTCCCATCATTTGGAATGGAAATACCGGCGGCGGTCTGGTGAAGGGAAATGATAAAATCGGCCATTGCATCGGGGCGCCAGCCCTCTGAATTCCAAGTATCCAGAGGCATAGCGATGCCTTTAATTTGAGGGCGCAGCATGAAGAGCTGTCCGGAGTAGGCGGTAATAAATTGCCCGAGCGAATTACGTTTATAAGGATGTATCTGATTGCATCCCTGATTTTCAAGAAGCTCGAGGGTTTCAGCAATAGAGAGCTTGCGGGAATACGTTTCCTCGGCAATCCTTTCAAGACTCCATCGGTCTTTATTTGTATCAACAAAAGTGGTGCTTAGAGCCGGTTGCTCCGCTCGTGCTGGCTCCTGTATTTCTTCACATAAAATGGGAGATACTACATGCCAGTTCCGAAATATTTTTTCATAGTCCGAAATATCCATCGACCCAAACGTTTCACTAAAAACCGGATAAGCGCAAGCATTTGTTGATTGCCTTATTTTTTTGGGTAGACTGTAAATTAAAATGCCCAGTTTGGAAATCGAGTGCCCCATGCCAGAATGAACCTTTCTTCAATTCACTACAAACGAGGATAGGAGCATCGGCATGGAGCAAGAGAAAGGTAGCACC
>JAZGFK010000127.1:0-18745 GCA_036479375.1 Pontiella sp. | reverse complement strand
TTGGTTTCCCTCCTCCGGAGGAGGGAAACCAAAGAACCGGAGCCTATGCGGTATAACTTAAACTGACTACTGACTGGTTTAGAAATCGAGACCACTTCTATCATTGGAGAAATTTATCATGCAGTTTACCGATTTAGGACTTGGCTCGGATGTATTGGCGGGAATCGCCAAATTAGGATTTGAAACCCCGACCCCTGTGCAGGCGGAGGTGATCCCTTTTTTACTTCAAAAGAAGCAGGATCTGGTTGCGCTAGCACAGACGGGAACTGGAAAAACGGCGGCGTTTGGTTTGCCGCTGCTGGAAATGCTGGAGGTCGACCGGGTGGTTCCGCAGGCGTTAATCCTGTGTCCGACCCGTGAGCTTTGCAAACAGATCACCCGTGATATTACTACATTTGCGGCCGGCATGAGCGAGGTGACGGTTCTGGCGGTGTATGGCGGTGAGCATGTTGAATTACAATTGCAGGCGCTGGATGGCGGGGTGCATATGATCGTGGCGACGCCGGGGCGTATGGTCGACCTGCTCGGCCGCGATAGCACTGACTTTTCTCAGATCAATCACGTGGTGCTGGATGAGGCCGACGTGATGCTGAATATGGGATTTGAAGAGGACCTCAATACCATTCTGTCGTCGGTTCCTGAACAAGCGCAGATCTTCCTTTTTTCCGCCACGATGCCGGGCGAGGTGGCCCGCATTGCGAAGAACTACATGCAGAACGCGCATGAAATTACGGTGGGTTCGCGCAACGCGGGCTCCGAAGGCGTGTCGCATGAATATTGTGCCGTGCATGCGAAAGACCGCTACCGCACCTTGCGCCGGATTGTCGATTTTCATCCGGAAATGTACGGGATCATTTTTTGCCGCACGCGCCTGGAAACCCAGCAGGTGGCTGAAAACATGAGACGGGACGGCTACTCGGCGGAACCGCTGCACGGGGATCTTTCGCAGCAGGCGCGCGACGGGGTCATGAAAAAGTTTCGGAGCAAACAAATTCCCCTCTTGGTGGCGACGGATGTTGCCGCGCGCGGCTTGGATGTGAATGACCTGACGCACGTGATTAATTATAATCTGCCGGACGACCTCAACACGTACACACACCGGAGCGGCCGGACCGGGCGCGCGGGAAAATCGGGTATTTCTATCGCCATTATTCACCAGCGCGAACACTCCATTCTTAAGAAGATCGAACGTGAACTGGGTGCAACATTTACGCAGCGGCTCGTGCCGACCGGTTCCGAAATTGCGAAATCCCGCCTGCTGTCTTTGGCCGAAAACGTGCGCGATCTTAAATCAGGCCCGGGTTTGATCGATCAGCATATTGAGCAGATGGTCGAAGTGCTCGCCGATGTGCCGAAAGACGAACTGATCAAGCGGTTTGCGTCATTGGATCTGGCGAAACTGCTGTTGTACTACCGCGATTCGTACGACTTGAACGAAAATGTGGGCATGGGCGGGGCGCATGCCCAGCGTAATAAGAAACGTCAATAGACGAAAGAAGAGCGCTGTTCTTCCGTTCAAACGGCGGTCGCCGAGCCCAGCGCCCCTCCAATGCAGCGAATCGGGCGTGATGGGGCTCACCCCTCCATTCGGCGTTATAATTCCCAATCTACCGTATCTGGCTAACGTAATTCGTAGTAGGCTCTGCCTTATTCAACCCAAACCCTGCCAAGGAACCTCATGTCGAATCCCATTCCTTTCGATAACACCTACGCTCGTTTGCCGGAGCGATTTTACGCCAAACAAGGGGCCGCAACCGTGCCGGCTCCCAAACTGCTCCGTGCAAATACGGCTCTGGCTACTGAGCTGGGCATTGATCCTGTCTGGTTAGAAAGGCCGGAGGCCCTTAACGTATTTTCGGGAAACGGCACCGTTGCTGGTTCCGAGCCTTTGGCACAGGCCTATGCCGGGCATCAGTTTGGCGGCTTTGTCCCACAGCTGGGCGATGGCCGGGCGCTCTTGCTGGGCGAGGTGGTTGATCAACACGGAACGAGGCGCGACATTCAATTGAAAGGCTCTGGGCGCACGCCGTTCTCCCGGGGCGGCGATGGCAAATCGGCCTTGGGCCCGGTGCTGCGCGAATACATCGTCAGCGAGGCGATGCATGCGCTCGGCGTGCCGACCACACGCGCACTGGCGGCGGTGACGACGGGAGAAAGCGTCCTCCGGCAGGAGGGACCTCTGGCGGGCGGCGTGTTTACGCGGGTGGCATCCAGCCATATCCGAGTCGGCACGTTCCAATACTTCTTTGCCCGCAACGATTCCGATGCCCTGCGCGAATTGGCGGACTACACCATCGCACGCCACTACCCGGAAGCAGCCGATGCCGAGGAGCCCTATATGGCCTTGTTAGAGCGCGTGACCGAAGCGCAGGCCAAACTCATTCCACAGTGGATGGCGCTCGGGTTCATCCATGGCGTGATGAACACAGATAATACGGCGATCTCCGGTGAAACGATCGACTACGGTCCGTGCGCTTTCATGGATGATTTCCACCCCTACTGTGTATTCAGCTCGATTGACCGCGATGGTCGGTATGCCTGGGGTAGCCAACCCGGAATAGCCAGTTGGAACCTGAACCGCTTTGCTGAGACGTTGCTCCCGCAGATCTCCGGGGGGGGCGATGCGGCCCTTGAAAAGGCGAAACAAACGCTCGGCTCCTTTAATAGGTTGTTCCGCACCGAATATGATAATCGGTTCCGCGCAAAATTCGGACTGGCCGAGGATGCACCGCTCGACATCGTAAGAAGCGGGCTTTCACTACTCACCAAACAGGAAGTCGATTTCACTTTATTCTTCCGTCACCTCACCTACGATAACCGCAGCGAACTGACCACGCTATTCAAAGACCCCGCTTTACTGGATACCTGGTATACGGCCTGGGAAGTTGCAACCCAACCGGCTCCGGATCGTGAAGCGATGCGAAAATCAAATCCCATTCTCATTCCCCGCAACCATCGCGTTGAACAAGCCATCCAGGCCGCTTATGGGGATGACTATGCCCCCTTCCATCAACTCGTTGATGCGCTGGCGAAGCCCTATGAGGATCGGAATGAATTCTCAGCCTACGAGCAGGCACCCAATCCGAACGAAATCGTTCATCAGACCTTCTGCGGAACGTAGAAAAAATAGCGGACAGCTTTTGGCTAACAGCGGACAGCCAGACGACCAATCCATCGCGCGGCGCATCCGCGATTGCGCCCTACCAAACAATCCGAGGTCACGGCTCTCGGCTACATGTTCCCTCCACATTCCTACTGGAGGGTCATCGGCCTCGATGATCAATCATCTCCGCAGCGGCACCACGTGACAGGTCGCCCTCATAGAGGACGACCTCGGTGTGTAAGAAGCGGGCTGCTTCTGCTGAGGCTTTTACTTTAGCCGCACTTCGAGGCAGCATCTCGGCTTCGAACTCGCGTAGCGTAAGTTGTTCGGAGCCTTTAGCTACGTTCTTATAAATGGTCCGGGCCAAGGAGAGCGCATCGAGTAAGGCTTGATTGGCGCCTTGTCCTTTGAAGGGACTCATGGGATGGGCGGCATCCCCAAGGAGCGTCACGGGAGACTCCGTTGGCAGCAACTCCGGGGTTAGGATATCGCGGTCGTAGGCGGGGTAGCCCGTGATCAGCGATTCAGGCGTCTCTGCTAAAATCTGAGCGATCGGGGCGTGCCACGACGGGCACCTGCGCAGGGCTTCCTCTTTGAGCGCTGTTGCCCCTAAACGGTTGAGCTCTATCGCCTCTTCTTCCGGCAAAGGATAACTGAGTTGCCACATGATGGACGTCGGCGAATACGGCATCATATACATGCGTTCATGGCCATTGGCCGTTTGGAAGACCGTCTCTCCATCGAGCAGCACCGATTCATCGATATTTTCTAACGGACAGATCCCTAAAATCACCATGCAATTGAGATAACGTAGCGGCGATGCCGCATCGCTGATTAATTGTTTTCGTACCGCACTCCGAATGCCATCCGCACCGACCACGATATCCGCCTGGACCGTCTTTACATCCTGACCCACCTGAAAGCGAAGATCCACCTGCCCCTCCCCCTCTTGGTAGTCCACAAACCGATGGTTCCAATGCACCTGATCAGAACCCCCCAGCACGTGCAGCAGCTCGTTGCGCAGAGATTGTCGGGGAACATGCACATTCCGCCTTTTAGGTATGGCCTTCGTCGGGGCGCGTCCCCATTTCCGCATGCCCCACTCTCCAATCACCGTCCCATCCGATTTATGCACGACATGCTTGGTCGAAGTCATGCCCTCCCGCAGCTCGGAAATACCAAAACACGCAAGGGCTTTGCTGGCCTGCTGCATCGTCAGCCCGTACCCTTGAGACCGTTGATCAAAATGTGCATCACGCTCATAGACCGTAAAGGGAATGCCGCGGTGGCGACATGCCACTGCCAGCGCCAATCCACCAAGACCCCCGCCAATAATAGCGATGCTCGGATAGCTCGTATTCAGCGGAGCATCTGCCGCAGTTTTTTTCAGCCCCGCCCCCTGACATTGCGTGCAGTCATCCATGTGAGCCACGGGTGGCTTCGGGGGTGTAGAGCCCTTCTCCTTTTCAGCTTCCAGCAGCGCTCGTTCGTAACGCCTCCGGACTTTTTTCGAAGGTTTACGACTTTTTTGTCCCCGTCCATGACAGACGGGACAAACCGTCCAATGAGGACGGATGGAGCCATCGCCACCCACTGGGCTGCCGATCGGTTGGCTGTTTTCGTCGTTATTCATTGCGTTCTCTTATCAAACCATCCGGCAGGTGAAATCAAGCTCGGGGAGATTGATCTGAAGGAGTTGGAGTTCGACTTCATCATCGAGCTCAACATCGGCCATCCGGCGCATTTTTACGTCGATGGCGAGATCCGGAATCAGCACGGTGCCCCGGTCATCCCGTTTATCGACGACGACCCCGCGATAAATGGTTTCCGGATGCTGTTGCATGTGCAACAGCGTCCAGTGACGATTGCTTCGGCGTTCGGCCATGGAGGCATTGCCCCCGCCGACTTCGGCTTCTGACATGCGTGCCAGCATATCGGCTTCGCTGATCCCGGGTTCTCCGCTGATAAACGCGCGGATTTGTTGGTGAACGAGCAAGTCTGAATAGCGGCGCAACGGACTGGTGGATCGGGTATAGCGCTCGAGTCCGAGTCCGGCATGCCAATCGGGGTCGAGGTGCAGCCCGGATCGTTTGAATTTTCTGCGATAGGCAAAGCTCTCGGCCATGGTCGACGGGGTGGCCGGTTCGTCCGGGGGCGGCTGGCACGCAAAAGGAGCCGGAATTTCATTTTTAATGAGGAATCCCGCGATGGCCTCACCGGCCATCAACATGGCATCGGTGACCATATCCCGGCTTTTCAAACGCGGTAATTCACTAATTTCGACGGTGAAGTCATCCGGGGTTTTGACGCTGAGTTCGTGCTGGGCGGACAGATTATAGAGCTCAGCGTCGACGGTGGTTTTAAGCTTCACCTCCGGCAGGTTTATTTCTGCAGCCCCCTGGTCGATTCTTCGTTCCCGGAATTGTTCGGTGATCACTCTCATTTCCGAAAAAGGAGCGGTCTCCATCTCTTGATTGGCAGAGGAATAGCTGAGTCGTTGAACGCGGATCCAGCTCGGGGTTATTTTCAAACAGGTGGGCGTGCCATCCTCCTCCACCCCGATTTTAAAAGAGAGTGCGGGAGATACCTCTTGTAATCCCAGTCCCAAAATTGAAGTGACGGCCGACGGCAGCATATTGATGACGATTTCGGGCAGATAGCAATTTGCGCCACGGGCTCTGGCCTCCAAGTCGAGGGGCGAGTCCGCTTTGATAAGCGCGGCGGCATCGGCAACATGGATCCAGAGGGACTCCCCATCGAGGCTGATGGCATCGTCCGGGTCGCTGCAATTATCATCGTCGATGGCAAACGTTTCCAGCGCCGTAAGATCCTCGCGTTGCTCATCCGGGAGCTCCGGCACCTCCAGCACGGGCTGCGTGGTTGCACAATCAAACCGGGCCGGATAGGGATTCACCGCTTCATTCCACAACCCAAGTTGCAGCAACAGCCGATGCGCCTTTTCCGGAACAATTTCAATCCCGAGCGCTTTCAGCGTGCGGTTCGTGGACGCCTTGCGGTAGGCCAGACGCTCCAGATCTTTCAGATGGCCGAGATCATCCGGTTGAATGCTGTGGTCTTTGACGCGCTGCAGATAGTCCTGCCAGCGGGCAGCGGCTTCTTCTTTTTCGCGCTGTTTGCTGACAATGGCTTTCACCTCTGCTTCCGTTCGGGCCGTGATTTGTTCAGTCGATCCCGTGAAATGAATGGCGGAATGAAGCACCAACCAGGCATGCCAGACGGTCAGCGGGGACGCCTCGCCGTAGATTAATTCTGCCAGTTCGGTCAGCTCAACCGGTGATTCGCCCTGTAACAATTCCCATGCTTCTTCCGTATCCCCTTGCGGTGTCTGGTTTAAGTCCGTGAGATTTTTCAGCGGCCCCGGATGAAGCAATTGAATATCTTTAGGCCGGACTTTTACACTTTTCCCGCCGGCAAGCTGAATGGATATTTTGTCGGCAACCTGATCGATGATCGCCGGAGCGTTTTTATAGTTAACTAAACTGTGAACCTTAAAATTATGCGACATAGCACGTCCTGTTTCCCAGATTTTGGTGTGGAAAAAGAAGACTAGCCGTTGAACCGCTCCCCGGCAACGCCGGAAGAGATCGCTTCTAGAAAGAGATCCATTCGGCAATCGCCCCATTCGTGTCATTCGGTGTTTTGTTCCCTGAAACCCCGTTTCAGTCCCCCTGCTCTCTAAAGGCAATCCGCCACACACTGATATTCAGGCTTGAAACCCCTTCCCTGCTTTCGTAGGTTCCCGCCTGTTTTTGCACATAAATGTAACCTGGAGAGATTCTAATGGCCGAAGAAACGATGCAATTTAAGACCGAGCTGGAGCAGTTGCTTCATCTTATCACCCACTCACTCTATTCCCACCGCGAGGTTTTCCTGCGCGAGCTGATTTCCAATGCCTGCGATGCTATCGACAAGGTGCGCTTCGAAGGACTGAACAATCCGGATCTGCTGGATGGGCAGGACGACTGGAAAATTTCTCTGCGCGCTGATACGGAAGCCAAGACGCTAACGATTATTGATAACGGCATCGGCATGTCCAAGGATCAGGTTATTGAAAACCTCGGCACCATCGCCCATTCCGGCACGAAGGCCTTCCTCGCGAAAGCTAAAGAAGCCGATCTGGAAAACAACCCCGATCTGATCGGTCAGTTTGGGGTCGGCTTCTACGCCTCCTTCATGGTGGCCGACGACGTGACCGTAGTCACCAAAGCCCACGGCGAAGATGCGGTACAATGGGAATCCAAAGGAACCGGAAGCTTTACCCTCTCCGATTCCGATAAGGAAACCCGCGGCACGGAAATCACCCTCCACCTGAAAGAAGATGCTGAAGAATACCTGAATGAATGGACCATCAAATCCACCGTGAAAAAGTTTTCCGATTTTCTCGAACATCCGGTGGTTATGTTTACCACCAAAAAAGATGAAGAAACCGAAGTTGAAGAAGAGGTTGAAGAGCAGATCAACACGCAGAAAGCGATTTGGCTGCGTCCGAAGAAAGAAATCACCGACGAGGAATACGGCGAGTTCTACAAACATATTTCGCACGACATGAACAACCCGGCGGAAACGATTCACTATAACGCGGAAGGCGCCATCGAATTCAAGGCCCTGCTCTTTATTCCGGAAGCTAAGCCGTTCGACATGATGATGAACAACGACCCGAAAGCACACTTAAACCTCTATGTGCAGCGCGTGTTCATTTCCAATGAATTCGACAACCTACTTCCGAGCTACCTGCGTTTTGTGAAGGGTGTCGTCGATTCATCCGATCTACCGCTGAACGTTTCCCGCGAAATTCTGCAGGAAAATCCGATGCTGGATAAGATCCGCAAAAACCTGACCAGCCGCATCCTGAAGACGTTGGCCCAGATGAAGAAGAAGGACTACGAGGAATTCAAAACCTTCCACGAAAACTTCAGCGCCATTCTAAAGGAAGGTTTGCAAAACGACTGGGAGAACAAGGAAAAGATTGCCGCGCTGCTGCTCTTTGAATCAACCAGCAAAGACGCGGGTGAAAAAACCTGTTTCGATGACTACATTGAAAATATGCCCGAAGGTCAGGAGGAGATTCTCTATCTCGCCGGCGAAAACCGCGCGTCCATCGCAAACTCCCCTTACCTCGAGTCCTTTAAGGCCGATGGGAAAGAAGTCCTGCTGATGATCGATCCGATCGACGACTTTGTGATTCCGCAGCTGATGGAATTTAAAGGCAAGAAACTCAAAGCCGTCAATAAGGGCGACATCGACGATAAGGATGCACTTGAAGAAGAAAGTAAAACCTTCGAAGGCTTCATCGGCTATGCAAAGGATCTGCTCGATGGTGTGAAGGAAGTCAAACTGACCACCCGTCTGAAAGATTCCGCAGCCGTACTCGTTGGCGAAGAACAATCCATGAGCCCGCACATTGAAGAAATGATGCGCCGCATGGGTCAGGAAGTACCACCACGTGAAAGCGTGCTGGAGCTTAACCCGGAACATGCCGTCGTTAAGAAAGTGCAGGAACTTTACGATGCCAATGCTGAAGACCCTACGATTGGAACGCTGACGCAGCTTTTGCACGATCAGGCGGTTATTGCTTCCGGTGCCAAGATCAGTGATCCGGCCGCCTTTGCCGCACGACTGAATGAGATGCTTGTATAGCATCGACTCCCGTCCACGGTTCACGGGCAGGTTGCCCGTACCACATGAAAAAGCCCCGCAATCGCGGGGCTTTTTTCTTGTAAGAATGGGTCTATCAGTAAGAATTGGTCTCAATAACTAGAAAAGGAGTTTCAATGATTAAAAGTACTGTAGCTACACTCGTTTGCCTGACCGCCCTGACCGGTTTTGCAGACGAGGTTTCTCTGGAAAAGGATCTGATGCCGATCTTCGCGAAGTCGTGCGCAGAATGCCATAATCCTGAAAGCACGAATCGCGGAGCCATTAAAAATAAAGCCTTTTTCTCCACCAAGGAAGATCTTCTGGGTAAGGTAGGAACGTATATTAAAGCTGGAAACCCGGAGGAGAGCGGGCTCATGAAGGTCTTGAATCAGACGGCTACGTTCGGGAAGAAAGACATGCCTATGCCTCCGCCTAAATCAGAAATTCCTAAATTCAGCGATGAAGAGCTGAAGAAAATGGCTGACTGGATCAAAGCAGGCGCTAAAGACAACTAAGCCTGCGCTAACTCACCATACGGGAAACCAAAAAATGCCGCCGCTGCATCTTCGATCGCCTGATGATTTTCGGGAATAAAGTGGTGCGCGTGAATTCCTTCCTTCCGCGCAGCTGCCACATTTTCCGGCAGATCATCTATGAAAAAGCATTGTGATCCATCCGCTCCAAGTTGCTCAAGTGCCATGCGGTAGATGCTGGGGTCGGGCTTACGAACGCCCATTTTGTACGACATAAACAAGCCGGTTACCTTATCGAAAAAACCGTTCCAGTTTTTTTCAATGGCATCCACGTGATACTGGGCAATATTACTTAACGTATACACAGGAATCCCTGCTTCAACGGCTTGCTCGAATAATCCGCGGCCTTTTTCATTGATGGTAAAAATGGTCTGCCAGGTTGCCGTTAGGTCGTCCACCGTCCATGACAATCCCTTGGCTTCGTTTAGATATTCTATGTATTCCGCATCGCTGATCAGTCCTTTTTCAACACGGTCATACATGAATTCATCACGATCCGTATGGGATCCCACCGGTTGACCGGAGTGGTCCGCATAGGCCTTTAACAGCATGGGAAAATCAAAGTTGGTCAACACATTTCCGATATCGAATAGAAAATATTTCATAGCACTACGTTTCCAAAAGTTAAGCGATTCCGCAACATCATTTTGCCCGGGGATAGGGTTTAAGATGGGCAGATTGGTCCGTTGGGAAATCGTCCGGAATACCCGCATCGGGTTCTCTACCGGCCAGCCATTGCACGACGCGCGGCATCAGGGTCTGAAAACCTGCACATCGGACCCCCTTCGGCTCATGCTGATCTTTCCAAACATGGCCGAAGGTGGAGTTGTATGCGCGCCCGTCTCCGTAGGCCACCGTCCATTCGATCGGAAAATTGAGTTTGGTTTTTGCGTCTTGCGCATAAGAAAGCACGGTCAGGTTTTCGGCGGGACCTCGGGCATAGCGATAAATTTCAATATCAGCGGCCGTCCATTGACGCGGAAAACCCTCATGGATCGGATGATTCCCAGAACGGGTTAGTAGCGCATCAACGCGTTTCCCATGGTCTGTATTCTCCCCTTCCCCAGCGGGAATACGCACCTCATGACCTTCGGTATCGATGGTGATTGCCCAACCAAAATCCTTATTGCGCCAGCCCAGCCCGATCATTCGGTTATATTCCTCCCAATGTGGAAAGGCATTGTTGGCTGAATGGAAAACATAAAGTCCGCCGCCTGCAGCCACATACTCTTCCAACGCCAGCTCAGCTTGTCGAGGCCATGTTGGACCACCGCCGATGTCGTTGCAGGTTTGGATCACGACGTCGTAGTTTTTGAAGGAGGGGCTCCATCCGTCGGCATTCTCCGAAAATGTATTTACTGCAATATCGAATCGGTCACTTTGATTCAGGACTGCTTTGATGCATGCGGTGGTATGCTGCCAATCGTGATTGCTGAATCCATCGACGATCAAAACCTTAACTGGCATTTTATTATTCTCCTCGGCATATACAACCGTTCCCAGGGAAAAGCCGATTAACAGGTTAAACCATATCCATTTCTTCACGGAATGCTCCTTTTTCGAACGCTTAAAATTTTTCGTTTTCGCCCAAATAACGCCACTGACCATCCGGGAGATTTCCTAAGACAATTTTACCGATTCGGATGCGCTTTAGGCCGACTACCTTCAGACCGACCAATTCGCACATACGGCGGATCTGGCGCTTCTTTCCTTCTCGCAGGACAAAGCGGAGCTGATCCTCATTTTGCCAGGTTACTATGGCGGGCTTCAGCGGTTTCTCGTCGAGACTGAGTCCATGGTTGAGCAACTTAAGCCCTTCATCGTCAAGCGTTCCGTTTACACGCACAAGGTATTCTTTGTCGACGTCGGTGTCCTCGCCGATAATCCGGCGGGCCACGCGCCCATCCTGCGTAAGCACCAGCAGCCCATTGGAGTCGATGTCCAACCGTCCGGCAGGGGCAAGACCGCGTATCATACCATGATGAAAGGTTTTCCGCGTGCGATCTTCCTTCCACTGGTTTTCCGTTGTCAGCAGGTCGGAGGCGGGTCGATGACCGTCTTCCGGCTGGGCGGAGACATAACCAATGGTTTTGTTAATCAGGAAGGTCGCCTGAGCATCCCGGCGCTTCCTTCCTTCTTCAGCAAGTTCGATTTCCTGATCGGGATTTATTTTTGTTCCCAATGTTGAAACGACTACGCCATCAACCAGCACGAGGCCACGTTCGATATAGCGGTCTGCCTCGCGCCGGGAGCACATGCCCCGCGACGCCATGATTTTTGATAGTCGTTGTTTTTCCATAAGCAGGCAGTGTTCAGTTTTAGGTGTTAAGTTTCAAGTGCAGACCCTCGGCGACTTAAAACTTCATCACCCAACCCCTTAAAACGATCTTACTTTTTCCAGAAGCTGGGAAGAAAGAGGATGAGCACGGTGTAGAGCTCAAGGCGACCGAGCAGCATGAAGAAGGTCAGGATTCCCTGCCCTACCGGGGAAATATCGCCATAGTTTTGCGTAATACCGACCGCGTTTAATCCGGGCCCGATATTACCCAGTGTGGCGATTACGCACGTGACCGCCGTCACAATATCCGGCGTAAAAAAGGTCATGATTAATGAGCCGAGGGCAACGATCAGCACAAAGATCGCGAAGAAGGCCGAGATGTGGGAGATAATTTCCTGTTGCACGGGTTTGCCGCCCAGCTTCATCTGAATAACGGCTGATGGGCGCATGAACGTTTTTAGTTCGCGCACCACTTTCTTGAGCATGATAAATACACGGACAATTTTCATTCCACCACCGGTCGATCCGGCACAACCGCCCATAAACATCATTACAACGAGCAACAGACGGGATGCATCCGGCCATTGGTCAAAATTGGCGGTTCCAAATCCGGTCGTGGTCAGAACCGACGTGGCAGTGAATGCTGCATCGCGGAAACAGCGGGTGAACGAGGCCAAATCTGCGGCCCAGATGTTAAACGTGATGAAGAGCGTGGAACCGATGAGAAAGAAAAAATAGAACCGGAATTCCGGATCCTTGAAATAGCGCTGTGGCTTGCCGGTCAGCGCATAGTAGTGAAGCGAGAAGTTAACGCCGGCCAAAAACATAAATACAATAATGATGGCGTCGACGATGGCGCTGTCGAACGCACCCACACTGGCGGATCGGGTTGAAAATCCGCCGGTCGCCATGGTTCCGAAAGCGTGGCAGAATGAGTCGAACCAGTCCATGCCGCCGGCAAACTTAAGCAATACCGCCTCTATAAGCGTCAGCAATGCATAAACTCCCCACAGCAGCTTGGCGGTTGTGGCAATGCGCGGCGTGAGCCGATCCTTTGAAGGTCCGGGCATTTCCGCCCGGTAGATCTGCATGCCACCTACGCCCAAAAAGGGAAGAATGGCTACGCAAAGAACCAGTACACCCATACCGCCGAACCAATGGGTCAACGCGCGCCAAAAATGAATCCCGCGTGGAATGGTCTCCAGATCGCTGAGCACGGAGGCGCCGGTTGTTGTAAAACCGGACATCGTTTCGAACATGGCCGAAACCGGATGCGCGATGACCCCTGAAAAGATGTAGGGCAGCGATCCGAAAATCGTGGCGGAAATCCAGCCAAAAGTAACAATGCCGAAGCCGTCCCGCCGCGATAGATTGATATCCCCGCGCGTTAGAACCCCGACCACGCCCGCGCTTACCATGGCAATGAGGCCCGCATAGATGAGGCTCATCTGGATTTCAACCGGCTCATCATAAAGGAAAGAGATGCCGGCGCATGCGATAATCGCTACGCCGATAACGAGGGTCATATAAGATACCAAATGGAATACAGCGCGTTTATTCATAGGGTTCCTACATGAAGAGAGACTGGATTTTCTTTACCGCATCGGAATGGCAGAAAATCAGAACCCGGTCATCGGCCTGCAGCTGCAGGTCGCCCGTCGCCGTCATGACTTCGCCATGACGCATGATCGTGGCAATGATGGCCTTGCTCGGAATTTTAATATCCATGATTCGCCGGCCATCCATTTTGTGGTTGGGCGCGATGATTATATCGAGCAGCTCGCCGGGTAAATTGTGCAGCAACGATGCCGTGCGCACCTTCTTCGAACGCAGCCAGTGCAGAATTGCATTGGTGGTGGAGATATAGGGACTGACTACGCGATTAACCAGATAGAGCGACTCGACCACCGGAATAAAGTCGGTGCGGGTAATCTGTGTGGCCGTAAAGGACGCCCCTTTTTTCTGCGCCATCAGGCAGTTCATGATGTTCCCTTCATCATCACCGGTCAGCGCAACAAAGGCCGTGCGGTCGTGCAGACCGGATTCTTCGAGTGCACTTTCCGTAAGCGCGTCGGCCCGGAGAATCAGGGTCTTGTTCAGTTCTGCGGAGCAGAATCGTGCCCGTTCCTCATCCTGTTCCAGCAAAACACAATCAATCTCGTTCTCGACAAACTTGGCCAGCATCAGCCCCAGATCTCCACCGCCCGCAATAATGACTTTTTCAAAAGGTTCAATGTCCGGACATACCCATTCAAAGAATTTAGCAATGTCTTCGCGCTGCCCGACCAGATACACCAGATCCTTCTGTTTGAAGACGGTGTTTCCGTGAGGCACAACCAGTTCATTATCACGACGGATCGCAATCACGCGGACGCTCTGGATCAGATCGAGCCGGTCGCATTCGGCCGGGGTACGGTCGATTAACGGACTGACGGCATTCACACTGAACCCGGCAACCATCACTTTGCCGGCGAAAAGATCAAACGCTTCCAGTGCACCCGGCATCTGCAGCATATTAAATACTTCTCGGGCGCACTCCTGCTTCTGATTAATAATCAGATCGATGCCCATTTTATGAAGGTCGTAGTCGGAGTGACTGTTAATAAAGTCCGGATTGGTTACACGCGCGATCGTACCCTTCACTCCGGCGGCATGCCCAAGCAGACAGGAAAGGATGTTTACCTCGTCGTTATCCGTTACCGCAATCAGCAGGTCGGATTTTTCGGACTGGGCCTGTTCCAGCACGGACGGATTTGACCCCTGCCCGCAGATCGTCAGAATATCCAACCCGGCCTCGGCCTGGGCCAGCGCTTGCGGATTGGCATCAATCATCACGACACTATGCTTCTCTTCGCATAGTCGCATCGCCAGCTGTCGCCCGGCATTTCCTGCTCCAATAATTACAATTCGCATTCATTTCCCCCGGAGAAAAGGGGTCGTATATGCTCAAATACAGCCCGTTTATCAACTAAAAACCCCAACAACAATCAGCCATTCAACAGGTAATACTTTAAAGTCCTCACCCTTTTTTCCAGACATTCGAAACATTAGTCCCTATAAAACCCGCAGCTTTACCTCCCTTGGAATTTATTGAAAAAAGGTTTCTAGCATGGCCAATCTGAAGCAGCACCCCGCACCGGGCAATCACACCATCCATTTTAGGGGCGGCACGGTAACGTTTACCCTTGAGAACCATACCGGCACAACGGGTAAAGCCTGGCTACGCACCAACATTGGGCACGCCCATGTACGGCACACCGAAATCATCGAGCACGCCGAACAGGGACTTCCACCTCTATCGCGCGACTGGCACGACTATCCCATGGAACCGATGGACCAAAACAAATTTACCCTGACCCTCCCGCTGTTAGGCGTCGGGCGCTACGAAGCCAAAGCCTATTTCATTGAAGCCGGAACCGATCGGATCCAGTGGCCGGAAGGCGGGAACTCCGTGATGAAGGTCGAGCCCGCCGAAACCTGCGCCAGCAATACGATGTACACCGCCTTCGTCCGCCAGTTCGGCGAGGCCAAATTTCGTGGCGCGGTGGCCCCACATGAAGAACTCGCGGTTAAACAACTCGATAAAGCAGGTTACGCCGTCCTTCCAAAGTCCGGAAAATTCCGCGACCTGATCAAAGAACTCGATTTTATTGTCGGCACACTCCGCTGCAAAATAGTGCAGTTGCTCCCCATCCACCCCACCCCGACCACCTATGCCCGAATGGGCCGCTTCGGAAGTCCATTCGCCGTAATGGACCTTTTCGATGTTGATCCTTCGCTCGCGGAATTTGATAAGCAGACCACACCGCTCGACCAATTCCAGGAACTGGTTGACGAAGTGCACAAACGCAATGCGCGGATCTATCTTGATATGCCGATCAACCACACCGGCTGGGCATCGCACCTGCAAATCACCCACCCCGAATGGTTTCATCATAACAAAGACGGCTCCTTCATGTCGCCGGGGGCATGGGGCGTCCTGTGGGAAGACCTCTCTAAACTCGACTACAACCAACGCGGCCTCTGGCACTATATGGCCGATGTGTTCCTTTTCTGGTGTCGCAAAGGCGTTGATGGATTCCGCTGCGATGCCGGATACAAAGTGCCGTTCGAAGCGTGGCAGTACATTATTGCCAAAGTGCGCATGGAATATCCCGATACGATATTCATGCTCGAAGGACTCGGCGGGCACAAGCATGTGACCGAAAGCCTTCTTGCCGATTCCGGCATGAACTGGGCCTACTCCGAAATCTTTCAGAACCATAATCAGGAGCAGGTCGATTCCTACCTGCCCGAAAGCATTCGCGTTTCCGAATCGAAAGGAAACCTGATCCACTTTTCCGAAACACACGACAACGCCCGCCTTGCGGCAACGTCGCATTCCTTTGCCCGTCTGCGCACCGCCTTCTGCGCGCTAACGTCTCACAATGGTGCTTTTGGTTTTTCCAACGGCGTAGAGTGGTATGCCGATCAGCAGATCAACGTCCACAACAGTCACTCGATCAACTGGGGCTCCGAGCAGAATATGATCGAATGGATCCGCCGCATACACGGTATCATGGAAACGCATCCATCATTTCATGCCGGAGCCAAGGTCGAGATCATCACCAACGGCCACCATAACTCCGTTGCCATGCTACGTACCGATGCATCCGGGGAAAACCGGCTCTTAATGCTGGCAAACCTTAATGCGGATATCGAGGGGTTTGCGCAATGGCACGGCGATTTCGCGGCCTTCAAAACGGATCTGCTGTCCAGTACTTCGATTAATCACAACAACAGCTCCTACCCCCTCCAACCCGGCGAAGTACTTTGCCTTACCGACGACCCCTCCTGGATGAATCGCATTTTCCGAACCTTGGAAAACCCCTTCATTGGAGCGGAAGCGAGCGAGAGCCAATGCCACCGCGCCAAGGCGTTGGATGTCTTCAATCACTTCCAGGCATTAGAACAATTTGATCTTGATCGGTTTGTTGAAAACCCGAAAGTCCTGTGCGAGGAGCTGGCCGATGGCGCACCCGTCGTGACCACCTGGCAGTGGCCGCGCGACATGCACCGCACGGTTATGCTTCCGCCCAACCATTTCCTGCTGGTCAAAGCCGAGCATGGTTTTATTGCCGAACTGAAAAACAAAAACGGCGAAACCCTATCGCACGAAAAATCGATGGTTCAGGCCAACGGAAAAACCTTTGTCCTTTTCCAACCGCTGGAAACGCCGGAGCAGCATATTGATCTAACCCTGAAGATGACCTTATTCGAACCGGAGAGCATCAGGCATTCCGAATCACCCGTAATGCAGCTCTGCGAAGAAAAATATGCCCGGATAATTACCACCTGCGCGGCAGGCGAGAAGCATGATCGCGAGCGGTATGCCGTTTGCACCAACGAACACGGTGCCCTTTCGCAAGTCCGTATCGGATGGGCGGAACTGCGCAGCAAATATGACGGACTTCTGATGGCCAACTTCGACCCCAAGGTGCCGGTCGACCGCCATACCATGCTTACGCGCTGCCGCGTGTGGATCGTTTGCCGCGACTATTCCAACGAGCTGTCGCTCCATTGTCAGAAGCAGTTTACCGTGGCCGACGACGGGACCGTGATCTGGAGCTTTGCCGTGCCCGTTGGCGAAGGTAAGCTGATTCCACTCAAAGCGACCTTGCAGCTGCACCCCGACACCAACGCCATTAAAATGAGCTTCATCCGCGAGGATGCCGGAATAAATGCGGAACATCTCGCAAACGACCTGCCCGTCTCGCTGATTCTCCGCGCTGATATTGAAGACCGCACTAATCACGAAATCACCAAAGCCATCTATGGTCTGGAAGAACCTTGGGGCAAGTCAGTTAAGCCGACTAAATCAGGGTTCACCTTCGAACCGGCGCACGATCGGAAACTAAAGCTGGACCTGAAGGGCGGCGAGTTTCATGCCGAGCCGGAGTGGTATTACCAGATCGGGCACCCGGTGGATCAGGCGCGTGGTATTGATGGAGAGTCCGATCTATTCAGCCCCGGCTATTTCAAGACTGAACTGCTCGGAAATCAAACCGCCGAATTGATTGCGGGCATAAACCAACTTCCAACCTTTGAAAAACCCACACTGACTACAGCCAATGAAACCCTCTCGATTGAAGACTCCATGAAACTGGCGATAAAACAGTTTATTGTGAATCGCGATGAGTTCCAGACCGTAATTGCAGGCTACCCGTGGTTCCTCGACTGGGGTCGCGATACGCTGATCTGCCTCCGCGGCATCATTGCCGCCGGAATGCTGAAAGAAGCGCAGAATATCCTGCTTCAGTTTGCCAAATATGAAAAGGGCGGCACCATTCCGAACATGATCCGCGGGAACGACGATAACAACCGCGAAACCTCCGATGCCCCCCTCTGGCTCTTTGTCGCATGCGACGAACTCATGACCGCCCAGAAAAGTAAGAAACTCCTTAAAGCCGATTGCGGCGATGGACGCACCGTACACCAAGTGCTTGTTTCACTGGCGACCGGATTGATCAATGGAACCAAAAACGGAATTACGTATGACTGGGATTCAGGCCTAATCTATAGCCCGTCGCACTTTACATGGATGGACACGAACTATCCGGCAGGTACCCCGCGCAGGGGCTACCCGATTGAAATCCAGGCAATGTGGAAATATGCGCTGAACATGTTATCGGAGATCGACAAGGCCCCCGAATGGCCGGCCATGGCAAAGCAGGTTGAACAGTCCATTTCGGAGCTCTTCCTCGTGGAGTCAGATGACTTCACCTATCTGGCCGACTGCCTTTCCGCGGCACCGGGAACCCGTGCTCGCGACGCAGCCGTTGATGATGCCCTCCGCTCAAATCAGCTGCTCGCTGTAACACTGGGTGCTGTAACAGATCCCACACTCTGTAAACATGTAATCGAAGCCTGTGAACAGCTGCTGATCCCCGGCGCAATCCGTAGTCTGGCCGACCGCCCCGTAAACCACCCCTGCCCGGTGTATAACGACGGACAACTGCTGAATGATCCGAACAACCCTTACTGGGGTCACTACACCGGAGATGAGGATACACGCCGAAAACCCGCCTACCACAACGGCACCGCATGGACATGGCCCTTCCCATCCTATGCCGAAGCGCTCGTAATGGTTTATGGCGAAAAAGCACGCGAAACGGCCTTATCGATTCTTGGAAG
>JAZGFK010000126.1:0-16767 GCA_036479375.1 Pontiella sp. | reverse complement strand
TTCCAAGATTCAAACGATCAAGGCGAATGCGCGTGGCTTCAGGAACTTCGAAAACTACAGAACTAGCATTTTATTCTTCTGTGGAAAGCGGGATCTCGCTCCACAAAAATTAACGTAGAACCTAAATGTTTCTTGGAGTTTAGTTGTTTTTTTTCTTTGGGTTGTTGCGGACGTTCTTTTTCGGTCCGGTTTCTTTTTCGTGGAGTTTTTTGGTTGCGTTAGGAGCAAGGCGCCAGGTGGTCTGTTCGCGGATTTTGGTGACGTGTTTCTGTTTGTCGGGCATGTGTTTGGATTGCACGTTTCCAGAATAGTTTTTGATCTGCTCACTGTGGAAGGGGTGATCCTCGTTTATCTCAATCTCTTCACCGAGGTGGGTTTGGATATCGCGGAGGTATCCCTTTTCGGTAGGGTCGCATAGGCTGAGGGCAATGCCGGAGGCGCCGGCACGGGCCGTGCGGCCGATACGATGCACAAAGGTTTCAGGTTCGTTCGGCAGATCGAAATTGATGATGTGCGAGATGTTTTCAATATCGATACCGCGGGCGGCGAGGTCGGTAGCGATGAGTATGGGCGTTTCGCCGGTCTTAAACGCTTCAAGGATATCCTGCCGGTGGCTTTGTTCTTTTTCGCCGTGCAGGACATCGACAGGCAGATCCTGTTTTTTCATGCTTTCAGTAAGGCGGTCGGCACCGCGGCGGGTGCGGCAGAAAATAAGAATGCGGTCGTATTCCAGTTTTTGGAGGAGCCAGCTCAGGAGAACATTCTTGTTGTTCTTTTCTACATAGTAGAGCTCCTTTTTAATATTTTCGGCGGCGGCGGAGTCCGGATCGGCGGAAATGTGCATGGGCTTATGGAGTATGCCGGTGGCCAGCGAACGTGCTGCTGCAGGCATAGTCGCCGAAAAGAAAAGAGCCTGCCGATTTTGCGGAAGCAACGGGGCGATTTTACGGATATCGGGCGCAAAGCCCATATCCAGCATGCGATCGGCTTCGTCGACCACGAAGATCTCGATCTGGTCGAGTTTCAGTGTTTTTCGTTCAATCAGATCGAGCATGCGGCCGGGCGTTGCAATGAGGATGTCGACGCCTTCGCGTAAGGTTAGGATCTGGTTCTCATATTCCGTTCCGCCATGTACCAGCAGCGTGGTTAAATTGGTGTGGGAGGCAAAGGCTTTTAGATTTTCCGACAGCTGAATGGCCAGCTCTCGGGTGGGGGATAGAATGAGCGAGCGGACACGTATTTCTCGTGCGGTAGCCCATGAATCTTCCAAGCGCTGGATGAGGGGCAGGGCAAAGGCCGCCGTTTTCCCGGTTCCGGTGCGGGCACACCCAATAATGTCGCGGCCGGTCAAAATGGCTGGAATGGCTTCGGCCTGAATCGGAGTGGGCTCGGTGTAGCCAGCGTCGGTAATGGCTTGAAGAATGGCTTTGTTTTGGATGAGATCGGAAAATTTCATAGGTGGGAAAGCTACCTTTGATGGATAGGGGAGTCAAATAGGCAGAATGATTTGGAGGCAGAATAATTCGGTGCGGCCTGGGGATTAGCCGCAAGAGAACGCAAAGAATCGCAAAAAGCCTTGAAACCTAAATCCAGCCGTCCAGTATACGCAACACGCAACACGCAACACGTACGGAGTAAGGAATGAAGATACTGGTGGCACGGATTCCGGAAGAGGGATCGCATTATACGGGGGATGATCCCGAATCCATCATGCAGGTGGAAAACGATACGTTTATCAAGGATTGTGGAGATGTGCACTATGAGCTGTATGCCCAATGTGTTTCGGATGAGCTCGTGGTTCGGGGAGCATTAGATGTTAATGTGAAATTGCAGTGTGCAAGATGTTCAGATTTTTTCTCGACAACCGTAGGGGTTTCCGATTTTCTACGCGCTTATCCCGCACCTGCCGGCACCGACGATGTCGATATTACGGAGGATTTGCGGGAAGAAATTCTGTTGCATGTACCGGATTTTCCGGTCTGTAACGAAGGTTGTAAAGGGATTTGTTCCCAGTGCGGTGCAAACCTGAACAAGGACGCCTGCGAGTGTGAAACAGAAGAAGGTCCAAACCCGTGGTTGGCGCTGGACGGATTGAATTTATAGTACGTATAGGAGGATTGCCATGGCAGTTCCAAAGAGAAAAACTTCAAAAAGCAGATCCGCGAGTCGTAAGGCTCAGAATACGAAGAAGCCTACGGCACGTGCATCTTCTTGCTCGCAGTGCGGAGCTCCCGCGCTACCCCATCACGCTTGTACTAGCTGCGGCTACTACGGCGGACGCCAGGTGTTGACGGTAGCTGCTGAAGATTAGGCGCTATGCGTATCTCGATTGATGCGATGGGGGGCGATTTCGCACCTCAGGAAATTGTTGCAGGAACACTTATGGCCGCTCGAAAGCTCGAGGGGCTTGATAAGCTTTTTCTGGTCGGCAATGAAGTTGCCATTAAAGCAGAACTTGCCAAGCACAAGGGAAAGATCCCCGAATGCATTGAAATCGTGCACGCTTCTCAAGTGGTCGAAATGGGCGATTCCCCAGCTGTGGCCATTCGTCGCAAGAAGGATTCTTCCATTTCCCGTGCAATTGAATTGGTGAAGGATGGTAAAGCAGGTGCCGTTTTCTCGGCGGGCAATACGGGGGCTGCTGTTGCGGCCGCCACGCTCAAGCTCCGAACATTGGAGGGCGTCGATCGTCCTGCAATTGCGACCATTATGCCTACTCCGAAAGATCCTTTCGTTTTGCTGGATGCCGGTGCAAATCCCGACAGTACGCCTGAAATGATTCAGCAATATGCTGTGATGGGTAGCATCTATTCCCGAGAAATTCTTGGTGTTACTAATCCTACCATTGGCCTTTTAAGTATTGGTGAGGAAGCGGCAAAGGGTAACGAGACCACGAAAAAAACGTTTGGTCTGCTGGAAAAAACGCATCTCAACTTTATCGGAAATGTTGAAAGTCGCGATCTGTTTGGAGGCAAGGTGAGCGTCGCTGTGTGTGATGGCTTTGTCGGAAATGTGGTGTTGAAAACCAGCGAGGCCGTTGCCAGAATGATTTCCAGCTGGCTCAAAACGATGTTCCGGGCCAATCCACTTCGTATTCTTGGGTATCTGTTTGCTCGTGGCGTTTTCAAGGAGATGCGGTCACATGCTGACCCTTCCAGCTATGGCGGCGCGCCATTGCTTGGAGCAAATGGCATCGTATTTATCGGCCATGGATCATCGAATGCCTTTGCCACCTTCAACGGAATTCGTGCGGCTTCGGAAGCGCTTGATCATGATTTAAACCATTTGATTGAAGCTGAGTTAAAGAGTATAAATCCCGAAACCTAGCATTTTACGGAACGCTTTCATGGACTCCAAACGTACAGTTTCAATTATTGGTACAGGATCGTATGTGCCTGAAAAGGTGCTCACGAACAAAGACCTCGAAAGCATCGTCGACACCTCCGACGATTGGATCTATTCCCGAACTGGTATGCGCGAGCGACATATCGCTGCGGACGATCAGGCCGCTTCGGATCTGGGCGCGGAAGCCGCCAAAAAGGCCATTGCCGATGCCGGTATAACGGTCGACGAGATTGACCTGATCATTGTTGCAACTCTTTCTCCCGATATGTTTTTCCCCAGTACGGCTTGTTTTGTGCAGGAAAAAATAGGTGCAAAAAATGCATTCTGCTATGACCTCGGAGCAGCCTGCTCCGGGTTCCTCTATGCACTGGATACTGCAAAAAATCAGATTGCGTGCGGCTCGATTGAAACCGCGCTAGTAATCGGTTCCGAAAAAATGAGTACCTTTATTGACTGGGAAGATCGAAGCACCTGCATTCTTTTTGGTGATGGTGCCGGAGCCGCAGTATTGCGTGCCGGCGGCGAAGGCCGTGGCATAATGGATTCGGCGATGGGTTCCGATGGCTCGCTGGCGGACCTTTTGCTCACACCCGGCGGCGGAAGCCGCACTCCGATTTCGCATGAAATGATTGATCAAAAGCAGCACTTTCTAAAGATGGAAGGTCGCGACGTGTTCAAGCACGCCGTTGTGCGAATGGCGGAAGCGGTTCTTCAGGCGTTGGAAAAGAACGGGGTCACTGCCGACGATATCGACTGCTTTATTCCGCATCAGGCTAACATCCGGATCATCGATGCCATTTCAAAACGACTCGGAGTGAAGGACCGCATGTTCACCAATGTTGAAAAATATGCCAATACCTCCTCAGCCGCATTAGCCATTGCGCTAGACGAAGCGGTGAAGAGTGGCGTTATTAAAAATGGGGATCTGGTGGTGCTGACCGTCTTCGGCGGCGGTTTCACTTGGGGTGCCAATATTTTGGAGTGGAACAAATCATGAAAAGAGCAATCATATTTCCTGGGCAGGGATCGCAAGTGGTTGGAATGGGCAAGGATCTCGCGGATGCGATTCCCGAATGCAAAGCCCTGTTTGATCGGGCCAACGAAATTCTAGGCTATGATTTAGCCAAAATCTGTTTTGAAGGTCCGCAGGAAGAACTGAATAAATCAAATAACGCGCAGCTTGGGATTTTCGTGGCCAGTGCTGCGGCTTTTAAGGCATTAGAGCTTAAACAACCCGACCTTGAATATGACATTCTCGCCGGACACAGTCTGGGCGAATGGACCGCGCTATATGTTGCCGGGGTCGTTAGTTTTGACGACGCGATCAAGATTCTGAAAGCCCGTGGCGAATACATGCAGGCAGCCTGCGAAAAAAATCCAGGAGCCATGTTGGCCGTCATGAATGTGGACGGCGATGTGCTGGTTAATCTTGCCAGCGAAGCAGGATGCCATGTGGCCAACTTTAACTCGCTTTCGCAGACCGTACTTTCCGGAACAGTCGAGTCCATCGATAAAGCTGAAGTACTGACGAAAGAAGCCGGAGCCAAACGCGCCATTCGCCTGCCAGTTGCTGGTGCATTCCATTCTCCGCTAATGCAACCCGCTGCTGATAATATGGATGCATTCCTTGCGGACGTTGAGCTTAGCGAAACAAGTATTCCTGTACTTTCCAATGTTACGGCCAATGTTCATGAAGCTTCTGCAATTCGCGATAATATGGTTAAGCAAATTACTTCATCCGTACAGTGGGTCTCTTCTGTTCAGAAGCTGGCCGCCGATGGGGTAGATGAGGTTATTGAATGCGGTCCAGGCAAGGTGCTGGCAGGGCTCATAAAGCGTATTGACAAGAACGTCGCAGTCCGTAACATCGGCCAATTAATAGATATGGAAAACCAATAGGGGATTTCAATGTTTGAACTTAACGATAAAGTAGCAATGGTTACCGGTGCCGCCCGCGGTCTGGGACAGGCCATTGCCATAAAGCTGGCTGAATCCGGGGCGAACCTTGCATTGTGCGACCTCAACGCCGAATGGCTCGAAGAAACCGCTGGAAAAGTGAAAGCGCTTGGTCGCCGTGTTGAGTGCTATAGCGTGAATGTGGCCGAGGGCGAAAGCGTAACCACGGGTGTGAAGGCCATTGAAAAGGATTTTGGAAAAATTGACGTTCTCGTCAATAACGCTGGCATCACCAAGGACGGACTGCTCATGCGTATGAGCGAGGACGATTGGGATGCCGTTTTGAATGTGAACCTGAAGGGCGTATTTCTTTGTACCAAAGCGGTTACCCGCGGCATGATGAAAAAGCGTTCGGGAACGATCGTGAACATTGCTTCCGTTATCGGTTTGATGGGCAATGCAGGACAGGCCAATTATGCGGCCTCCAAAGGCGGCGTGATTTCATTCAGCAAAACGGTTGCGAAGGAATTGGCTTCCCGTAACGTTCGCTGCAACGCCGTTGCTCCGGGCTTTATTCGTACGGCGATGACTGAAGCACTGGATGAAGAAGTTCAGAATAAGATGAAAGAAATTATTCCACTTTCGCGCTTTGGCGAACCGGAAGATGTGGCTAATGTAGTGTTGTTTTTGGCAAGTGATGCCTCTGCTTATGTTACGGGGCAAGTCCTCTCGACATGCGGCGGCATGGTAATGTAACACTTGTAAGTGTAAACCTAGTAAAAGGAGATTAGATATGGCCCTTGAAGATAAAGTAAAAGAGATCATTATTGAGCAACTCGGCGTTAACGCTGACCAGGTTAAAACCGAAGCTTCTTTCATCGAAGACCTCGGCGCTGATTCCCTCGACACCGTCGAGCTGGTAATGGCTTTTGAAGAAGAGTTTGGTGCTGAAATTCCCGACGAAGATGCTGAAAAGTTGACTTCTGTTGGTGGAGTTGTCAGTTACCTGACAGAAAAAGGTTTCAAGTAGGCCTAGCTTGTTGATTTATTAATGGCCGGAACTGCTCAATAAAAAGGGTGTTTCGGCCATTTGAGCATGCAACAAGATTGAGGAACGGGTTATGAGTAAACATGAAGTAGTAATAACTGGATTGGGAATTGTTTCTCCCATCGCGAGTGAGCTCGATAAATTCTGGGAAGGCATTAAAAATGGCAAGTCTGGAATTCGGAGCGTTGAAAACGTCGATGATATCGATCAATATCCAGTAACCATTGGCGGCGAAATCCGCGACCTTGATGTTAGTAAATATATCGACGCAAAAGATGCGCGCAAGATGGACCCGTTTACGGTCTTCGGTGTTGCGGCTGCAGTGATGGCGGTTGAAGATTCAGGCCTTGATCTCAATGCCGTTGATCTGGAGCGCGTTGGTGTGATTGCCAGTTCCGGTATTGGCGGCATGCAGTATATGCAGAATCAATGTATGCGGGCATTCAAGGGTGGTCCTCGCCGTGTGTCGCCTCAACTCATTCCTCAGATGATCGTTAATATTCTTGCCGGGTATATCTCGATCAAATATGGCTTTAAAGGCCCCAACTTTTCAGTAACCAGTGCCTGTGCGTCTGGTACACATTCCATCGGCGAATCCATGCGTATGATCCAGTATGGTGATGCAGATGTCATGCTTGCAGGCGGAGCAGAAGCTTCCGTAGAGATGCTGGGTATTGCGGGTTTTGCAGCGCTACGCGCTACCAGTCGCCGTAACGACGACCCTGAAGGTGCATCTCGTCCGTTCGACAAGGATCGCGATGGTTTTGTCATGTCCGAAGGCGCAGGAATCGTTGTTCTTGAAAGTAAAGAACACGCGCTAAAGCGCGGTGCAACCATTTATTGTGATGTAGCGGGCTATGGCCGTACGGCTGATGCCTATCACATCACCGCTCCGGCCGAAGAAGCCGTACAGGCAGGCCGCGGTATGTCGCTTGCGATTGCCGATGCAGGGCTCAAACCCGAAGACATCGACTACATCAATGCGCATGGAACCTCCACGCCGTACAATGACAAAGGCGAAACGCTTGCCATCAAACGCGCGCTGGGCGAAGAACTGGCCTACAAGGTAGCTATCAGTTCCACCAAATCGATGACCGGACATATGCTAGGCGCTGCCGGTGGTGTTGAAGCTGCGATCTGTGCGCTGGCGATCCGCGATGGCATTGCGCCGCCGACGATTAATTACACCACGCCAGATCCTGACTGCGATCTGGATTATGTTCCAAATGTTGCGCGGAAAATGGAAATCAATGCTGCCCTGAGCAACTCGCTCGGTTTTGGCGGTCATAACGCCACCCTCTGTTTTACGAAAACGAAGTAGTTTTCAGCAGTTGGAAGTGCAGGGGCGTTCCGTTAAAGCGGAGCGCCTTTTGTTTTTTACCGCTTCCAATGACGGCAATAAAACGGCATGTTTTCCTGACTTTGGAAATGCAAATTTACTAACTTTGGAAAGCAAGATGAGAAACTTGGAAGACAAGATTTTGACCCGCGAGCAGATGGTGGCGGAACGTGCGCGCCTGAAGATGAAGGAGTCCGTGGTTTCGTTTACGAACGGGTGCTTCGATATTCTGCATCCCGGACACGTGACGTACTTGCAGTTTGCTCGCCAGCAGGGCGATGTGCTGGTGCTGGGTATGAACTCGGATGCGTCGGTCAAACGCAATAAGGGCGATGACCGGCCAATTGTTTGCGAGGAGGATCGGGCCAAGGTAATTGCCGGACTCGAGTGTGTCGATTATGTGGTGCTTTTCGACGAAGATGAACCCCGCGAGTTGATCGCTGAAATTATTCCTGATGTTTTGGTGAAAGGCGAGGACTGGGCGCACTATGTCAGTGGCCGCGAAGAGGTGGAAGCTGCCGGCGGAAAAGTCGTGCTGGCTAAAATGGTTGAGGGTCGTTCCACGACCCATGTGATCGAACGTATTTTAGAAGTTTATGGGAAGTCGGAGTAATCAAGATGAGCATTAAATATATTGTTACAGGCGGTGCAGGATTTATCGGCAGCAACATTGTGAAGGAACTAAATGCACGCGGGGAGGACGATATTCTGATTGTTGATTCTCTGGGTACGGGCGAGAAGTGGAAAAATCTGGTTGGTTTGAGGTACGAAGACTATCTGGATAAGGGCGACTTATTTGCCGTGCTTGCCGACGGTCTATTGAACGATGTTGAGGCGGTGTATCATCTTGGAGCATGTAGTGCGACGACCGAAAAAGATGCTGATTATCTAATGGAAAACAATTACGGCTATACGCGCGCGCTGTGCGAGGAGTGCCTTGCACATGACGTCCGCTTTGTCTATGCGTCGAGCGCCGCGACTTATGGCGACGGTAATCTAGGCTATTCCGATGCCGACGAGGAAACGCCTAAATTTAAACCGCTGAATATGTATGGTTATTCGAAGCACATGTTTGACTTGTGGGCATTGAAGAGCGGGATCAGTAATCAGATTGCCGGGATGAAATATTTTAACGTCTACGGCCCTGGTGAGGGACATAAAGATGATATGAGGTCGGTTGTGCATAAATCGTATCATCAGATTTTGAAGAGCGGTGAAGTCAAATTATTTAAATCGCACCGCCCGGACTATAAGGACGGCGAGCAGGTGCGGGATTTTGTGTATGTGAAAGATGCTGTGAATGAGACCTTGTGGTTTGGTGAGAATAAAGAGGTTGGTGGCGTGTTCAACTGCGGAGTCGGAACGCCGCGCACATGGCTTGATTTGGCTACCGCTGTTTTCAAAGCGATGGGGCGCGAACCGAATATAACCTTCATCGATATGCCTGATCACCTGCAGGGAAAATATCAGTATCACACCCAGGGCGATCTAACAAAATTGCGCAGTGTGGGGTACGATGCGGATTTCACTACACTTGAAGACGGTGTTGCCGACTATGTGCAAAACTACCTCATGAAGGAATAATGGCGTTCAGTATTGCCGAGATGATTCTGCTGGGTTTGCTGGTGGATTGGATATTCCGAAAGATACATCTGCCGGGGTTATTAGGCATGTTGCTTTTAGGGGTTCTGTTTGGACCTTATGTCTTTGATTTGATGGAGCCGGGATTTCTTGAGGCTTCGGCGGATCTTAGAATGATTGCTCTGATCATTATTCTCTTGCGTGCCGGGTTTGAACTTAGCCGTGATGCACTTAACAAGCTTGGGGTACAGGCACTGTTGCTGTCGTTTGTACCCAGTATTTTGGAAGGTTCGACCATTGCATTGATCGGGCCGCATTTTCTTCCGCTAACCCATCTTGAATCTGCAATGCTGGGCTTCATTATTGCAGCAGTTTCACCGGCGGTTGTGGTGCCGATGATGATCAGTCTTATTAAAAGGCGAATGGGTGCAAAGAAGGGTGTTCCAACCATGATTCTGGCTGCCGCCTCGCTCGATGATGTGGTTGCCATTGTTATTTTCTCAGTTGTTCTGGGTGCTTACACCGGAACATCTGAGCACGTATGGCTTAAATTTGCAGGCATTCCGGTTTCAGTTGTTTCCGGAATCGTCGCTGGTTTAATAATCGGCTGGTTAATGCTAAAACTCTTTGAACGGTTTAATCCGCGTGCCACCAAGCGCACGCTGATCGTGATTGGGGTTTCGATCCTGCTGGTGCGTATGGAGCATCTATTGGAAGGGTTTGGAGTTCCTTTTGCAGCACTGCTGGCTGTCATGGCGTCAGGATTTATTATTCTGGAAAAGCGCGAGAAAATGGCTCATGAAATTTCATCTAAGCTTGGGAAACTCTGGGTATTCGCATCAATCATGCTTTTCGTGCTTGTGGGTGCCCAGGTCGATATTTCCCTAGTATGGAATACAGGTTTGGCGGGATTAAGTTTGATTGTTTGCGGACTTGTGGCCCGTAGCTGCGGGGTGTTGCTATCACTAATCGGGAGTCCATTGGAAGGGAAGGAACGCCTGTTTTCCGTGGTTTCGTATTGGCCTAAAGCCACAGTTCAAGCAGCAATAGGCGCTGTTCCGCTCATGGCGATGGCGGCGGCCGGCATGCCCACGGAACCGGGAAATATTATTCTGGCCGTTGCCGTGATGAGCATCGTTGTTACTGCGCCGCTTGGAGCGATTGCGATCAAGCTCGTAGGTGAATATGCCCTTCGACCCGAACTTGAATCAGACCGGGCATCTTTGGATGCATGCTCAGAGAACCGATAGCTGTATTAACGAATATGCGATCCATACGGGGTTATGAATCGGTAATCGTCCATTGGCGCAAATTCGCCAAACACGACGACCTGTATAATTAGGATCGCCAGCAATCCCAATTATAATCACGATACCCTGGAAATTTTCTTCATGGAGCAGATGACGGGTGTGGTGAATGGTTCCGATCTCATAGTCATGAATTACGTGTATCCAATTGCCTGAAAGTTGATGCGTTTTTAATGTGGCCTTCTTGTCGATATATATGGACAACAATTAGATGTGATTGTTCGGCAATTTTACGGTGCATTGATTCGGTGGAACTCTTCGTAAATGTAAGGTAGGTAAGTGCTCTTTATAAGTGTTGTAAGGTGGAGTGATTTTTACCTCCATTTATATAATTTTAGCCTTTATTGACTTGAATTGTTTCCTATGGAATATAGTCTGTTACGAATCGCATGAACTGTGTTCCGGCCTTGATGTATGTGGGCGACGCAGGCATTGCGGAGATGATTTTTTCAGCTCAAAGATTTTGTTTAGAGAGTAGCTAGGGGTACCGATATGAATTTTTCCCACCGTAAATGCGGATTTATGCTGAAGACACTGTTACTGGCCATTTTTTTGGGTGCCGGAGTTTCATCGGCTCAGGATTATTCGTCGATGGGAATTTCAGATGTTGTTGCAACCGCAGACCGCATGTTGCAACGTGGCGACTATGGTGGTGCGATACCCGCTTTGCAGGAAGTTATCAACCGTACTGCACCATTAACTGATCCACAGGGTAAAGAAACTGCGCAAACATGCCGTTTCCAATTGGCCCGAGCTCATTATCAAGTAGGGGATGTGCCAGCTGGCATGACCCTTCTGGATGAATATCTAGAAAATGAACCCCGTACGAAAGAACGTATTGCGCTACGTATGATGGCGCAGGGATTTTTTGATACACAGAACTGGGAAAAGATTGAAACAATTGCAACACGCCTATTGGGTTTTTCTGATCTGGATAAGGACGATATCTATAATGCAAACCTGTTGCTAGGGCAGGCTCGTTTTCGTTTGGAAAAATGGCAGGAATCTGTTGATCCGCTCGGAACAGCCGCAAGACTCGCTAAGGACGAGCGAATCAGGAGTTTGTGTCAGATCATGATTGTTCGGGCTTTGGTCGAGGCGGAACAATGGCGCGAATTATTTGGATGGATTCCTCGTATTTACCGCACGGATTCAAAATATGATATTTCCTTGAACTTGACTCTTATGAAGGCGGGGAAAGTTCGTTTTGAAGATGATGATTATCTGAATTCCTTATTACTATACCGTATGGTGCTCCCCCGCGAAAAACTATTGGAATTTGCAGGTGAGCATGTACGTACGCTAACGCAAAAGCTGGAAAAAGATAAGAAAATTGGAGTTACGGAAGCTGACATTGAGGAACGTCAGAATGAAATTAACGACATCAACGAATCGATGAAAGTACTGAGCGATCTTCCTCCCTATGAAGAAGAAGTGACCTTCCGTATCGGACAGATTTACGCAGAAGTGAAGCGCTATTGGGAAGCCTATGTGCTGTTCGATAAGCTTTATCAGAACGATCGAAATAGCGAGATTGGCGAGGCATCCATGCTTCAATCGGTACTTATTCTTTATGACGTTGGTGAGATTTCCCGCGCAGAAGAACGAATTTTACACTATCTAGGTGAAAAGCCAGATGGTCAGTATGCCAAAACGTTACTTACCATGATGGTTAGAGACAACCTTGTGAAAGAGAGCTTCAGTAAAGTCATTGGATTGCAGTCAAAGATTGAGGGGTTGCCACCCACTCAGGATGAAGATAAAATTACTTTGCAGGCTGATCTTCATTATATGTTGGCCTTTGGCTACTTCCAATCCGAAGACTATAAGTCAGCAGGAGAACAGTTTAGCGTAATTATCGACAGCTTTCAGGAAAGTATGCCGGCTGCGGACTCACGCTACTTTCGCGGTATGACCTACATGCTTCAAGCTGACTATGCGAATGCGTTGGCTGATTTTAAGGGCTATCAGGAATTAAATGAATTTGGGGAATATTTTTCTTCATCTCTCTTCCGGGAAGGAGTCTGCCAGTTTGGTCTGGAAAACATTGCGGATTCAGAATCGGCCTTTACGCTATTCATTGAAAAGTTTCCGGACGATGTTCTTGTATCAGAGGCATACAGCATGCGTGGAGACATCGAGGCAGCGAAAGAGGCATCGTCAGAGGATCCGCATACACTTGATCGCGCGCTGGCCGACTATAGAAAAGGCATCGATAAAGCCTCCACACCGAGGCAGGCATCCTATGCTGCGTTTCAGGCAGCGAAAGTTTACAAGCTAGAATACAAGTGGCAGGAAATTATTGATTTGATGAACTACTATATGGATCGCTGGGAAGAGCAGGCCGATATTGCTGAAGCCGTGTTCTGGATTGGACAATCTCAGATTGAACTGGGTCAGGTTGCAGATGCGGTCGACGCTTATATCGATACCATAGAACGATTTGGTAACGATCCGCTCCAGCAGGGTGTAGATAAAATTATCCTCGAGCTGGTTAAAGTTTCAAGCTACCACTTGTCTGAGGAAGATCGTGAAGGACTGGCGGTTAAAATTAAACTTAAGCTGACATCGGTTGACGGACAGATGGAAATCCTTCGCCTGCGTCTGCAAGTTGCCCAGGCTCTCTTGCAGGGCGACGATATTGCTGCAGCGCTTGGAGCTGAGTTGCTTGAATCGGGGACTGCTCTGGAGCTCACTACACCGGCTTCGCTATCGCTTATGTGCAATGCAGCAGTTGACACCGGTAACGTTATTGAAATGGCGCGGTTATATGAATATTTCATTTCCAATTTCGAAGAGTCCGAGATGCTCTGGCACGCTTATCGTGCCAATACATATAAGTTACTCTCAGCAGAAGATTATTGGGGTGTGTTGGCCGCGATTGACGAAGCTCAGGGACTGTTCGGTGCAGAACCATTTATGTCGTGGGCTCAGATCATAAAAGCCGATACGCAATATAAGATGGAAAAATTTGAAGATGCCGAGAAGGAATACAATATGATTCTTGGTGTTCCTGAATGGCGTGGAGCGGTCTTTGCGGAAGCGATGTATGGCATGGGAAAATGTCGTCTGGCACGAGGTGAACTGAAATTAGCTCACTCATTATTCCAACGTACATACCTTCTGTTTAAAGGCTATGCGGATGGCGATTGGGCCGCCAAAGGGTATCTTGCAGCGGCAGATGTTCTTATCAAACTTGGCCGTGAAGAAGATGCGGTGAATACCTTGAAAGCCATGCTTGAGGATGTCTATACGAACAATAATCCGCTGGCGGAACAGGTTCGTGAACAGCTCAAGAAATATGGAGGGCAATAATGAACAAAACGATTTTATATTTTGCACTTACGGGAATTTTAGTTACAGGGCTTTCCGCTCAAGCTGAGTTCAAAGCCACATTGGTTATGCCCGGTGATAAGTCATGGGAAGGTTCCATAATCGGTCGTGATGGTGATTGGATTGAGTTTTCAACAGGTAAATCTCCCCGGCCGATCCGATTAGGGGCAAGTACAATCAAAGAGCTTATTTTTGACGTAAATATTGATGCTGAAAAATTGGCGGAATTGAATCGTAATCGTGAATTTGAAAGGGTGATCGCCGCATTGACTCGCGCGATGGATCCCTATAGCGAATTTAGTGATATCCCCTCAAACCTGACTAAATACAACGCATTGTTAATGGAGCTGTATTACAAGGTCGGGAAGTATGATGAGTCTCTAGCCATTTCGTCAAAAATTGCAGAAGATGATCGTGATCCTGTGCTGCAGGATAAAAGCCGGATCTATCAGGCTCTCGCACTTATTGATTCCGGCCGTTCAGCAGAAGCGGAATCCCTTCTAGCAAAATATGGATGGGATGAAGGGTTGAGCGATGATGCTGCACCCGAAAAGCTATATATAACGGCCAAACTGATGGTGTTGAAAAAAGAATATAGCAATGCAATGGAACTGGTAGCAAAGGTGATTGCGTTTAACAGTCAGGATCCTGACTGGATGCAACTTGCCGAGTTGCTTTGTGCAGAAGTTTATACAGAGCTCGGCATGTATGATTCTGCTGAAGAAGTAATACGTCAAATTTCATTGTTATATAAAAATACCAATGAAGATGATCAGGCACAAAAATTGAAAATTCGAATAGAAAAATTGAGAGCTGAACAGGAGCTTGAAAAGAGCTTGGAACCTGAAAATGCTTAACCGACAGGAGAAGGAGTAAAAAATGACAAAAAAAATAATTAAACTGGCGTTTTGTTTGAGTCTGCTGATTGGCCCCGTTGCCTTCGCACAGGACGCGGCCTCTGAAGAACCGGCTGCGAATGTTCAAAAAACAACACTTTGGCAAATGATCCAGCAGGGTGGTTGGGCCATGATCCCGTTGGGTTTAATGTCCTCTTTGATGGTATACTTCATCGTTCAGAACGGTCTTGCACTACGGGAAAAAGTTTTATTGCGTCCCGATATGCTGCCCGATTTCATCAAATTGATGAAAGACAAAAAAATTGTTGAAGCGCATAGCCTTTGTAAAGAGAATGAAACCTTGTTCACCTATGTTTTTCAGGCGGGACTTGAGCGTTGTTCTACTACGCGTGAAATAAACTTCAGTAAAGTAAAAGAAGCGATCGAAGAAGCGAGTATCGAGGAAATTACATCATACATGAAGCCAATCGACTACTTGTCGATTATTGGCGCAACAGCACCGATGCTTGGTCTGCTGGGTACGGTTTCAGGTATGATTAAAGCCTTCCAGACCATCGGTTCCCAGGGGATGGCGAAACCTGCTGCTCTTGCGGGTAATATTGGTGAAGCACTGGTAACGACCGCAACAGGTCTGATCATCGCTATTCCTGCCATGCTCTTCTATTACTATTTCCGTAACAGCTTCATCAAGTCCACTGCAACACTTGGACGTAATATCGGCGGATTACTCGACACCCTCGAAACCGGCGAACTTCCGCTCGGATTCGAAGATAAAGGCGAATAAGTAGGCTGTTGTTAAAGCCGTTGAGGGGGCAAACGCTCCCAAGCGAGGTCTGGAATGAATATTAAATTACCAGCACGGGATGATGTCGAAATCGACATGGCTCCTATGATCGACATGGTATTCCTGTTGCTCATCTTCTTCATGGTGGCATCGGTGGTGACGGAACTGGAAAAGGTTGAGGTTACGATTCCTACATCGTCTCACGCCAAAGTTCCTGAAGACACGAAAAACCGCATGATGCTATCTGTAGATTCAAATAACCAGGCTTATGTCGGTACACTGCCGGTTACGATAGATGAGCTGAAGGATCTGGTTGAAAGTGAACTTGATCTAAATGATGAACTACGAATCTATATTCGTGCGGATAAGCGTGTAGAGTACAAAACGTGTAAAGACATCATGATTGCTTGCGGCGAGGTTGGTGCAACTGATCTGATCTACGCAACCTTCGAGGACTAGATATGAATCCATTAGAAGATATGATGAATAAAAAGGCGGAGCTTCAGATTGCTCCTCTGATTGACGTGGTATTTTTGCTGCTCATCTATTTCATGGTTACCGCCTCATTGGTTCAAAAGGAAGCCGACCTTTCATTTATGCTTCCGGCCAAAGTGGATTCGTCAGAGCCGCTTGACCTGCCGATTGAGGTGTTGATCGAAGTTTCTGAACTCGGTGATATCATCATCGAAGGGATGATCTTTGGTAAAGATGAGAACAATCTTGACGACTTGATCGGTCAGCTCTTATCTCTGAAAGAAGCAGCCGACTCTTCCGGGAGTGAATTGATCGTGAATATTCTTCCTGCCGATAAGGCAATTCATGGCCGGATTATCAGGGTTATGGATGCGTGCGCGGCTGCTGATGTGAAAAATATGTCATTCAGTATGTCGATGTAGAGAACTGAAGCGGGCAAGTCTTTCGCAGTCCGCTTTGTTTTCTGCTCTTACGACGTGTCGATACTTGATATATCGACTCACGGACTGGTTAACGTATTATAGAAAATTTACAAAGAAGTGACGTTTGAGAAATGTATAGCTACGGGACTTCAAACAGGAGTACTTGAAAGTGGCTGAAACAAAAAAGAAAAAACAATTTTTCGCGAAACATGCAAAATCAAGTGCGGCGATGATCAGTCTGGCTGTTCATGGCGTGGTAGACTGTAAATTAAAATGCCCAGTTTGGAAATCGAGTGCCCCATGCCAGAATGAACCTTTCTTCAATTCACCACAAACGAGGATAGGAGCATCGGCATGGAGCAAGAGAAAGGTAGCACCCAA